>JAUTCQ010000015.1:0-300000 GCA_030673845.1 Verrucomicrobiota bacterium JB022
ATGCGCCGGATGAGGGGTAAGCCCCCTCCCCGCGACGCAGCCCCTCAGTAAATCCCCGTCTCCCGCGCCACGCGGCGATAGGCCGCGCCGCCGGTGAAGCCGCCGTCAATGACGAAATCCTCGCCGGTGATGAAGGCGGAGGCGTCGGAGGCCAAAAACAGCACGAGCTGGGCCACTTCCTCGGCCTCGCCGCTGCGGCCCATCGGCGTCATCTCGATCATCGGCTTCAGATGCGGGGAGTTGCGGTTGAGATCGGTGACGATCAGGCCGGGGCAGATCGCATTCACGCGCACGCCCTTTTCGGCATATTCCATCGCCGCCGTGCGGGTCAGGCCGCGCAGCGCCCATTTGCTGGCGGTATAGGCCGGGTCGTAATGGCCGGAAAAACCGCTATTGGACGAGATGTTGATGACCGAGCCGCCGCCGGTTTCCGCCATCAGCGGCAGCGCCGCCTTGAGCCCGGCGAACGCGCCGGTGGCGTTGACATCCATCACCTTGCGCCATTCGGCGACGCTCATGTCGGCAATCGTCTTGCGGTTGATGATGCCGGCATTGTTGACGAGGATGTCGATCTTGCCGTGCTCCTTGAGGAGGGCTTCGGCTGCCTGGGCGACGGCCGCACCATCGGAGACGTCGACGGCGAGGGCGACGGCATTGCCCCCTTGGGCACGGATCTCTTCAGCCGCCTTGCCGCAGGAAGATTCGCTCTTGCTCAAGCAGATCACCTTCACGCCTTCGCGCGCCAGGTCTTCTGCGATCGCCTTGCCAATTCCCCGGCCGGCACCGGTGACGAGCGCCACCCGGTCGGTAAACGTCAAATTCATGTCCGCCACTGCGTCAAAGGCCGCGCCACTTGGCAAGCCTTATTCCGCGCTCGTCTATTCCTCGTACATCAACAAATGGATGTCGCTGGGGGAAAACTCGACGCCTTCACCGTAGTGTTGGGTGGCGGCCTGCATCAGCTTGTCGTGCAGGTCTTCCAGGTCGCGGCCGGAGGTCTGGATCAGGGCGTTGAGGCAATCTGCCTCATACGTGCCGGAATCGCGTTGGCACACCACTTCGAAGATCAGGGGTGAAAGCGCAGCTACTGCCATGGGCTGGAAAATGAAGAATGAACTTCCTGCAAATTGCGGGAATAAAGTTTAAGACTGCCAAATTGTTAAAATTGTTCAATCCGGGATTGCGAAACGAGCCATGAAATCTAATCGTTGCCGTTGAAACAGTCGTTTAATGCTTTTGCACCGCCTTCCCATGCTTCCGCTGCTGGCCCTGCCGTTCTGGCCGGGGGCCGCCCTGCGTGCACAGGCGCTGCCCGAGCCGCACCCGCCGAGCCTCTTCAGCCTCTACTTCGAGAACGACTTGTTTGCGCGCACGGACAAGAATTACACCAATGGCGTCAAGGCCACCTGGGTGTCGCCGCAGATGCCCGAGCAGGGGCCGCAGCCGGCAGACTGGGCCGACTGGGTGATGCAACACCTGCCCTGGATCCATCAGGAGGCGGTGCGCGACCGTCATGTGGCCTTCTCCCTCGGCCAAAACCTGTACACGCCGCAAGACATCAATAGTCGGGAGCCGCAAATCGACGACCGGCCCTATGCCGCCTGGCTCTACGGCTCGGTGGGGCTGCACCACCGCAGCGACAATTGGCTCGATACCCTGGAGCTGACCGTGGGGGTCGTGGGGCCGCTTGCCCTGGGTGAGGAGACGCAGAACACGATCCACCGCATCAAGGGAGCCGCGCGCGCCAACGGCTGGGACAACCAGATCCACAACGAGCCAGGCGTCAACCTAGTGTGGGAGCGCAAGTGGCGCCATCTCCTGTTGGGTGACATGGAGTTGATGGGCTTCGAGATGTTCTACCACACCGGCTTCAGCGTCGGGAACGTCTTTACCTACGGCAATGCGGGTGGCGGTGCCCGTGTGGGCTGGAACCTGACCGAAGACTACGGCGTGGCCATCATCCGCCCGGCGGGAGACGCCACCGTGCCGATTACAGACCCGATTGGCGGCAAGTTCAGCCTCTTCCTCTTCGGCTCACTCGACTCCCGGGGCGTCATCCGCGACATCACGCTCGACGGCAACACCTTCCGCGAAAGCTACCGCGCCGAGAAGGAACCGCTGGTGACGGACTTCGTCGGCGGCGTCTCCCTCGTCTACAACGGCTGGAAGCTCTCCTACGCCCAGATCATCCGTACCACCCAGTTCGAGGAAGGGGGCCAACACGCCTTCGGCTCCATGAATCTGTCCTTCGAGTATTGAGGAGGATTTTTGAGCCGCCTTACCTCGCACGACTTCCCCATTTTGCAGAAATCTCTGCCCGTTCAGACGGCGCACTTCCCCTACGGCTTGACAAACACTCTCGGGTTTTCAGCCTGCCGAGCTATGGCGATTCCCCTTTTGCTGGTCGACGACAACAACCATTACGCTGAGCTGCTGACGGAGTATTTTGCGCCGCGCGGCTTTGCGCTGGAGCGTGCGGTCAGCGGTGAAGAGGGGCTGGCCCGGTATCAGGCGCACGCGCCCGACTACTTTGCCGCCATCATTACCGACATTACGATGGAGACCCGCCTGGCCGGCTACTGGATGGTCCGCCGCCTGCGCCGTGCGGGCTACAAGGGCACGATGATGGTCGCCAGCACGGCGTTTAACGAGATTCCGATCATCGACCTGCACCGCGCACTCTACCAGGGGCTCGACATCCAGTTCCTCATCCCCAAGCGGGAGCTGAAGCAGGGCAGCCCGCGCTTCTACCCCTTGGGCTTTTTCCGCAAGCCCTTGACCGAGTGGCGCCCGGAAGGGGCGTAACGGACCGCGCTGGGCCTACTCCTTGGGCCCGGCAAGCACTTCGGCGATAGGGCGCGCGGTGAGCTGCTTGACCCACTGTTCGCGCTTTTCCGTGACTTGCATCTTTTCGATGCCTTCGGCGATGGCCTCGGTGTAGCGCACGCGGCGCGCATACTGGAGCACGATGATGCCTTCATTGCCGTTGGGCTCCACCAGCAGGAAGTTCCAGACGAGGTAGCGCTGGTCTTCCGGCACTTCGGTGAGCGGGAAGGCCAGGTAGTCGAGCCAGTAGCGGTCGGCCTTTTCGTCGTAGCCGTGGCCGAAAGGCATGTCGGGGTATTGCTCCTGATAGCGTGCCGCGAGGGCCGAGGCGTAGTCGGAGCCTTGTTGGACGTTGTAGACCGTGCGCACGCCCACGTAGCTTTGCCAGTCGCGCAGGTTTTGGCCGGCGGGCGTATATTCATTCAGGTCGGCCGTGCTTGAGGTAGACGAGGCGCGGAAGTCGAACGTCTCCCCCAGCAGCTCGATCTTCTGGCCGAAAGCCGTGCCGGCCAGGCAAAGGACCGCCAGCAGGGCCAGAAACACCCGCACGCAGCGGAACGAAGGCAGGGAAACATCAGGGGAGCGCATGGTCGGCAGCCTAGCTGCGCCCGTCGCGAAGACAAGCGCGGAAGGTGCGGGCCTGCCCAACAAAAAACCGACCGGGTGCGCCGGTCGGTTTTTGAGCGTCCTTTGGGCAAGGACTTGGGGAAATCTGTAAAAAAGCGACCCGCCTTAGCTGTTGACGCGACCGAGGTAGCTCTTGTTTTCGGTCGAGACCTTGATCTTGTCGCCTTGCTTGATGAAGAGCGGGGTCATCACGGTCACGCCGGTGGTGGTGACGCAGGGCTTGAGCACGTTGCCCGAGGTGTCGCCGCGGACGGCTTCGGGGGCTTCGGCCACTTCCATTTCGACGCTGGCCGGCAGTTGGATCTGCGCGGGCTTGCCGTCGACGAAGAGGATGTCGATCACGCCGCCTTCGACGAGGAAGTCCTTGGCTTCTTCGACATCGCTCTCCTGCATGGTGATGTCTTCAAAGGTCTCGGGGTCGAGGAAGTGGTAGCCCATCGGGTCGATGTAGCTGAATTCCATCTTCTTCGTGTCGGTCGAGAGGATATCGACGCTGTCGTTGGAGAACAGCTTCGTCACCGTGCTGGAGCCGGTGTTGAGGTTGCGCATGTTCAACTGCACGAAGGCCATGCGGCGGCCCGGCGTGCGGTGATCGACCGCGAGGACGAGGTGCGGCACGTTGTTGAAAAGAATGCAATTGCCCTTGCGGACGTCGTTCGGGTTGGCCATGGGAAGCGGTAGTTGGGAAAAAAAATGTGCGTGTGCCCCGCGCGTTGTCTCGCGGGATGAAAGCGATATAGGCAAACACGCGGCGCGACGGCGTCAACGGCAAAAAGGGCCCGAAATCGCGCCAAACAGGGCGATTCGGAGGGTTTTTACGTCTTCGCCGAAGGGTGGATGCCCATTCAGTCTTTACAAAGTGCCGCGACTGCCGTCACATACATATTTGGCCCCGGTGGGGCGATTCTGGTATTGCAGCATGAAGCAGCGCACGATTCTTCGCGAAGTCGCCACCCACGGCAAGGCCCTCCATACAGGGCAGGAAGTGCACCTGACGTTGAAGCCCGCCCCGGTGGGCCACGGCATCACCTTCCGGCGAGTGGACCTGTACGGCAAACCCGAGGTGAAGCCCCGGATCGAGTTTGTGGCCGACCAACTGGTCCGCAGCACCGATATCTCGGCCGGGCACGCCAAGCTCCATACGATCGAGCACATCATGAGTGCGCTGATCGGGTGTGGGGTCGATAATTGCGTTATCGAGCTCGACGCCTCGGAGCCCCCGATCCTCGACGGCTCGGCCCGCCACTTTGTGGAGCTGATCGACAAGGCCGAGATCGTGGAGCAGGACGCGCCGCGCGAGTATTACGAGGTGAAGGAGCCGATCTCGATCTCCGACGGCAACCGCTCGATCATCGCGCTGCCGCACGACGGCTTCCGCGTCACCTGCACGAGCACGGACGATCGCGGCATCCACACCCAGCACCTCACGCTCGACATCGACCCGGAGGTCTACCGTAGCGACGTGGCGGCAGCCCGCACCTTTACGATCTACGAAGACATCGAGCCGCTGCTCAAAATGGGCAAGATCCAGGGCGGCAGTCTCGACTCGGCCATCGTGATCAAGGGCAACCAGATCCTTTCCAAGGAAGGCCTGCGCTTCGAAGACGAGTTCGTGCGCCACAAGATCCTCGACATCGTGGGCGACCTCGCGCTGTTGGGCAAGCGGTTGAAGGCCCACATCATCGCGGTACGCACGGGCCACAAGCTCAACGCCGACCTCACGAAAAAGCTTTACCAGCAGATGAAGGCCACCGAAGAGCCGCCGGCTGCCGGGCCCAAGCTCGAAAAGCCGACGACGGCCCCCATGCCGCCCTCGCGCCCCAAGACGATCCTCCCGCACGAGACGGAGCTGCGCATCCGCCGCATCCTCGACATGCTCCCGCACGCCTACCCGTTTGTGATGATCGACCGCGTGGTCGAGTTCATCAGCGAGTATGAGCTGAAGGCGATCAAGAACGTCACGATCAACGAGCCCTACTTTGTCGGCCACTACCCCGGCAACCCCGTGATGCCCGCTGTGCTCCAGATCGAAGCCATGGCCCAGGCGGCAGGCCTCGTGATGCTCCGCCACATGGCGGCCGACGGCAAGGTGGCCCTCTTCATGAGCGCGGACAAGGTGAAGTTCCGCCGCGCCGTGATCCCGGGCGACCAGCTCGAGATCATCGCCAAGATCGTGAAGGTGCGCGGCGAGCGCATGGCCCATGCGGCCTGCGAATGCCGCGTCGACGGCAAGGTCGTCTCCGCCGCCGAACTAAGCTTCATGGTCGTCGACGTCCCGGAGGAAGGGCTGTAAGCCGAAGCAGGAAACAAACAGGAGTTAAAAAGAGTTAAAAGGAGTGCGATTTGGGAGAGTGAGTTGCCCGTTTTGAAGAACCTGTAGATTTAAAACTCTTTTTGACTCCTTTTAACTCCTGTTCCCCATCCATCTGATCCTTTTGTTATGCCTCAGGTCCACCCAACTGCGATTGTCGAGCCTACGGCCGAGCTGGAAGAAGGCGTCGTGGTCGGCGCGATGGCTTACATCGGCGCGCGCGTCCGCATCGCGGCCGGCACGGTGATCCATCACCACGCGACCGTCGAGGGCAATACCACGATGGGGCCCGGCAACGTCGTCTTCCCCTACGCCTTCATCGGCGGACAAACGCAGGACCTGAAGTTCAAGGGCGGCTTCCCGGCGCTCAAGATCGGCGCGCGCAACGTCTTTCGCGAATACTGCACCGTCCACACCGCCACGGCCGAGGGCGATGCCACGATCATTGGCGACGACTGCTACTTTCTCGCCTACAGCCATGTGGCGCACGAGTGCATCATCGGCAACCACGTGTTGCTCGGCCACAACAGCACCTTTGGCGGCCACATCGAGGCGGAGGACCACGCGGTGGTCGGCGGCCATACGGCCTTGCACCCCTTTGTGCGCCTGGGCCGGCACTGCTACGTCGGCGGCATGACCAAGGTAACGCAAGACATCCCGCCCTACATGATTGCCGAAGGCAACCCGGCGGAGATCAAGCTGATCAACAAGGTGGGCATGCAGCGCACCGGCCACAGCGTCGAACAGGTCAACCTCGCCATGCGCCTCTTCAAGCTGCTTTACCGCGAAGGCCAAAACCGTACGCAGGCCCTCGAAAAGCTCGAGTCCGGCGAACTGGGCGACGACCCCATCGTCGTCAATCTGGCCTCCTTCATCCGCGCCAGCAAACGCGGCTTGTCGTAAGAGCGGAGAGTCCTACCGCATACCCTTCAGTGGCCTGCCTTCCTTGGCTTCGATGTGGTCGAAGTTGGTCTGGATGCCGAGGCCCGCGAGCCCTTCTTCGCGCAGCTTGGCCTGCAGGCCGGCGGTGCGTTCGTCGTTCCAGCCGCGCTTGGTGGCGAAGGCGTTCCAGGTCTCGATCTGCATCGCGTTGGGCTGGCGACCCTTTTCGTAACACCAGGCTAGTGCCTGCTCGTCGGTGGGGTCGGCTGCGGCCACGTAGCGGATCAAGGCCTCGTAGTCGATTTCCAGAAAGTCGGCCAGCCAGAGGTCGTAACAGCGCCGGATGTAGTGCTCCGGCAGCTCGCCCGTCTGGACGAGCCGGATCTTACTGAGCATGCGGGGGAAGTAACACAGCCCCCCGCAGGTGAGATACGGGCTGACGGCGTAGGTCATGCCGTGGGGCGGGGGTGGCCTTCTTCGGCCACAAACAGGTCGAAGTTGGTCTCGATGCCGCGATCAGCGAGATTGAGCGCGCGCAGTTCCTTTTGCAGAGATTCGCTACGGTCGTCCTTGCGTCCGCGCCCGGCAGCGAAGCCGTTCCAGATCTTGATCTGCGAGGCGTTCAGCGGGCCGCCGCGCTGGGTGTAGCACCATTCCAGGGCTTCTTCATCGCTCAATTCGTTTTCGAGGACGGTCTGGGCGAGATCAGGGTAGCGCACGCCGAGCAGGTCGCAGAGCCAGAGGTTGTAACCTTTTTCGAGCATGGGCACGTAGTCGGCGGGCAGCTCGCCGCGTGCGTGCAGGCGGATCTTGGAGATCATGCGCGGGAAGTAATAGAGACCGCCCACTTGTTGGTAGGGAGAAACGGGATAGGCCATGATGCGGGTGCGTCGTAGGTTAAGCGCGGGGCTTGGGGTGGCCTTCTTCGGTCGCAAAAAGCTCGAAGAAGGTCTCGATGCCGCGACCGCCGAGGCTGGCGCTGGCGGCAGAGCGGGCGAGGGCGGCTGCCGCTTCGCCCTGTTGGCCAAAGAGGCGCGCGTAGACGTTCCAGGCCTTGATCTGGGTGGCGTTGAGGGCACGCCCGCGGCGGGCGTAGCACCACTCAAGTGCCGCTTCGGCGTCCAGTTTGCCTTCGATCACGGCGCGGGCCAGGTCCGCGTAGTCGACCTCCAGGTATTCGCACATCCAGGCGTTGAAGCCTTTGTGGAGAAAAGCCTCGTAATCTGCGGGCAGGCTTCCGCGTGCGTGGAGGTGGATCTTGTCGATCATGCGGGCGAAGAAGACGAGTCCGCCCGTCTTCTGGTAGGGAGATACCGGGTATGCCATGGCCGAGGGTGAGTGATGTTAGCGTGCGTGGCCTTCTTCGGCCACCATCAGTTCGAAAACGGTCTCGATGCCGCGCCCTTCGAGCCCGGCGGCGGCGATTTCCTGCTGCAGGCTGGCGGTGCGGTCGTCGCGCCAGCCGCGCTTGGAGAGGAAGTCGTTCCACACCTTGATGCGAGGGCCGCTGAGCGGCTGGCTGCGTTGTTCGTAGCACCAGGCGAGGGCCTGCTCGGCATCCAGGCTGCCTTCGACCACCGCGCGTTCGAGGTCGGCGTAGCGCACGTCGAGATAGTCGCAGAGCACGGCGTCGGCGCGGTCGCCACGATTGGCGTGGTATTCCGGCGGCAGCTCTCCGGCGGCAAAGAGCCGGATCTTGCTGATCATGCGGGCAAAGTAAACGAGTCCGCCCGTTTGCTGGTAGGGGGAGGCAGGGAAGGCCATGGGAGGGTGCGTGGCGGGTTTAGGCTTCAACGCCAAAGATGGCGTTGGCGTAGTTTTCGGCGCTGAAGCGCTGAAGGTCGTCCGGCTGTTCGCCGAGGCCGACGTAGAAGATGGGCAGCCCCATTTCCCGGTAGATGCCGACGAGGGCCCCGCCGCGGCTGGTGCCGTCGAGCTTGGTGATGATCAGCCCGGTGAGCCCGAACTCCTGGTGGAAGACGCGGGCCTGCTCGATCGAGTTGCTGCCGATGGAGCCGTCGAGCACCAGCCAACTGTGATGCGGCGCCAGCTCGTCGTGCTTTTGCAGCACGCGGCGGATCTTCTGCAGCTCGTTCATCAGGTTGACTTTGTTGTGCAGGCGCCCGGCCGTATCGAGCAGCAGCACCTTGCTGCCCCGGGCCTTGGCGGCCGCGTAGGCATCGTAGGCCACAGCGGCGGCGTCGGCCCCGTGGTGGCTGGAGATCAGGGGCACATCCAGGCGGGTGCACCATTCCTTGATCTGCTCGTTGGCGGCCGCGCGGAAGGTGTCGCACGCGCCCACCATCGGGTTGTAGCCCTGCTCCTTGAAGCGCTTGGCCAGCTTGGCCGTGGTGGTGGTCTTGCCGCTGCCGTTGACGCCGATCATCGCGATCACCGTCACCTCGTCGCCCGAGAGGTCGAAATCGCCCTCCGCGCCGTCGAGCACACGCTTGAGCACATTGGCGCCGATCTTGGCCGCCGTCTGCCCGCGCAGCTCCTTGTCCTTGCGGTGGGCGCTCTGGATCTCCGTCAGGATCTCCTCGGTCGTTTCGACTCCGAAGTCGGCCGTGTAGAGCGCCTCTTCCAGCTCGTCCAGCGACGACGCGTCGATTTTCTTGCCGCCAAACAGGCCACCGGCCGAGCTGAACAGCTTGTAAAACGTCGGCGTGGTCTTTTTCAGCCCCTCCTTGAACTTGCCGAAGAAACCCTTCATTGCCACGGAGTGTGGATCGCCTTGTGCGCGAGTGCAAGCAGCGGGTGGAGGATTGGGCGTGTCGGTGTGTTTCTCGCGGGCCGGGCTCGACATCTGGCGTTTACGAGTCGAAAATGCGCGTTTGGAATTTCGATGAGACGCACGATGCTGGGATTCATGCTGAGCTGGACGGGTGGAGCGCTATTGGTCTCCACCGGTTGGACGCTCGTGGCGGGCACCGTCACTTTGGCTGTCGGCGCTGGCATCGCGTTGGCGGCGTGCTTCTGCTCCTGGGCCGGCTTCAAGCTGCTCAACCGCGAAAGCTCCGAGCGCCACATCCGCCTGCGCCCCCGCCGCGACGAATGGATCGGCCCGCGCCCATACTGACGCCAGCCAGGTGGAGTTTTGACGTATGCTCCGCTAACATCAAAGTGCGTTGACGTTGGCGAAAGGGCGTTTCACTAACATCAACGCGGGCGGGGTGACGTGCTTTCCGGCTCGCAAAAACGCGGAAGATCGTGCAGGTTATGGGCATGAAATTCGTCCTCCCGCTCGACCAGATGACCCGCGAAGAGAAGCTCGAAGCCTTGGAGCTGCTCTGGACGGATTTGACGGGCGAGGCAGCAGAGCACGAGGCGCCGGCATGGCATGAGGATGTTGTGAAGGAGCGCCTCCGCCGCTTCCGTGCCGGGGAGACGACTGGTTATACGCTGGAGGAAATCGAGGAGCATTTCAGCCAGCGCGGATGAAGGTCATCGTCTTGCCTCCAGCTCGTCGCGATCTCGACGAGGCCTATTCCTTTTATGAGGAGCAGAGCCGTGGGTTGGGCGGCTATTTCGTCAGCTCTGTTCTGGCTGACTTTCGTGTTTTGAGTGGAACGGCTGGGACGCATCGCCGAATCTATGGCGCTCATCGCCTCCTCACAAGGCGCTTTCCCTACGCGATCTTCTATGCCGTCGAGGACGGAGTGGTTTCTGTGCTGGCAGTTCTGGACTGCCGGATGGATCCGCGCCGCATGGCCGAGCGTCTCCGCTCTTCCTAAAGGCCAGCCTTCCGCGCGAAACCCCTTGCGCCGGGGCGCTCGTTGGGCGAGGCTGAAGGCATGAAGACGACGTTGGAAGTTGGTTTGGGCGCACGGGCCTATCCCATCCATATTGGGCGCGACTTGTCGCAGGACATTTTGCGCGCGGTGCGAGCGCTGCGGCAGGATCGCCGCCCGGTGGCCGTGCTGGTGGATGCCAACGTCAAAGAGCATTTCGGCTGCGCGCTGGAGGACATGTTCGAGGGCGCGCCCATGCTCGAGTTGCCGTCGGGCGAGTCCACCAAGTGTTTCCCGTGGCTCGAAAAGGCCTGCAACTTCCTCGCGAAGCAGAAGATCGACCGTAGCGGCGTGCTGTTCGCGGTCGGTGGTGGCGTGACGGGCGACCTGGCGGGCTTCGCGGCGGCCAGCTACCTGCGCGGGATCGAATTTTACCAAGTGCCGACGACCCTGCTGGCGATGGTCGACAGCTCGGTGGGCGGCAAGACGGGCATCAATCTCGCCGCGGGCAAGAACCTCGTCGGCGCTTTCTGGCAGCCGCGCGCGGTCTTCTGCGACCTGGCCTTCCTCGATACGCTGCCGCCGCGCGAATTCAGCGCCGGGATGGCGGAGGTGATCAAATACGGCCTGCTCGACGACGTGGAGCTGTTTGAATACCTGGAGCGCCTCGACCGCCTGCACCCGCGCCACGCCGCGCTAACCGGAATCGTGCGCCGCTGTTGCGAGATCAAGGCCCGCATCGTCGAAGAAGACGAGCAGGAGAAGGCCAAGACGGGCGGGCGCGCGCTGCTCAACCTCGGTCACACTTTTGGCCACGCGATCGAAGCGGTGGCGGGCTATGGCGACTACCTGCACGGGGAGGCCATCGCGGTCGGCATGATGCTCGCCGCCGAGCTGTCCGCCGAGCGCGACTTCATCGAGCCGCGCGACGTGCGCCGCATCGCCCTGCTGTTCCAGAGCTACGATTTGCCGATCCGCCTGCGTGAGGCGTTGTCGCTGGAAGCCCTCGTCGAGGCAATGGGCCGCGACAAGAAGGTGTCGGCCGGCAAGCTCAAGCTCGTGCTGATGGAAAAGATGGGCCAGGCCTTTACCACTTCGGATTTCGAATGGCCCAAGGTCGAGCAGCTCTGGCGCGGCGTCGGCGCGGTCGACGGCAGCGAAGCCTCCCGCCCGTCGGGGAGTGAGGGTTAGACGGGGCAAGGGGTGCGGTTTTGCTCAGGCTTCGGGGTTGCGCTCCGAAGCGAAGGCCGCATAACAAAAAATGTCCCTCGAATGATCGAGGGACATTGGGTTCTATAAAGTCTAACCTTCAACTGGAGGTGCCGTATGAACGAATCGTTTATACTGGTATTGGCGCTCCTGATGATCTTGCTCATCATTAGGGAAACAAACCGGGGAACCTTCAATAAAGTTACGATACCTCGGGTAGACGTAGATTCAAGACTATTTGCCTTATGGCAGCTTTGATTGATGTGCAGGGGCTGACGGTGCGCCGCAGCCCGACGACGATTCTCGACCAGATCGACTGGCGGGTGGAACGTGGGCAGCACTGGGTGTTGCTCGGGCCCAACGGCAGCGGCAAGACGAGCCTGCTGCAGGCCTTGACCGGCTACCTGACCCCGACTGCCGGGAAGGTGGAGGTGTTCGGGCAAGTTTATGGGCGCAGCTACTGGCCCAGCCTGCGCGAGCGGGTGGGGGTGGTGAGCGTGGCGCTGGCCCAGCAGATCCAGGGCGAAGAGACGGCGGTGGAGGTGGTCGCGAGCGGCCGCTTTGCCATGCTCAACTTCTGGGGCGAGCTGACCCCCGCGCTGGTGGCCGAGGCCGAGGCGTTGCTGGAAGACTTGCACGTGGGCTACCTCGCCCGGCGCGAGTGGCGTCTGCTGAGCCAGGGTGAGCGGCAGCGGGTGATGACTGCCCGTGGCCTGATGAGCCAGGCCGAGCTGCTTTTCCTCGACGAGCCTTGCTCGGGCCTCGATCCGGTGGCGCGCGAACGCTTTCTGCGCTGGCTGGAAGGCGTGCTGGCCCGTCCGGAAAGCCCGGGCGTCGTCCTCGTGACGCACCATCTGGAGGAGGTGGTGCCCGGCATCGAGCACGCGCTGTTGCTCGGCAAAGGCGTCAAGATCGCCTGCGGCCCCTTAGCGGAAGTCCTGCAACCGCACCTGCTGAGCGAGGCCTACGGCGCCGAAATCGGCATCCTGCGCGAAAACGGTCGCTACCGTCTGCAGGTGAAGGGTTGCTAAAGGTGCAGGCCTACTGAACTTAGGTTCAGCAATTTACATTGCATCCTCACCTCTAGAGGGTTACAAAAAAATGTCCCCCGGAATGGGGGACAAGTTCCAAATGTAGTAACCCTTAACCGGAGGTGCAGTATGAACGATCCGTTTGTACTGGTATTGGTGCTTCTGATGATCTTGCTTATCATCAGAGAGACCAACCGAGATCGGCGGTAACTGATCCCGCCCGGACGGAACCCGGGCGGCCTCCAGTTAAGGGCTATCATACGTTTTGTGCCTTACAAATCAAGTCCCATGTGTAATACAGAAAGCACCTTTGGGCTGTTGGCGGGAGTATTTGCCATTGACAAGCGTCTCCGATTCCAGTTTTTTGCCCGTTTTTCACCATTTCAACTTTGACCGTAGCATGGCACTGAAAATCCGTCTTCAACGTGGGGGCGCTACCCACAATCCTCACTACCGCATCGTCGTTGCCGAATCCTCGAACCGCCGCGACGGCCGTTTCGTGGAGCGTATTGGCTCCTACGACCCCCGCAATGGCAAGCCCGAGCAACGCGAGCTGCTCAACCTCGAGCGTGCGGAATACTGGATGAGCGTGGGCGCCCAGCCCTCCGACACCGTCCGCAGCATCATCAAGCGCGCCCGCGCCGCCGCCAAGGCTGCTCCGGCTGCTGCTGAAGCCCAGGCCTAAGCGCCTGCGTCCGGTCTGTTTTGACCGACGGCACGATCCCTTACCCGGTTCAGCGTCAGGATAAGTTGCCATGCTCACGATTGATGTTTTGACGCTGTTCCCGAACATGCTCAACGGCTTTGTCTCCGAGAGCATGATCGGTCGTGCCCAAAAGAACGGGCTGATCCAGGTGACCGCGCACCAGTTGCGCAATTGGGCGACCGACAAGTGGAGCATTACCGACGACCGGCCTTTTGGGGGCGGTGCCGGGATGCTCCTCAAGCCCGAACCACTTTTTGCCGCAATCGAGGAGCTGAAGAAGCCCCAGACGGTCGCGGTTTATCTGACCCCCGACGGCGAGCCGCTTTCCACCCCGATGGTGCGCGAGCTGGCCCAGGAAAGCCACCTGCTGCTGGTCAGCGGCCACTACGAGGGCATCGACCAGCGCGTGCGCGATTGCCTGATCGACCGCGAAGTGAGCATTGGCGATTATGTGCTGACCAACGGCACTTTGCCGGCCGCAGTGATGATCGATGCAGTGTGTCGCTATGTGCCCGGTGTTTTGGGCGAAGAAAAATCCTTGACGCAGGATTCTTTCAGCGACAGGCTGCTCGGCTTTCCTCAATACACACGTCCTGTGGATTTTCGCGGGATGCGTGTGCCTGAGATTCTCCTTTCCGGAGACCATGCGAAAATCGAGGGCTGGCGTCAGGAGCGCCGGCTTGAGAAAACCAAACAGCGCCGACCCGACCTCCTGCCATAACTTTCCGCCATTTAGCCATGAATCCCATCATCGACGAAATCACCCAGGAACAGCTCAAGCCCGAACGCGACCAGTTCAAGGTCGGCGATGGCGTTCGCGTGCACCAGCGCATCCGCGAAGGTAACAAGGAGCGCGTTCAGGTCTTTGCCGGCGTGGTGATCGCCCGCAAGGGTCATGGCATTCACGAGACGTTCACGGTCCGCCGCGCCAGCATGGGCGAAGGCGTCGAGAAGGTGTTCCCGGTGCACAGCCCGGTGATCGAGAAGGTCGAAGTCGACCGCGAGTCGATCACGATGAAGGCCCGGATGTACTACCTGCGTGGTCGTATCGGTAAGGCTGCCAACGCGGTCAAGGAAAAGCGCGTCTACATGGCTACCCGTGGCGGTGCCAAGCACAAGTAGTCGCTTCCCGACCCAGCGTCTGAATTTTGAGAAACCCTGCCCGACAAGGCAGGGTTTTTTCTGTACCTCACTCTCGTGACAACTGGGCGCCGCAGTTGCTTTCAGCGGTGCCCGGGTATTGTATATCCGTAGTTTAGCTTTCCGTCGCCCTATGAAACGCGTTCTTCTCATCATCCTGGCCGCGCTGGTGGTCTTGATCGCCCTCCCGCTGATCGCGGTGTTGATTTTCCTGAACAGCCCCGGCTGGCAGCGCTCTGTCGTGCTCGGGCAGCTCAACGGCCAGCCCGGCATGCACGCCGAGGCCGCCTACATCAAGGCCGGCCTGGGCGGTGCAAAGGTCGACGACCTTTTTGTGCTGAGCTACGACACCGGCATCTTCATCGACGAAGCGACGGTGGAATACAACGTGTGGGCCATTCTCGGCAAGACGGTCGAGGTAGCCTTGGTCGATGTGCAAGGCGTGAAGCTTGCCCCTGGTATCGAAAGCAGCGCCCGGCTCAAGCAGCTTTTCCCGCAGGTGGAGGGCACCTACCAGCCGCAGCCCGCGCCCGTGACCACGCCGGAGCCGCAGGAGCCGGGTGAGCCGATGGACTTCGACGGCATCCTCGCCATGACGCGCGACCTGGGCCTGAAGTTCGACCTCGAAAAGATTTCCGCCGACGCACAAGTCGTCCTGCCCGACGGCACCGAGCTGAACGCGCAGGTGAGCGGCGGCAATATCGCTCCCGGCGCGGAAGGGCGTATTACGGTCGAGGCACAAGGCCGCCTGGCTCAGGCCATCAATGGCTACAGCCGCGTGAATCAGCAGCTGCAGCTGCGATTGGCCCAGCTGGCGGAAGGCGGTTTTTCCCGCATCGACCTGCAGCAGACGACGCGGATGGAAGGCGACACCGCAACCCCCGTGGCCCTACTCGTCGATGGCGAGCTGAAGGCGGTGGAGGGCGGCGAAGCCTACACGCTCAACTTGCGCAGCGATACCTCTCCGCAGCCATTGGTGGATCTCAATGCGCGCTGGACGGCAGCATCCGAGCAGCTCGAAGGCACGTTGGCGATGGATCTGGATACGCAGGAGACGGAGGTGCTCGCGGCGCTGCTGCAGCCGCATCGCTTCGTCTGGCAAGGTCAGGCCGATTTTGCGGTCCAGGTCGAGACGTTGCAGGGCTCGCTGACGGCCGATTTTCAGGGCAATGCCCATGTGGCGCAGGCCGAGGGGCTGCCGCTGCGTCAGGATCTCGACCTCGATCTGGCGCTGGTCGCGCAGGCCGATTACACTGGGCAGGCGTTGCGGGCGCCGCAGCTCAAGCTGTCGGTGACGCAGCAGGGGGGCGGGCGCTTGTTGAACGTGCAAAACCTCCAGCCGATCGAGCTGGATGAACATTTCCAAAGCGCCGCTCAGGGTGAGTTGATCGAGATCGCGCTGCAGCTGCCCCGCGAACTGTGGCGCCAGTTGCAGATCGAGGGAGCCGTGCAGCCGCAGGCCGTCGTGGCCAATCTTCGGGTGGCGCAAGAGGACGACGCGCTGGTGCTGCGTGCGCCGCAGCCGCTTCAGGCCACTGCGCAGCTGACCGCCGAAGGCCAACCCGCCCGCACACTGGAGGCTCGTTTTTCGCCCCAGGCCCGCATCACGCCGACCGGCGGCAGCGCGGGGTGGACGGATTTGCGCGTGACCTTCGACCAGTCGGAGATCCTCAGCAGCCAGCTGAGCGCCGATTGGCAGACGCCTGCCGATGCTCCGCTGAGCGCGAAGACGCGCCTCACTTATACCGGGCAGCTGCCGCAGGCGGTGGCGGAAGCCTTCCTTGGGGCCGAAGCGCGTCGCTTGCCGCGCGGCATTCGCAGCCAGGGCGAAGTGGCCGCCGATTACGACCCGGAAAATCTGACGGTGCAGAAGCTGAACGTGGCCCTCGCTGCCGAGAACCGCGACCTGTTGGTGCTGCAAGCGCCCAAGGCTTTGCGCCTGAAGCCGACCGACGCCGATTTTGGACTTTCGCAACTGCAGGGTGAGTTGATCACGCTGCGCCTCAACGATATCCCGCTCACCCTCGCCAACGCCTTCCTGGGGGGCGCGACGGTTTCGGGCACTGCCGCCGGCACCTTGGGGATCTCGGCCAGCGACGAGCGCGTCACCCTGCGCGCGAGCCAGCCGTTGACGCTCAAGCAGCTCAGCTACACCGACCCGGAGCAGGGTGCGCTGGTGCAAGGCATCGACGGCACGCTCGACCTGCAGGCCATGGTGAGCCCCGAGAATTTTGCGTTCGAGCTGAAGACCTTCCGCCTGACGAGCGCGGCGGGCGAACTCGCCAGCGGCACAATGAAGGCCGAGGGCGCCCTGACGGCCGACCCGGACAGCGAGGTGAAGCTGAGCGGCAATTTCAACGCCTCGCTCGCCAACCTGCTGCGCCAACCCATCGCGAAGAAGGCCCCGCAGCCGATCCGCTCGACCACGGCCCAAGTCAATTTCTCCGCCCAGGCCAAGCCCACCGCCGGCACGGGCACGTTTGACGCCAAGGTGCAGGCCGGCACGCTCGTGATCGACGAACTGATGGCGCTCGCCCCGCAAGGTGGCAGCACCCAAGGGCAACCGGCTCCCCAACAACCAGCGCCAAACCAGCCCCAGCCGACCGGCGAGGAGCCTTCGCGCGAGCCCGACGCCAAACCGCTCTGGGCGGGCTACACGGGTAAGGCGGCCCTGCAGATCGCCGAAATTATCCAGGGCAAGGCGACGATTGCCGACGTGGCGGGCGAGCTGCGGGTCGAGCCGGGCCAAGTGGTGATCGACATGGGGGCCAAGCAGGCCGAAACGCCGCTGAGCCTCAACGGTCGCCTTGCGTTCAACGAGCAGCAGCCGCAGTCGCCTTACCAGCTCAGCGGCAAGCTCGACGTGCAAAACTTCGACCCCGGCCCCTTCCTGACGACGCCGCAGGGGCAGACGGCCCCGGTGCTGGAAGGCACTTTCAACCTCGCAGGCCAGTTGAACGGCTCGGCCCCCAATCTTGCGGTTATCGCAGAAGCGGTCGCGGGGCAGTTCAAGGTCACTTCCGAGAACGGTGTGATCCGCCCGCTGGGGGAGTGGGATCAACGTGGCACCATGCTCGCCTCCGGCCTCGGCGCTCTGTCGGGCATTGTCGGCGGGGACGCCGCGCGCATTGCCAAGGAGTCGCAGGCCGTGCTCAACGAGGTGCTCGAAGGGCTGCGCGAGGTGCGTTACGACAGTTTTGCGCTCGATCTGGAGCGCGACGACTCGCTCGACCTCTTCCTGCGCAACCTCGACATCCAGTCGTCGACGGTGCACCTGGTCGGGCAGGGCGCGATCGACTACCTCAACCAGAAACCTGCCACGGATTGGACGACGAACATCAAGATGAGCTTGCGTGGAGCCGGTCCGCTGATCGACAACCTCGAAAAGCTCGGCTGGGAGTTTCCCAATACCGACAGCGAGGGCTACACGGCGATCGAGAGCTTCGAGTTGAGCGGCCCGCTCGGCAACCTGCA
Source organism: Verrucomicrobiota bacterium JB022 (assembly GCA_030673845.1). Lineage (NCBI taxonomy): Bacteria > Pseudomonadati > Verrucomicrobiota > Verrucomicrobiota bacterium JB022. The sequence continues at coordinate 17,938 of JAUTCQ010000015.1, forward strand.
GTCGTCGCTGGTGACGAAGATCGTCGACCACGCCAAGAAGGAGTTGTTGGACGAGGGCGGCAACTTCCTGCGGGGCCTGTTGCCGCAAGGGCAGCAGTCGGGCACGCAACAACCGGCGGATGCCAACGCGGAAGGTACCGCCGAAGGGCAGGCGCAAACGAGCCGCGAGGAGACAGTCGCGCGCGGGCTCGGCGGCTTCCTGCAAGGGCTGCAAAACCGCCAGCAACAGAAGGAGCAGGAGAAGGAAAAGCAGACGCAGCAGCAGGGCTCCGGGCAGTAGAAAGAATGAGCCGAGCGGTTGCGCAACTGCATGGTTTGAGGCACTTTGTCCCATGCGCTCTTCCTTTGGTTCCTATATCGACTCCCTGATCGAATATGCCGAACCGGCCCCCCTCGGGCCGGGCAAGCCTTACGACCACGAGACTGTCAAGCTCGGTGAGCTGTCGGTCGACGACCTGTTCCAGGACCACGAGGTGAAAGACCGGGAGATGGCTCAGCTCTGCCTCGCCGGGCTGCTCTTGCGCTACAACCACATCGAGGCGGCGCATGGCATTTCCCAAGGGGCGGAGAACCCCACGGCGGCCCTCTGGCACGCCATCATGCACCGCCGCGAGCCGGACCCGGGTAATGCCAAATACTGGCTGAAGAATGTGGGCGACCACCCGATCTACCCGAGCCTGCTGCAGAGCGCCAAGAGCTCCAGCCACCACGGGCCGTTCCACGATTGGGACACCTGGCAGCCGGGCATCTTTGTCGACATCTGCGACGATAATCGCGACAGCGGCAGCGACTACGAGCGCGCCTGCATCGAGATCCAGGAGGCCGAGTGGCGCGAGCTGTTTGCCTATTGCTTCCAGCAGGCAGTGGGTAAATAGGCTTGGCGGGCAGCGGTGCTTGCGGGACAATCAGCGCCCTTACATGCCGCGCGCGCCTTCCAAGATCACCCTTTCGGCCTTCCCGGCTGGCTTGAGCGAGCCGGTTGAGGCCTATTTGTTTCATCTGGAGCTGGAGAAGGGCTACTCAGAGGCCACTGTCGTAAGCTACGAGGGCGATCTGGTGCAGTTTTGCCTTTGGCTGCAGCGGCAGCACCGCGTGGCGGATTGGCGCCACGTGCAGGAGGAGCACCTTTCGGAATGGATGCAGGAGCTGAGCCGCGAGGATGAGCTGGCGCCCAGCAGCATTGCGCGCAAGCTGACGGCGGTGCGCATGATGGCGCGCTACCTCGTGAAGCAGCACTTGCGCGAAGACGATTTTTCGGAGCTGTTGACAGGTCCTCGTCTGGTCCAGAGCCTGCCGGACACGTTGACGCCGGACGAGGTGGACCGGCTGCTCGATGCGCCCTCGCGCGAAAGCGCCCAAGGCCTGCGCGACCGGGGTTGGCTGGAGCTGTTTTATTCGAGCGGCCTGCGGGTGTCGGAGCTGTGCAGCCTGCAGTTGCTCGACTTGAACCTCGAAGACCGCTTTGTGCGCGTGGTGGCGGGCAAGCGCAACAAAGACCGCGTGGTGCCGGTGGGCAAGGTGGCGGCGGAGGCGCTGGAGCGCTACATCCGGCTCGCGCGGCCCCATTTCGTGAAGCCGCACACCGGGGGCACGCTCTTTCTCAGTGCCCGCGGGCTACCGCTTTCGCGCAAGACGATCTGGCACCTGATCAAGGTCTACGCGCGCGATGCCGGGATCGAGAAGCCGGTGAAGCCCCACCTGCTGCGCCACTCGTTTGCGACGCATTTGCTGAGCAATGGGGCCGACTTGCGCAGTATCCAGGAGATGCTGGGCCATGCCGACATCACCACGACGGAGATCTACACCAAGGTGGAGCCCGAGCACCTTATCGCGGCTCACCGGAAGGCGCACCCGCGGCGCAAACAGACCCGCTGAGCAGGACGAGGCGCTCGACCAGGGCGTCGACCGTGGTAAAGGGGCGCTGCCGGAGCCATTGGCCGGCGGTAGTGAGGGGGCCGGCGTTTTGTCGAAGCGCGCGGGCACGTTCCAAGGCGTCTTTCCAGCGGCCGTTTTCGATCAGGCGCTCTAATGGCAGGGCGCCCTTGCGGTAGGGCCGGCCCCAGAGCTTTTCCAGCCGGGCGACGATCCGGGCGGGCGTGGCCAGCGCCCGGGGGTCGGGCATTTCGTGGAGCAGCAGCCAGTACTCGAAGCAGGGGTTGGAGAGCGCGAGGCGTGGGTAAGTCTTCTCCAGCGCCTGCGCCACGACCTTGGAGAGACGGCGGGCGCGGACGGCGTCGCGGGAGTGCGATTCGGCGTCGAGCACCAGCCACGTTTCCCCCGCGCCTTTGGCGTAAGCGGCGGTCAACAGCCGTTGCGGGTCGGGCGAAGTGGCACAGGAGATCTCGACGTGCGCGGTCAGGCCCAGATGGGCTGTGAGCGCCCGCAGATACTGGGGCTCCGTTGCTTCGCCTTCGCAGAGGATGCGCAGGTGCGTCATTCGGGGCAGCTTAGCGGCGGCAATCGCAGGCAGGCGAGCCCGGAGAGTGCGGCGCGCAGGATCAGAAGCGGTAAACGATACTTTTTTTGTCGGGCCCAAAATGTGAAGATGTGGCGCTTCCGTGCGCGTCGGCGACAATGAACTCTAATGCGCTGGATAATGAGTAAGCCGCTTGTGGTACAAGAAGATGAGGGCGTTTGCCAACTGTCGAATGGGTAGAACGGACCATGTTGGGGAGTTAGCGCGGGGAATTTTGTCTATTAGCAAAACTATCTATGGCTCAAAACCTCAATTAAGATTTCTTATGAAAAGTCTTGATCCGCATTAGAAGGTCACGTAGCTTGCCCTCGAACTTACCGAGGAACTTGAGATGCAAATCGGCGGCTTAGACAAAACATCCCTGATCGACTACCCTGGCAAAATCGCTGCGGTGGTCTTCACCCAGGGCTGTAACTGGCGCTGCCCCTTCTGCCACAATCCCGAGCTCGTGATGCCGCGCTGCTTCCGGAAGCCAATCCCGGAAGAAGAAGTGATGCAGTTTTTGGAAAAGCGCGTGAACCAGCTCGATGGGGTGGTGATCAGCGGGGGCGAACCGACCTTCCATTCCGATCTCCCGGGCTTTGCGGCAGCGATCAAGGACTTGGGCTACCTGGTGAAGCTCGATACCAATGGCACCAACCCGGAAATGCTGCGGGTGATGTTGAGCGAAGGCCTGGTGGACTACGTCGCGATGGACCTCAAGGGCCCGGTGGCCAATTACCAGCAGCTCGCCGGTGCGCGGGTCGACCCCGAAGTGCTCCGCACCAGCATCTGGATGATCAAGAACAGCGGGATCGATCACGAGTTTCGCACTACGGTGGTCCCGGGGCTGCACACCCTGCGCGAGCTGAAGGCGATGGGCGAACTCGTCCGCGGCGCCCAGCGCTACGCCCTGCAAGACTTTGTGAGCGACCACTGCCTGCGTGAATCGCTGCGCGGTCGCCCGGCCTTCCCCTACAAGACTTTGAACAAGCTGCGCCCCTTTATGGAGCGCCGCGTGAAAATCTTCGAAATCCGCAGCAACGAAAGCGCGGTGCCCATGCCCAACGGCCGCGGCACTCCGCTCGACGAACTGGATGATGACGACGACGATTTTCTTGAGTAACAGAGCGATTTCGTCCCGCCGTGAGACAGCGGGATGCTATAGGTGAGACATCTGAAGAGAGACGACACTAATAGAGAGACATAGACCAGAGACGATTAAGAGAGACTAATACAGGTGATCGCAAAAGCCCCCGGAGGTGAGACCGGGGGCTTTAATTTTTTAAAGGAAAGAGGGCGAGGTGAGGGGTGAGTTCAGCCCTCAAACAGGGAGACCCGATATTCGCGCAGGAAGCGGTCCCGCGTCATCAAGGCCAGATTCTCCACTTTTGCTTGTGCCGCGAGTATCCGGTCGAAAGGGTCGCCGTGGATCGGAGGCAGGTTGCGGATCGCGTCGGCGTGGCGAAGGGTCACCGGTAGCTCGATGAAGTTGGCACTGCGGACGTAGTCGAGGAAGTTGTCAGGCAGCGTCAGTTTGCCTTTTGCGGCCTTGATGCGCATTTCCCAGAGGCTGGCAGCGCTGACAAAGATGGTGGATTCCGCATGTTCCAGCGCCTTCCTTTCTGCTTCGGTCAGGCGCTCGGGCACGGCCAGAGCCCAGAACAGGATATGGGTGTCGATCAGGAGACGCACCGCGATGCTAAGTAGAGGGGAAGATATCCGGGTCTTCGAACGCTGCTTGCGTTTCCTCGTCATTGTCCCAGGTAGCGGGCTCGCTGAGGTTCAGGTGAGCCATGAGGCCGAGCTTGACCCCTCCCTTGGGCGCTTCGAAAGGCACGATTCGGGCGACGAGAGTTCCGTGGTGTGAAAGCACGACTTCTTCACCGGCGGCGACTTTTGCCAGCAGGTGAGGCAGTTGGTTGCCCGCTTCCTGGATACTCGCGATCTGCATGGGATTCTGGTTTTAGCATAGGCTCCCCTAGCCGGCTGTCAATCCAGCTGGGGCCGGCACAAAAAAGGGAGGCCTTTTGCGGGGCCTCCCTTGTCGGAAAAATAAACTGCCGGCGGCTCTAGCGGGCCTTGCTGGGGCTCTTGATGAGCATTTCCTTGGCGGAGGCGCCAGCGGGGATGAAGGGCATGACGTGTTCGGTGTAGGGCACGACGACGTCGAGCACGTAGGGGCCTTCGTGGGCGACCATTTCCTCGATCGCTTCGCGCAGATCTTCCTTCTTCCACACACGGCGGCAGGTGACGCCAAAGCCTTCACAGATTTTGGGCCAGTTGGGGTAGAGGGCATCGACGTTTTCGGGCCCGCCGAGGTTGTCGGGGTGCCCGAGGATGGTCTGGGCGCGCACGCCGTCGTAGAGCACGTCTTCCCACTGCACGACCATGCCGAGGTGCTGGTTGTTGAGCAGCATCACCTTCACGGGGATCTTCTCCATGATGGCGGTGGCGAGCTCCTGCACGTTCATCATGAACGAGCCGTCGCCGTCGATGTCGACCACCACGCGGTCGGGCGCTGCCACCTTGGCGCCGAGTGCGGCGGGCAGGCCGAAGCCCATCGTGCCGAGGCCGAGGGAGCTGAGGAAGCTGCGGGTGGTGTTGAACTGGTAGAACTGGGCCGACCACATCTGGTGCTGGCCCACGCCGGTGGTGATGATGGCCTCGCCGTTGGTCACCTCGTAGAGCGTGCGGATCGCGTGCTGCGGGATGATGTGCGGGCTCTCTTCGTATTCAAAGGGGTATTGCTCGCGCCAGCCGTAGACTTTTTCGTTCCAGGCGGCGATGTCGGGCTTTTGGTAGCCGCGCTCGCGCAGCAGCTCGTTGAGGCGGCGCAGGGCGTACTTCACATCGCTGTGGATGGGGTACTCGACGACTTTGTTCTTGTGGTGCTCGCTCTTGTCGATGTCGATGTGGACGATCTTGGCGTCGGGCGCGAACTTGGCGATGACGCCGGTGATGCGGTCGTCGAAGCGGGCACCGAGGGTGACGAGCAGGGTGCTTTCGCACACGGCCCAGTTACCGGCCACGCCGCCGTGCATGCCGAACCAGCGGAGGGCTTGCGGGTGGTTTTCCGGGAAGCCGCCGAGGCCCATGAGGGTGGTGGCGACGGGGAAGCCGGTGAGGTTGGCAAATTCGACGAGTTCTTCCTGGGCGTCGGCGCTGATGATGCCGCCGCCGGTGTAGATCACGGGGCGTTCGGCCTTTTCCAGCTCGGGGATGATGGCGAGCAGGTCTTCGTCGCTGCACTTCACCTCGGGCTTGTAGCCGCTGATGTCCATCGGGGCATTCAGGGCGTCGATCAGCTCCTGACCGCTGAGGGTCGTCTGCTGCACGTCCTTGGCGATGTCGATCCAGATGGGGCCGGGGCGGCCGGTGGTGGCGATGTGGTAGGCCTCCTTGATCACGCGCGGGATGTCGCGGATGTTCAGCACGAGGTAGCTGTGCTTGACCACGGGGAGGGACATGCCGAAGACGTCGGTCTCCTGGAACGCGCTCTTGCCGATCAACTTCTGGTTGACCTGGCCGGTGATGGCGATGACGGGGATGGAGTCCATCAACGCATCGGCCACGCAGGTGACGAGGTTGGTCGCGCCGGGGCCGCTGGTGGCCATGCACACGCCCGGCTTGCCGGTGGCGCGGGCGTAGCCGTGGGCCATAAAGCCGCAGCCTTGCTCGAAGCGGGGCAGGATGGTGCGGATCTTGTTGGAGCGGGTGAGGCTCTGGTGGATCTCCATGGAGGCACCGCCCGGATAACCGAAGACGTACTCGCAACCTGCCTGCTCCAGGCAGTAGACGATCAGGTCGGAGCCTCGGATCGAGGTCGGGATTTCAGCCTGTTTTGCGGAGGGGGTGGTTGCGGCAAGCGTATCGAGGGTCATCGGTTGGGCCGTGGTCTCAAGGTTTACAGAATGGGCCATCCTTGAAGGAATCCGTGAGGCTGGCAAGGGCAGAGTGGCCGGAACTGGCTTGTGTGGTTTGGGGCAATAAATTGCCCGCGGGGTTGCCATGTCTGCTGCAGGTAGGCTCTCTTGAGGCATGTCGCTCTTTCGACGACTTTGGCATCCGCGCGTGCCTTTTTCGCCAGCGGGCCTGCCGTTTTTCTACGGTTGGGTGGTGCTGGTGGTGGCCGGGTTGGGGATTATCGGCAGCATCCCGGGGCAGACGGTGGGGGTGGGCGTCTTCAGCGATGCGCTGTGCGAGGCGCTGAACATCAGCCGCTTGCAGCTTTCGTATGCTTACATGGGCGGGACGGCGCTGAGCGGTTTTCTGTTACCGCTGGGCGGGCAGATGCTCGATCGGCTGGGCGCGCGGCGCTTCTTCGTGCTGGCGGCGGTGCTCTTTGGCCTCAGCCTGGCCGCCATTTCGCAGCTCGACTGGATCCGCAGCTCCCTGCTCGGCTGGTTGAGCGCCGATTGGCAGCTTGGGGGCCTGCAGGTCAACCTCGGCTCGTTTGTGGCCACGATGGGCGCGTTTCTCCTGATCCGCTTTTCCGGGCAGGGGCTGCTGACGTTGGCACCTCGGGCGATGCTGATGAAGTGGTGGAACCGGCGTCGGGGGCTCGTGACGGCGATTCAGGGCGTGATGGTGAGCGGCGTGTTTGCGAGCGCCCCCGCCTTGCTGCTGCCGCTGGTCAACGGCCTGGGCTGGAGTGGGGCCTACCTGGTGCTGGCGGGGCTGGCGTTGTTTGGCCTCGGCGCGATGGGCTGGCTGTTTTACCGCGACAACCCGGAGGAGTGCGGGCTGGTGATGGACGGCAAGGTCTACCCGGCGGAAAAGGCCGAGCCGAAGAACCCCGACTTGATCATGCGCAAGGAGTTCACGCGCGGCGAGGCGATGCGGACGTATGCCTTCTGGCTCTTTACGCTCATGATGGCCTTTCAGGGACTGTTTTTTACCGCCATCTCGTTCCACCTCGTCGATCTGGGCGAGAGCCTGGGCGTGGGCGGGGAGGGGCTCAGCCACCTCTTCGGCATCACCGGGCTGGTGACGATCGCGACCAATCTGCTGGTGGGGTTTTTGCTCGACCACATCCGCCTGCGCTACGTCTCGATGGCGATGTGCCTGGGTGGGATGATCTGCTCGGGTGGGCTGTTGTTGATGCCGGGCAGCCTGGGCCAAGGGTTGTTCGTGCTCGGTTTGGGTATGGCGTGGGGCTGCTTCCCCTCGATCACGGGGGTGACGTATGCGCGCTTCTTCGGTCGGCAACACCTGGGGGCGATCAGCGGCATGGCGATGTCTTGGCTGGTGTGGGGCAGCGCGTTTGGCCCGGCGGGTTATGGGCAACTGAAGGCGCTGCAGGGCTCTTACCGTGGGGCGTTGGCGATGACGCTTTGCATGTATGGCGTTTTCCTCGTCGGCTCGTGGTTTGCCGTCAATCCGCAGCGCAAGGTGCCGGTGGCTTGAGGTGAGCTGCCAAGGAGAGCCCCCGGGCCTGCGAAACAGGCAAGCGCAGAGCCCAGGGGCGTACTCCATGGCAAAATATTAAGGGATCGGTAGCTTCAGGTCTATGCCCTAGAAGGTTGGATTCTTCTAGTTGTTGCATATTTATACGTGTTTATGCGTAATTTTAACCATAGGCTAATTGCCTTAATTTTACAAGGTGTGGGTGTAAGACGCCGGTCACCTCTGCTAAAACCACATTGGTCGTATTTTGGAGCCGCAATCTACTAAGGCGGTGGAAAGTTTCTATGAATCGCTCTATGCTACCCGTCATGAAGACCATGCTGATCACGGGAATGACGGGGCTCGTGGGCTCCCACGTCAAGGAACTGGCCGAGCGCGAAGGCTGGACGGTGCGCGGGCTTTCTCGTGATCCGGCGGGGCGCCCCGGGCTCTATCGTTGGAACCCGAAGCAGGGCGAGCTGGATGTGACGGCACTGCAGGGCGTGGAGGCGGTCGTGCACTTGGCGGGCGCAGGCATTGCCGAGGGCAGCTGGACGGCCGAGCGCAAGCAGGTGATCCTCGACAGCCGGGTGCAGGGTACGCAGTTGCTCTGCGAGGCGCTGGCTGCGATGGAGGAAAAGCCGCGCGTGCTCGTCTGCGCCAGCGGCTCCAGCGCCTACCCCTACGGGCCGCGACTGTGGGACGAATCGGGGCCGTTTGGTCAATCCTTCCTCTCTCAAGTGGTGCGCGCGTGGGAGCAGTCGGCCGACGCGGCGCGCCTGGCAGGCATCCGGGTGGTGCACGGGCGCTTTGGCGTCGTCTTGAGCACCCAAGACGGCGCGCTGGCCAAAATGCTGCCCTTTTTCAAAAAGGGCCTTGGTGGCCCGGTGGGCAATGGGCGCCAGCAGTTGAGCTGGATCACGCCCGACGACCTGGCGGCGGCCATCCTGCACTGCATCCGCAACGACCAGCTGGAAGGCGCCGTGAACATGGCCGCGCCGGAGCCGGTCAGCAACGGCACCTTTGCGCAGGCGCTGGGTCACGCGGTCGGGCGGCCCACGGTGGTGCCGATCCCGAGCTTTGCGATCAAGCTGCGCTATGGGCAGATGGGCGAGGAGACGATCCTGGCCGACAATCGTATCCTGCCCGCCAAGCTGCGTTCGAGCGGCTTTAACTGGCAATATCCCGAGATCGAGGGCGCGCTGAAGCACGCGCTGGAGCAGCACGAGCGTTAGCTGGACGGATTGTTGCCGGTATAGGCAAGAAAAAGCGGCGACCCGGAAAACCGAGCCGCCGCGTGCAAGCTTGTCGTCAAAAAATTGGTGCTGACCTAGGCCACCGTGGTGCTGACCTGGATGTTGCCCTTGGTGGCGTGCGAGTAGGGGCACACGACGTGGGCCTTCTGCACGAGGTCTTCCACCGTCGAGCGGTCGACGCCGGGGATGGAGACCGTGAGGTCGGCGGTGATGCCGAAGCCCTGCTTGTCGTCGCGCTCGCCGATCCCGACCTTGGCGGAGACGCTGGCATCGTCGGGGATCTTCACCTTGGCCTTGCCGGCGACAAATTTCAGCGCGCCGAGGAAACAGGCGGAGTAGCCCGCGGCGAAAAGCTGTTCGGGGTTGGTGCCGGCGCCGCCCGCGCCGCCCAGTTCCTTGGGCGTGGAGAGCTTGACGTCGATCTTGCCGTCGTCGGTGCGGGAGTGGCCTTCGCGGCCGCCGGTGGAAGTGGCGTTGGCAGTATACAGTGCTTTCATGTGGTTGGGATCTCTGTAGGTTTGAGGTGTATTGTTACTAAAGCCATTTTGGCTCATTCAGCAAAGGCTTCGCGCAGCTTCTCGCTCGCGAGGGCGATGGCGGCCCGTGCGGCGGGCGTTTGAGAGACGGCGTTGAGCATCACGAAGTCGTGGATCGCACCCCCGAAGCGGGCGGCGGTCACGTGGACCCCGGCGGCGGAGAGGCGGCGCGCATAGGCTTCGCCCTCGTCGCGCAACACGTCAAACTCGGCCGTCAGCACCACCGCGCGGGGCAGGTGGCGGAGCTGCTCGTCGCTGGCCTGCAGGGGCGAAACGGTCGGGAGGGCGCGCTCGGCTTCGCTCGCATACGCGTCCCAAAACCACTGCATGGCGTTGCGGGTGAGGAAGTGGCCCTCCGCAAAGGCCTGATACGACCCCGAGTCGAGGTCGGCATTCGTAACCGGGTAGAAGAGCACCTGCAGGCGCAGGCTCGGGCCGTTGCGCTCCTGGGCGAGCAGGGTAACGGCGGCGGCGAGGTTGCCACCCGCACTGTCTCCCGCCACCGCGAGCCGTTGGGGGTCGAGGCCCAGCTCCGCGCCATGGGCGGCGATGTATCCCAGCGCGGCGTAGGCTTCCTCCACCGCCACCGGAAAGCGGACTTCAGGCGAGGGCGAGTAGTCGACAAAGACGAAGGCGGACTGGCTGGCCGCAGCCAGCTCGCGGACGAGGCGCTCGTGGGTCTTGAAATTGCCGAGGATCCAGCCGCCGCCGTGGAGATAGAGGACCGCGGGCAGGGGACCGCTCACGCCTGCAGGGCGGACGATGTGCGCGTGCACCTGGCTGGAGGGGCCGACCGGGAAGTCGTGCTCGCTCACTTCGGCGGTCGCGAGGGGGACTTCGCCCGCCTGGGCGCCATCGAGCACGGCCCGGGCGTCGGCGATTGAAAGCTGGTAGATCGGTTTGCCGCCACCGAGGTGGACGGCTTCGAGGAACTGCTGGGCGGCGCGTTCGACCCCGGGGCTGCCGACGCCGGCAGCGCGGCCTTCGGCCGAAGCGTGGGAAGCGCCTTGGAGCGCGGCTTGAGTGGAGAGGCGGTGGTGTTGGTGGCTCATGTCGGTCTAGGTTCAGGTGTTGATAAATTAAGTTGCGTGCAATCTATGAGACGCAATCTGGGGTAGATTCGTTTAAAGTCAACTAGATTGCGCGCAATTTATTTGAAGCCTCGAACCTTTTCTTTCACGCATGAATCAAAGTTCCTAGCCAAGACACCTGTTACGCAGAGAAAAACTCTTTGTGCCTTGGTGCTCTTGGTGAGAGGCCTTCAGTAAAAGCCTACCTTCCCTCCCTTACGGCTGCACCAGCCCCGGATCGAGGCGGATGTGGGCAGGGGCGTCGCGGTCGGCGGTGATCCAACCGTCTTCGAGCTTCAGCTCAGTTACCTGAATGGTGCTGCGGCGCTTTTCGTAGCCATCGGGAATGTTCGGATCTTCCTGCCCTGCGTGGGTGAAATAGAAGATGAAGGCGCGGTCGCCCTGCACGACCACATCGGGGTGCTGGCCCTTCACGCGGTCGTCTTCGCCCTTGCCGGGCACTTGCAGCAGGTTTTCGTCGCCCGGCATGCGCTCCCACTCCACCGCGTCGCTGGAGCGGTAGACGCCGAGGCCCTGCCACACGTCGGTGATCATCCAGTAGTGGCCCTGCCAGTGGAAGACGGTCGGCCCTTCGCCCGGGCGGTCGCCCACGACCTTGCCGCGATCGGTCCACGACTGGAGGTCGGGGCTGTCGGCGAAGTAGATGGATTTGCCGTCGCGCTCGTTGTTGTACCAGAGACGCCAGTTGCCGTCTTGCAGTTGGAGGATGGCGGCGTCGATCACGCGATCACTCGCCAGCTCAATCTCCTGGGCGTTGCCCCAGTGGCGGAGGTCCTTGCTGGTCAGGTGGACCATGTGGCGCGGGTGCTGCCACGTCTCGAAGACTCCCGGCACGACGGTGAGCAGCATGTGGTGCACGCCCTTGGAGTCGGTAAACAGCTCTGGAGCCCAGTGGGTCGCGCCGTCGCCGCCCAACTCTTCCGGTAAGTCAATTTGCGCCGTGCCGACGTAGCTCCACGAGGCCCCGCCGTCGCAGGATTCGGCGATCCCGAGCCGCGTGCCGTGGACCCAGGTGACGCCCGTCAGCCCCTCGGCCTTGGCGCGGCGGTTGGTGTAAAACATCCACCAGCGCGCCCGTTCCGGATTCCAGATCAGCAGCGGGTCGGCGGCGCCGTCAAAAGTCGGGTCGCGGAAGAGCGGCTTGTCGGCTACTTTGCCCTTGGTTTCGGGGCGTGGCGTGCCAAAGTCGGGCGTGCCGTCCTTGCGCCAGCGAATCTCCTGCACGCGGGCGTGGCGGTTGGGATCGCGCAGCGGGTCGACCGCGATTTCGCGATAGTTGCGCGCATGGTAAATGAGGTAGTCCTTGCCGTTCTGGGTCGCAAAGCTGTTGTGGCCGGGGCCGTAGATGCCGTTTTCCGGCGACGACTCGAAGACCGGCTCCGGCGATTTCGTCCAGCTCTTGGGGTCGAGCGGGTCGGCGGAGGTGTCGGCGGTCAGCAGGCCCATGCAGTAATTATGGTCTGTCCCGCTGGCGGAGTAGGTGAGGAAGAGCTTGCCGTTGCGCTGGAGCACGGCCGCGCCTTCGTTCACGGCGTAGCGCCGCTTTTCCCAATCGTATTCCGGGGCCGTCAGCAGGATGGGTTTGCCTTTGAGGGTCCACGGATTTTTCAGCTGGGCGATGTAGAGGTTGGAGTTGGCCTTGTCGCCTTGGCCCTGCTGCGCCCACACGAGGTAGTTTTTGCCGCGCAGGCTGAAGACGGTGGCATCGAGCGAAAACGAATCCCACGGCGTCTCGATCTGGCCCTTTTCGACCCATTTGCCCGTCAGAGGGTCTTCGCTGGCGCACTCGAGCACATACATGCGGATGTTCCAGATTTTTCCCGCCTGCCCGGCGGCAAAGTAGAGGTACCACTTGCCGTTGAGGCGGTGCAGCTCGGGGGCCCAGATGTGCCAGCTCATCGGCCCGCTCTCGTGCTTGTTCCACACTGTAACCGGCTCGGCGCACTGCAGCCCCTCCAGCGAATCGGCGGCGCGCAGCTCGATGCGGTCGTAGGCGGGCACGGAGCCGGTAAAATAGTAACGGCCCTCGTGTTGCATCACCCAAGGGTCGGCGCGTTGGAAAATCAGGGGATTGGGCAAGGTGTCGGCCACGAGGGTGAGGGGGAGCAAAAGGAGCAAGAGGAAGATTCGTAAGGGCATGGGGCAGAGGGGGGCAGGGGTTAGGTGCTCATACCGTCAGAGCGTGTGCAAGTCGCCCGACGGCACAAGCCGCGACGGGTTTTGACGGTCAGAATACAGGAGGAGGGAAATCGGAACAGGAGTTAAAAGGGTGAAAAGGAGTTCAGAAATTGAACAGAAGATAACGAAGGAAACGAAGAAGGTGGAATTGTATCTCTCCTTCGTTCTCTTTGTTTCCTTTTGTTTTAAAACTCCTTTTAACTCCTGTTCAGTACATCCTCTCCACCCTGTTGCTGGACAAGTTGGTCTGGATCGTTTCTAGTGGCGGGATGGCATTGAGTGGAGCGGAAGCCGCGCGTTACAGTCGGCAGATCATCCTGCCCGAGATCGGTGTGGCAGGGCAGGAAAAGCTGCGTGAGAGCCGCGTGCTGATCATCGGCATGGGCGGGCTCGGGAGCCCTGCGGCGCTGTATCTGGCGGCTGCCGGGGTCGGCACGCTGGGGCTGGCCGACTTCGACAAGGTGGAGGTGCACAACCTGCAGCGCCAGATCATCCACGACGAGGCCAGCCAGGGCACGTCCAAACTCGAAAGCGCCGCCCGGCGCCTGCGCGCGCTCGACCCGTCCATCCGCCTCAACCTCCACCCCGAGGGCGTGACGGATGCCAACGCAATCGAGCTCTTCGGCCAGTACGACATCATTGTCGACGGCACGGACAACTTCCCCACGCGCTACCGCAACAACGACGCAGCAGTGCTGGCGCGCAAGCCGCTCGTCTACGGCAGCATCTACCAATTCGAGGGGCAGGTCTCGATCTTCGACCCGGCCAGCGGCGGGCCGTGTTACCGCTGCCTTTTCCCCGAGATGCCCGCCCCCGGCGAGGTGCCCAACTGCGACGAAGCGGGTGTGTTTGGCGCGCTCTGCGGCGTCGTCGGCTCGTTCCAGGCGCTGGAGACGATCAAATACCTCACCGGCGCGGGCGAATCGTTGCGTGGCCGCCTGCTCGCCATCGACGCGCTGACCCTGCGCGTGCGCACGATCAACCTCAAGCGGCACGACGACTGCCCCGTCTGCGGCAAGCACCCCACCATCACCACGATCGAGCCCAAGCGCTACGACTGGAGTTGCCAAGTGCCCGCGCCCGATGCTACGAGTGACGACATGGCAGGTGAGCTACCCCTAGAAATTTCCGTCGCCCAAGCACACTCGCTGCTCCAGCAGCCCGAAGCCGATCGCCCGATGCTGCTCGACGTGCGCGAAGACCACGAGCTGGCCATCTGCCAGATCCCGGGCAACCACCACATCCCGATGGGCGAGATCGGCCTGCGCCAAAAGGAGCTGCCGACCGACCGCCCCATCGTCGTGCAATGCCACCACGGCGGCCGCAGCCTCCGCGTCGCCCAAGCCCTGCGCAACGCCGGTTACGAAGCCACCTCCATGCGCGGCGGCATCGAAGAATGGGCGGTAGAATACGACCTGAGCATGCGGCGGTATTAGGGGGCTTTTTCTACTCTAAGGAGGGCAGCTCAAAGGGGGTCAACTCAAAGACTTCCTCCTGCGCCGCCGGTTGTTCGGCGTTGTAGATCTGGCGGGCCAGCTCGGCGCCACGTGTGTCGCCCTTGGCCTCGAAATCCTGCGCCCAGACGAGCAGCTCCGCCGGGTCGCGTTGGGACTGGGCACGAAATACCGTTTGCATCGCCTCCTGCCGCTCTTGTGGCAGCGCGACTTGATCGAGCAACCTGTAGGCCGCACCGGGCTCTTGCTCCGCCAATTGCGAGACGACTAAGTTGACGACTTTACTGTTGGGCTGAAAAGGCAAGTGCTCGTAGAGGTCGACTATTCGGGTGCGTTGGACGTTGTCGTACATGTAACTCATCGCGAGATCGGCGGCTGCATTCTGTGCCTGTTCTTGCCAGGATTCGTCAGGACCGAGGTAGATGGCCTCAAGCGCTGTTAATTGTTCGGCGAAGGACTGCGAATTAAGGCTGTTGGAAAGGAAGGAGCCGTTCCGCTGCATTACCAACAAATCGTCGCCAAATTGTTGCTGGGCCCAGCGCACGGTGTTGGCGTAGCCATTCGTCTCTGCCCGAACCTCAAAGATGGAGGGCAAGACATTACGACGCATCCGCTGCTCCAGCCCACGCATTGCCTCGACTGCGCCTTCCGGATCCTGCCGTGTCCACTCGGCGAAGAGTACAGCCAACATTATGGTGGCACTATTGCTCAAATCATCCTGCAAAAGTTGTAACAGCTCGGGGTATTCGGTGATAGGCAAACTCTCTACATATGTCGTTATCCATTCCGGCCGGCTGCTTTCTTCCGTCAGGATTTCCTGTAAAAGCGCACGGCGGCGGTAGTCCATGCGCGGCCCCAGCCCGATATCGGGCCGCAGTTCCGCCCATGTCGCGGGCTGAGTAGATTGTTCCGGCGCTTCCTCGGCGGTTGCAACCTGTTCCACGGGGGTGGATTCCACGGCTGGGGCCTCCGCGACTTCGGCAGGTGGCTCCCCACTCGGCCACATCCGAGCGGCGCCATAGACTGCCAGCAGGCTCAAGGCCCAGCCACAGCCCCAGAAAAGCGCCCGCTCCAACTGTGCTCGGGAGCGCGAGGCGTCGTCGCTCATGGCAGCGCCTCCTCCTCCGGCTCATTGATCTCCAGAGCCTGCTGCACCTGCCACAGCGGTGCACCATCGCGCAGGAGTCGCTGCGCTTCAATGGGCAGATTCGGCTCATACATCAGGCGCACGCGAGCTGTTGCCGGGTCGGTCTCTAACCAACGGCTTGCCGTTTCACTGGCGTATTGCCTCCGCAGGGCGGCATCTTGCAGCAGCGCTACATCTTCCAGTGCAGTGCTGGGTGCGAGGCCATGGTAGTAGCTTTGGATGGCAAAGCGCGCCGGCTCGTGATCCACCGAGAGTGCCTCCAGTTGAGGTATAACCTCGAGGGTCGTTTCGGGAGCACGCTGGCGGAATTCTTGCGAAGGAAGGCTGCCGAAAAACATGGAGACGCGTGCGAAATCCTCGTTCTTGCCCACCGCTCGGATCAGCTCAGGCATCTCCGCCCATGGCGCACTGGCATCGCCAAAGAGGGCTGTGCCGAGCCACTCACCCCACTTGAAATATTGATATCGTTTGTCTACTGGATCTTGCGACAGCTGATTTTCCAGATCCGTCATATCGGATAGATCCCTCGCGGCAATCGCGCCCAAGGAAATATAAGTGCTCTCATTCACGATCTGGTCTGGATACTTCAGGACCAGCTGCTTCATCTCCTCGCTACGGTGCAGCATCCACTGCTCATTGCCGACCATCGAATTTATCATCGACTGCTCCGGCGTGTCATCAGATTCCCCGCCCTCCTGCTCCTTTACCTGCGCGGCCAGCGCCCGCTCCAGCCACCGCAACGTCCCGGTCGGATTCTCATTCGCCGCCCACTCCACCATCGCATTGCGCCAGTAGCCCTCCACGCCTTCCGGCCAGCCTTCGCCGCTCGCGATCCAATCCAGCGCCTGTTCTGGGTTGGTGGAGCTCCAGCCGATGAGGGCGTTGCCGAGGTCTAGGCCGGGTAGGTCCTGGTGGGCGAGCAGGTCGGGGCCGAGCAGTTCGCCGAGGCGGTAGCTGAGGTGGCCGGCGACGCGGACGTAGCCGTCGCCGGGCGGCGGGTATTGCTCCAGCCAGGACAGCGCGGCCTGCACCCCCTTCGCGTCGAGGGAATTGGCGAGTGCGGTGGCGAGGAAGTAGGCGCGCAGAGGGTCGGTGGCGTGCAGCTCTTCCAGCGCGTGCAGCTCAAGACCCAGGGCGGCGTCGAATTTCACACTGCCGGGCGGCAAGTACTGCAGACGGTCAGGGTCTTCGGGGCGGGTGACGCGGCGGGGCTCGGTTGAGGCCTTGCTCGCTGGGCGATCCACCGCTGGTGGCGTCGCCGTGGGTGCGGGGGCAGGTGCTGCCGGTCGCCCGAGCACAAAGGCCCCGTAGAGGGAAGCCGCCCAGCCGATCCCGATCGCCACTTGCCACAAACGCCGCATCGGTAGGCAGCGTGGCGAGGCACTCGGCCCATGGCAAGCGTTTGGCCGAGGTGATTACAGCGCCTTTTACAACCGTTCAGCGCCAAATAAAACCCTTCGCCGGGCTTGGCCTCGCGCGGCAAATGAATACATTAGGGCTCCTGCTGTGATCCAACGCCCAAATATCATCCTCATCGCCGTGCAGTCGGTCGATGGCTTCATTACCTGCGGCGAGAGCAAAGGCACCGACTTCGCTTCAGAGGCGGACCAGGAGTGGTTTGCGTTTGCCCTGCAACAACTTCAGGCCGTCGCGATGGGGTCGGGGACTTACGAGGCCGAGCGTGAGCTGATCCGCCGCGGCCTCAACCCCGAGCGCCCCAAATATATCCTCACCCGCCAACCGGAGAAGTATGCCCACGAGGCGGTGGAGGGTGCGCTGATCTTCACCGACGCTTCGCCGGAAGAGCTGGCGCGAGAGTGGGGCGCGCGCGGTTGGCAGCGCGTCGGCCTCGTCGGTGGCAGCGTGATGCATGGCAAGTTTCTGGAGCAAGGGCTGGTGGACGAGCTGTGGTTGACGCTGGAGCCTTTTCTCTTTGGTCGCGGCCTGCCGCTGGCCCCCATCGACCGCACGATCGACTTGACGCTCGATCACCTGGAGCGTTTGACCGACCAGACTTTGCTGCTGCGCTATCGGGTTAACCGCGCGCAGAGTTGACCTGCGACCATCTGCGGGCAACCTTGGAAGCGTATGTCCAGTCGCTACGTCGTCATCATGGCCGGGGGCAAAGGAGAGCGCTTCTGGCCCCAGAGTCGTCTCGAACGCCCCAAGCATCTTCTCCCCATCGTGGGCGATGAGCCCATGCTCACGCAGACGATCCTTCGCCTTGGCGAGGTGGTGCCGCCCGAGCGGGTGATCATCATCACCAATCAGGAGCAGCGCGATGCGGTGCTCGAAGTCTGCCCGATGCTTTCGCCGGAGAACGTGATCGGCGAGCCCATGCCGCGCGATACGGCCGCCGCTGTCGGCCTCGCCGCCGTGCTGGTCAAGCACCGCGACCCGCAGGCCACCTTTGCCATGCTGCCGGCCGACCACGTGATCCACGACGCCGAAGGCTTCCAAAGCGTGGTCAGTGCCGCCTTTACCGCGGCAGAGCAGGCCGAAGCACTCGTCACGGTCGGCATCCAGCCCGACCACCCGGCGACCGGCTACGGCTACATTCAGCGCGAGGGCAGCGTCGATCAGGCTGAGGGCCGCGATGTGTTTGGCGTGAAGGAATTCAAGGAAAAGCCCGACGAAGCGACCGCCCAGCGTTACGTGGACAGCGGCGATTACTACTGGAACGCAGGCATGTTTTTCTGGACCGTGCCAGTGATTGCCCAGTGCTTTGCCAGCTATACGCCCGACCTCTGGAAGGCGCTACAGGCGATCGAGAAGGGCCTCGAAGCGGGTCAGGACCTGGGCGAACTGCTGGCCGAGCGCTATCCGAAGCTCGAAAAGATCTCGGTCGACTACGCGATCATGGAGCCCGCCTCCAACGAGAACAAGGTGCGCGTGGTCGAGTCGGATTTCGACTGGGATGACGTGGGCGAGTGGCCCTCCATCGCCCGCCACTACCCCGCCGACGACAGCGGCAACGTGGTTCGCGGCTCGCTGCTGACCCACGAGGCCAACGACAACATCGTGGTCAACGAAAAGGGCCACCTCACTGCGCTGGTGGGCGTCGACAACCTCATCGTGGTCCAGACCGGCGACGCGACGCTCATCGTGCCCCGCGACCGCGCGCAGGACGTGAAGAAGCTCGTCCAGCAGCTCGGCAAGCACCCCGAGTGGAAGCACCTGAGCTAGATCGAGTCCAACGACTTTTGGGAAAGACGCCACTCCTTTGCAGGTGGCGTCTTTTTGTGCAGAGGAGGTCCAAACGCGCTGGTAGGATATGTTCAGGCTGGTTGCTGTAATGCAGGGCCAACAAATGAGCATAGTCACGTGGGGTTCTCCAACACGTGAGGTTACACCTCGATTGGGTGATAAATAGCGGCTCGGCGGTCTCGGCTGCGAAGAATGAGAACTGCGGTAAGTATGCGAAGCCACGATCGTTTTTAAATCGTGTAAGTGATAAGGTTATCGCTTGCGGTTTCAAGCATCTGTTTGCATAGTAAGGGTAACTCCGTTCCGTAACCCTCAAAAGTGGATTTTATGAAAAAGTTAATTGCGCTTTCCTGCATTTTCGTCGCCCTTGGACTATCGGGGTGCTCATCAGGTCTCACCCCTCAGGCGTCTAGTGAGGTAACAGCTACCGGGGTCGATCCGGCTGTATTGGAGCTTGCTGGCGCCTACTACGTGGCCCGGGAGGGCCTGACGGAGACCACTTACGTTGAAGGCCAAGGAAACGCTGCTAGTGGCTCCCGAGGCGAAGGTGTTGCGGCCAGCCGGACTTATGAGCCCAAGGGAGTAGAGACGACAGTAGAACTGGAGAAGGCGCTGCTGGCTGCCGGCTTGAGCGCGGAAGAAATTGCGGCTGCTCGTGAGGGACGAATCTTTCGCGGCATGCAGGTCGCGGGAGTCGTCGCCGCGATTGGGGTGCCCCCCTATGAAAGCCCTTGGTGGTTCAAAGCAGAGAATATCGTCCTGCACTACCCTTCGACCGGTAAGAACTTCCTAGTGGTAGAATTCGAGGGCGGGGTGGTTTCCCAGTGGCGGGAAGAGCTTTCTTCAATGGCAGGCCCGTTTGTGCATCGCCCCCTCATTACGGTAAAAGACAACACGCTCGAAGCTCCTCCTGCGATCTAGAGTAGGACATCAGGGCCCTGATCTTGTTTTCACGCCTTGGCACAGGGCCTTTGTGACTCCATGTCTTTCCGAAGACGGCCCCGGGGCCTTTTCTAAACTACAAAAAAGCCTCGCCGGGTTAGGGCGAGGCTGGAAAAGGGGATCGGGACTGGTCGGTCGCTTAGTTGCGGCCAGCGCGTGAGGTGGAGCGTTCGCCGCCACGGGAGGCGTAACCGCCGCCGGAGCGCGAGCCCTTGTAGCCACCGCCCTGGCGATAGCCGCCGCTGCGGTTGCCGCCACCTTGGCGACCGTAACCACCGCGACCGCCGCCCTTGGCGCCGTAGCCGCCACGGCCCCCGCGCGAGTAGCTGCGGGCAGCGCGATCGGCAATGGTCGCAGAGTGGTAGGGGTGGTCTTCTTCGACCGGCACGCTTTGCTTGATCAGGCGTTCCACGGAGCGCAGCAGCTCGACGTCTTCGGCGGAGCAGAGGCTTACGGCGCGACCGCTGTTACCGGCGCGGGCCGTACGGCCAATGCGGTGCACGTAGTTGTCGGCTTCCATCGGCAGGTCGTAGTTGACGACCAGCGTGATGTTGCGCACGTCGATACCGCGGGCGGCCACGTCGGTTGCCACGAGCACGGAAGTACGGCCGTCGCGGAAGCGGTCCAGCGTGCGTTGGCGGGCGGCCTGCGACTTGTCGCCATGGATGTCGTCGGCGCGGATGCCAGCGCGGCAGAGCTTCTCAGCCAGCTTGCGGGCGCCAAACTTCGTCTTGCTGAAGACGATGCAAAGCTCTTCCGGGTTGGCGTCCTGCTGCTTGCGCAGGAGGTCAAAGAGGAGGTCTTGCTTGTCGTTGCGCTCTACGAAGAGCACGCTCTGGTCGATCTTCTCGGCCGTGGTATTTTCCGGGGCGATGCGGATGTCGGCCGGGTTACGCAGCAGCGAGGCGGCGAGGTTGGCGATTTCCGGCGCCATGGTGGCGGAGAAGAGCAAGGTCTGGCGCTCTTCGGGCAGCTCCTCGGCGATCTTGCGGATGTCGTGGATGAAGCCCATGTCGAGCATGCGGTCGGCTTCGTCGAGCACGAAGCAGCCGACTTGCGAAAGGTCGACGTGGCCCTGGTTGTAAAGGTCGAGCAAGCGGCCGGGGGTGGCGACGCAGACGTCGAGGCCGCGCTGCAGGCCGCGGATTTGCGGGTAGGCGGAGACGCCGCCGTGCACGAGGCCGAGGCTGAAGCGCACGTTTTGCCCGTAGGTGCTGAAGCTGTCGGCCACTTGCACCGCGAGTTCGCGGGTGGGGGTGAGGATCAGCGTACGCACTTCGTTACGCTGCGGCTTGCGGCGCAGTTCGGAGATCCGGTTGAGGATCGGGAGGGCGAAGGCTGCCGTCTTGCCGGTGCCGGTCTGGGCACAGGCGAGCAGGTCGCGGCCTTCCAGCAGTACCGGAATGGCTTGGGCCTGGATAGGCGAGGGATGCGTGTAGCCTTTATCAGACAACGCGCGTTGAAGGGGCGCAGCCAAAGGCAGCGTCTCGAACGTAATTTCTTCCATAATCTGTCCTGATTCACCCGTCGGTCTCGGACGGGCGCGGGTCGGTCGATGAGCACTATTGGTGAGTATCCCGCAAACAATCGCTCATCGAAGTCAGACCGTTCAGGGCAGAAAACCGACGCCTTGGGCCGCATTCGCTGCGGAGGTCTCGTCGATTTGTCCGATTAAACCATCCAACATGTCAGCAGTTGCGTGGGAAGCAAGAGAAATCTTATGCCCACGCGAAAGCAAAAACCTGCCCCCGTGAAGAGAGGCAGGTAGACAAAATAGGGCGAAGCGGTGGCGCTAGGCGCGTCGGCGGCGCAGGGCGGCCCCCGCCAAAGCCAAACCGCCGAAGACTGCGGCGTAGGTAGCGGGCTCGGGGATCGCGGCCATGTCCTGAATCGACACACTATAGCTGCCAAGCCCGTCGGGCCGGAAGAGGGCATACTGGTTTTCGCCGACCGGAAAATCACCGAAGACATCATAGGAGTGCCAGCCGCCATACACCTCGTGGCCGGGAAGCGTGGCGGTATCGCCGTTTTCGCTCTCCAGGCCGATGATCACTTCGCTGATCGCGGGATAAATGCTGATCTCGCCGTAGCTGAAGACAATGTCCCCGGCCTGGAAGGCGTTCCCGTTGAGGGTGGTATCGCCTTCGATGAAGATGGCTTGCAGGTTGGCGACGGTGCCCGGGTTCTCGGCGTTTTCCAGATTGAGCCAGGAAACGGCGTAGTAGGAGCTGCCGACTTCGTCGACGATCTGGCCGCTGGTGCCGAGGTTGAAGTCGGCCCACATCGGGGCGACGCGGTTGATGGCGTTGTTGCCGAGAGGCTGCAGGAAGTAGTCGCCGTCTCCATCACCATTACCAAAGCGGATGTGCCCGTTGATGCTGACGGTGACGAATGGATTCATCAGCGGGGAGCCGAAGAAGTCGTCGGAGAGGTAATAGCTGCTGTGATAGACACCGTCGTCCTTGTTCGAGTCTCCCACCGTGTTGGAGAGGCGGACGGTGCCAGCCGAGGGGTCTAGTAACAGCGCGGCTGAGGCACTGGAAGCGAGGGCGCAGAGGAACAAAGCCGTCGTAGAGAGGTTTAAGGGAAGCATTGCGTGGATATTAGCTGCTTTGCTGGCGTTAGTAAAAGCCTAATCGGCAGGCGGTGGTCAAAAAAGACCAGCGGGCTTCCTCCGCTCCGCCTCCTCGCGGCCCTTGCCATGTGCCGGCGATGGCCTAGGGTGGGGGGATGCTGATCGACAGCCATTGTCACTTTGAGAAGGCGGCGCAGAAGGGCAACGTGGAGGCGTGGCTGCAGAACGCGCGCGAGCACGGCGTGGAGCGCCACATCACTATCGGCACCAGCCTCAAGGACTGGCCGCGCTATTATAAATTGGCGCAAGACTACCCGGGCGTGATCGACTGGACGGTCGGTATCCACCCCTGCGAGGTGGAGGAAGATTGGGAAGACCAGTTCAAGAGCATCGCCAGCTACTTTGCGACCGATCCCTTGCCGGTGGCGCTGGGCGAGATCGGGCTCGACCACTTCCATCTGCCGAAGTATCCCGACGAGGCGGCGGAGGTGAAGCAGCGCCAGGTGCAGGCCTTCAAGGCCCAACTGAGCCTTGCCTACCAGCTCGATTGCCCGGTGGTGATCCACAGCCGCCAGGCCTTTCACGAATCGGTGAAGCTGATCGACGAAAGCGGCGTGGACTGGCGCAAGGTCGTCTTCCATTGCTTCTCCGAGGGGGCCGAAGAGGTGCGCATCCTCAACGAGCGGGGCGGGCGGGCCAGCTTTACCGGCATCATCACCTACAAGAGCGCGGCCAACGTGCGCGAGGCGATGCTCGCCCAAGGGATCGACCGCCTGATGGTGGAGACCGATAGCCCTTACCTGCCACCGGAGCCGCACCGGGGCAAGCCCAACGAGCCCGCCTTCGTCCGCTTTACGGCGGAGCGCTGCGCGGAGCTGCTGGGGGTCGATTTCCGCACGCTGGAAGCCCGGGTGGAGGAAAACACGCGTGCGTTTTTTGGGCTCAAGTAAGCGACCTTGAACGCTTTCCGGCGTTTACTCGTCCAATCCCTTCGTAGATGACGCTTTCTTCTCTTGCGCTGGCGCTGCCGTTTGCGGGCTCGGAAAAGATTTCGAGCGAGTGGGCCCAATGGTTGGGCCTGGCCGCCGTCGGCTTGGCGATTATTGCGGTGGCCGCCGCGATCGGTGCCTTGCTGGGCGGGGCGCTGTGGCTCGTCAGCGAGCGGCGCAAGCGCAACCTGCTGGGCTTCGTGGCGCTGGCGGCAGCCTGCGGGGCCTTGGGGGCGATTGCCGCCGGGCGCGAAATCTCGGCCCGGCAGATCCAGGCCGAGCTGGATCGGCAGCACACCGAGCGCGTCGAAGCCCTGCTGCAGGAGCGCATCCGCCGCGAGCAGCAATGGGAGGAGCAGCAACGAGCCTTGGCCGAGCTGCGCAAGAATCCGGTGGCCGCAGCAGCCAAACGCCTGCCTCAGGCGGAGCAGTTGGCGCTGAAGGCGATGGAAGACGAGCTGATCGGCCGGCTGCGCCAGTTGAACGAACGTGTGCAGCGCTCTTATGCCGAGATGCAGGGCGTGGAGTCGCAATGGCTGCAGCCGCAAGCTCTGGAGAGCTACCGGCAGCTGCGCGAGCGCTACCGTACGCTGCGCCAGCAGTCGGAAGAGCTGGCCGACTACACCTACGGCTTTGGCGACCTCTACCAGCGAAAGCTCGACGAGCTGGAGCTGTCGGAAGAAGGCCGGAAGGTGGGCCTGGCGCAAAAGGAGAGCATCCTCCAGTCAGGCTTTTTCCTGCAATACCAGCAGGTGCGCGCCGAGGAGGTGGAGGTGCTCAACCTCGTGATCGACTACCTCGACCTGCTTGTAAACTACCCCAACCAGTGGACCTACAACGCCACGACCCAGCAGCTCGATATCGAAGACGAGCGTTTCGCGTCTGAGCTGCAGTACGTCATTTCGCAGATCGCGAGTCGGGTGCAGCAGCCGTAGGGGTCGAACGGAGTATTACGATCCGGTCTTTCCCTGACCGCCGGTCTTTTATTCGGCCAAGGCGGCAGGATTTCTCGCCCTAACTTGATCCAGGTCAAGAGAAGAGGGTGACGGGGCTTGCTTTGCGTGCCATCTGGGCTACTGTCGGATAACGCGAGCTAAATCGCTTTCTGACTGCTTCTGATGACCGCTCAACCCAAAGAGCGACCTTCTACCGGTGTTTCCGGCCGATGGCGGCTGCGTCGTGTCCAGTGGGTCGGCGTCCTTTACATCCTCGGTATCCTCCTGATCGGAACCGTCGGTGGTCTGGGCACGTTTACGTTTGGCTATGCCGAGGGTGCCGCCTACCTGGTCAACAACCCGCAGGCCTGCACGAATTGCCACGTGATGCAGGATTATTACGATTCGTGGGTCAAAGGCAGCCACGGGCACACGGCCACCTGCAACGATTGCCACCTCTCGCACCACCCGGTGGGCAAGTGGATCACGAAGGCGGATAACGGTTTTTTCCATTCCCTCGCCTTTACGCTGGGGGACTATCACGACCCGATCCAGATCAAGCCGCGCAACCGCGAGGTGACGCAGCACGCCTGCCTCTACTGCCACGAGCAGACGGTGGAAGAGATGCTGCCGATTGCCGCGCACGCTGGCCTGGGCAGCTCCGAAATGCCACACTGCATCCAGTGCCACGCCGACGTCGGCCACGCCCTCAACCGCACCCGCACCACTTTAACTCCTGAGACGACTCGCGACCCATGAGCCCTGAACCCGACTTCTCCGATAATGGCGGCTTTGCGCTGCGCCCCGTGCTGCTCCCTGTCAGCGTTTTTGTGATCGGCCTGGTTGCGGCAGTGGCAGTCGCCAGCCTGTTGATCAACATCACCCGCCAAAAGGAAGAGGCGCGGCACGTCTATGTGCGCCTCAACGAAGTCACCGAAGTCAGCACCGACCCGGTGCCCTGGGGTGGCAACTGGCCCCACCAGTTCGATTCCTACCGGCGGACGGTCGACGATTCCACCCAGCACGGCGGCTCCAGCGCACTGCCCGAGAGCAAGCTGGAGAGCGACCCGTGGCTGCGCCGTCTCTATGCGGGTTACGCCTTTGCCATCGACTACCGCGAAGCGCGCGGCCACGCCTACATGCTGCACGACCAGGAGGTGACCGAGCGGGTGACGCAGCGCCAGCAAAGCGGGGCCTGCCTGCACTGTCACGCCTCCGTCATCCCCACCTATCGCCGCGTCGGTCGCGAGCTGGCGGGCCTGCCCACTACGCAGGCAGACCTCGAAAACGGCTTCCAGTGGCAGCACGTGATGGCGGGCTTTGAAAAGCTGAGCCTCATGACTTACGAGGAGGCGCACGCCGAGCTGTTCAAGACGCCCGACGGCACGCCCGGGGTGCACAAGCCGCTGTTTGGGGACGCCGTCTATGACGAGAGCGTGCCGGGTGATCATGATGTGACGGGGCAGTTTGAAAGCCACCACGTCGGCGACGCCCACCCCGTGAGCTGTATCGACTGCCACGCGCCCGACACGATGCAGCTGCGCGTGACCCGCCCCGGCTTTGTCAAAGGCATTGCCGCGCTGGCCGAAAGCGAAGACCCGGTGCCGCACCTGCCCAGCATCGAACGCTGGCGCAAGGGCTCGCGCAGCCGCCCCTACGACCCCAACGTCGACGCCACGCGGCAGGAGATGCGCACCTTTTCCTGCGCCCAATGCCACGTGGAGTATTACTGCGCCAGCAAGGAGACGCTCTTCTTCCCTTGGCACAAGGGCCTGAAAGTGGAGCAGATCGAGGCGGTCTACAACGACCACCGCTTCCCCGACGGCAGCGACTTTTACGACTACACCCACGGCGAGACCGGGGCGAAGGTCTACAAGGCCCAGCACCCGGAGTTCGAGCTGTGGAGCCAAGGCGTGCACGCGCGCAGCGGGGTCAGCTGTGCCGATTGCCACATGCCTTATGAGCGCCAAGGTGCCACCAAGGTCAGCAGCCACTGGGTCCGCAGCCCGATGGAGACGATGGACCGCTCGTGCCAGACTTGCCACAACGTGCCCGAAGCCGAGCTGCGCGACAAGGTGGCGACGATCCAGGACCGCACGCGCAAGATGATCGACCGCAGCGCCGTCGCCATGACGGACATGCTCGACGCGATCCGGGCGGCCAAGGCGACCGACCTCTCCGAGGAAGACATCGCGCGCCTCGATGAGCTGCAGCGCAAGGCCATGTGGCGCCTCGACTTTATCAGCAGCGAAAACTCGATGGGCTTCCACGCCGATCAGGAGGCTGTGCGCATCCTGGGCGAGTCTATCGACTACAGCCGCCAGGCTCAGGCGCTCGCCAACGAGTTCCGCGCGCCGCCTCCTCCCGTCAACAACACCCCGATCGAAGAAGTCCAAGGCATCACGCCCGACAAGAGCACGGCGCAGAAGTAGGGGGCTCGCTCAGTCGATGGGCGGCAGCGGGGCGGCAAAGGCCTGCACGAGGGTCTGCAGGGCGGGGCCGGTCTTGCCGCGCCGCCAGGCGATCAGCAGCTCCGTTACCGCGCCCTCGTCGGCCAGCGGGAGGATGCGCATCGAGGGCAGGATGCGGTTGCGCATAAAGCCCGGCACGATGGCCACCGCCTCTTCGTTGACCACCAGCGCAAAGGCGTCGTCGCTCGTCACCGCGCGGGAGACGAAGCGGGGCTTGAAGTGGCCGTATTGCTGGCACCAGCGCGTGATGGTGTGGTTCATGCCCGGCACGGCGTCCTCGGAGGTGCCGACAAACTTCTCGTGCTTCAGCTCGGCCAGATGCACCTGCTTTTGTTGGGTCAGCGGATGGCAGCCCGGCAGGGCCACGTAGGCGCGGATCATGACGAGCTTGCGGGTGTAAAATTCGTCCGCCAGCACCTTGCCGTTGTCGTCGGTCAAGACCAGATCGAGCTCGCCCGCGCGTAGCCCGGCAATCTGCTCGCCCGGGCTCAGGTCGAAGAGCTTCAGGCGCATCGGCCCATGCTGCTGGCGGAAGCGGATCAGCGCCGGCTCCAGAAATTCTGCCGCAGCCGAGGCCAGGTAGCCGATGCGGAGCTGCTCCTCGTGCCCCTGCACAGTCTGTCGTACGTCGTCGAGCGCCGCGTCGACTTGCTCCAGCAGGGGGCGCAGCTTTTCCGCGAGCGCCTGCCCGCCTTTGGTCGGCAAGACTCCCGTGGAGCTGCGCTCGAGCAGCGGGCCGCCCAGCTCGTGCTCCAACGCCTGCATCTGCCGGGAAAGGGCGGGCTGGGAGATACGCAGCCGGGTGGCGGCGCGGTGCAGGCTACCCTCTTCGAGCACGGTGAGAAAGGCGCGGATACGGCTGAGCATCGGCTGCTTTTGTGATGCGTTTTGTGCATCGCGGCAACACCCAACCGGCATTTTTCAGCATCGCGGCGGCTTGGTATACTACTCCCATGAACCACACACTCGTTTCTCCTGCCGAACTCATCGACAGCCTCAACTGGCGCTACGCCACCAAACTGTTCGATACCGAACGCCCGCTCGAGCCCGAGCTGGTCTCCCAAATCGAAGAGGTGCTGACCCTTTCCGCCTCCAGTGGCGGTCTCCAGCCCTGGAAGTTCGTCCTCGTGTCCGACCACGAGACGAAGCAGAAGCTGCAAGCTGCCGCCTATGGGCAGGTGCAGGTTGGCACGGCCTCCCACGTGGTGGTCTTTGCCGCCCGCAAGCATTACACGGCCAAGGATGTCGACGAGGTGATCGCCAACATTGCCGAGACGCGCAACATCCCGGTCGAGTCGCTCGAAGCCTTCCGCGGCATGCTTGTCGGCGGCATCGTCGAAGCGATGGACGAGCCCACCCGCCAGACCTGGGCCGCCAAGCAGACTTACATCGCCCTCGGCAACCTCCTGACCAGCGCCGCCGTGCTCGGCATCGACGCCAGCCCGATGGAAGGTTTCTCGGTGCCCGAATTTAATGAGATCCTGGGCCTGGACGCGCTCGATCTCACCGCCACGGTGATCGCGCCCATCGGCTACCGCTCGGCGGACGACAAATACGCCGCCTACGCCAAAGCGCGCCTGCCCAAGGAAAAGCTGATCATCCGCGTCTAGTAGTAGATAAGCCAACAGGTAGACTGAGCAGAAGGCCGGCCTCTTCCCAGGGGTCGGCCTTCGTTGCAATCGGTTGGGGAGCGCAGACCGGCTAGGCCCGGGCGGTGGAGCCCATGGAGGAGGTATTGCTGCGCTCGGCTTCGGTGGAGGAGGCGTCGGGCGTGGCCGGAGGGCGTTTTTCGGCGCGTTTCTTGGCCAGCTCACGCATGTCGACCGCCAGGTCGGAGTGTTCGTAGATCTCGTCGCCCAGCAATTGCTCCACGATGTCTTCCATCGAGATGACCCCGGCGGTAGAGCCAAACTCGTCGACCACCACCGCGATCTGCTGGTGCTTGCGCAGGAACAGCTGCATGGCGTCGAGCGCACTGGCGGTTTCGGGCACAAAGACGGCGTCGCGCATCAAGTCCCGCATGGTCAGCTCTTCCTGGTCCTCGCCATAGGCTTCGAGGATGTCGCGGCGGCGCACGATGCCGATCACGTCGTCGATATTCTCCTCGTAGACGGGGATGCGGGCAAAGGGGATGTTGCGGAAGTCGTTCATCACTTCGCCTACATTAGCTGTAGCGCGCAGGAACATCACCACCGTACGGGGCGTCATGATGTCTTCCACGCGCTTGTCGTCGAGGCTGAGGGCGTTGGAGACGAGGTCGCGCTCGCTGTCGGTCAGGGCTCCCATCTTGGCGCTGCGCTCGGCCAACAGGCGGATTTCCTCTTCCTGCTCCTCCTCCGTCGGCGCGGGTACCACCACCACAAAGGAGAGGAGCTTGCGCGCGAGGAAGCTGAACGGCTTCATGAAAATGCGGATCGCCAGCAGCGGGTCGACCAGCCAGGGGCCGAGCGAGCGGCGGTAGGCCACCCCGATGTTTTTGGGGATGATCTCCGAAAAGACGAGGATCGCCACCGTCATGAACGCTGTGAGCAGCCAGACGCCGGAGACGACCCAGATTTGCGCGTCGGCAATGACGGGGATGCGTGTGCCGAGGGCACCGACTACGATCGAGCCGGCGGTGTTGGCGATCGTGTTGAGCGTGAGGATGGAGGCGCTGCTCTCCTCGATCGTCTCCTTGAAGTGGCCGAGCAGACGCCCGCGACGGGGGTGCTCTTTCTTCATCGTCTCGGTCTCCGCCACGGTGGTCGAGAGGATGAAGGCCTCCAGCAACGAGCAGAAAGCCGAGGTGCCCAAGGTAAAGGCAATGGCCAGGATAAAGGCTACCATCGCGCCCGCCTTTCCAGCGTGGGCGCCTCAAGGGCCGTGGGGCAGCAGGCCGTTTGCCTGCCGCGACTACTCTCACCTTCGCAATCGTCGGCGTCGCTCATCATGCATTGCCCACACTCGGGGCAGGGTTGGGAGCGTTGCCCAAAACCTGCCCCTTGGCAAGTGCATGTCGTGCGAAAGTCTCGTTACGCCGATTACTGGCGGCGGAAGAAGCTGATTTCTTCTTCCTCGCCGCCCACCTGCAGCTCTTCTTCGTCGTGGCGGGCCGAGCCGTTTTTGCCGGCGTAGGCGTTAGAGGTCGGCTTGGTGGGCGCGGCCACGCGGGGCCGGCTCGACTGGGGGCGCGGCTCCGGCTTGGGCGTAGCGCGTGTTTCGTCCTGCGGGTGCGTTTCGCGCTGCGCGGCCTGCTTTCCGCCGCCGCGGATGATCTCGTTGAGCTGGCCGACGGCGCCCTGCAGCTCTTGCGCGAGCGCGTTCAGCTCCTGGGCCGAGGAGGAAGACTCCTGCGCCCCGGCGGCGTTTTTCTGCACCACCGCATCCATCTCCAGGATCGCTTTGCCGACTTGCCCGACGCCAGAGGACTGCT
Source organism: Verrucomicrobiota bacterium JB022 (assembly GCA_030673845.1). Lineage (NCBI taxonomy): Bacteria > Pseudomonadati > Verrucomicrobiota > Verrucomicrobiota bacterium JB022. The sequence goes on from JAUTCQ010000015.1 coordinate 47,974, forward strand.
GCACGGAGGCATCGGCTACACTCGTGAGCAGCTGCGCCACGTTGGTGGCTTTTTCGCTCAGGGCGTGGAAGACTTCGTTGCAGTCTTCGACCAGTTGGGCGCCCTTCTGGATGCGCCCCACGCCGTTGTCGATCATCGCCGTGGTGGTGCGGGCCGCTTCGGCGGAGCGGTTGGCGAGGTTGCGCACTTCTTCGGCCACCACGGCAAAGCCGGCTCCCGATTCGCCCGCGCGGGCCGCTTCCACTGCCGCGTTGAGCGCCAGCAGATTGGTCTGGAAGGCGATCTCGTCGATCGTGCGGATGATCTTTTGCGTCTCTTGATTGGCGTCGGCGATCTCCTGCATGCTCCGGGTGAGGTTGGCAAGGCGGTCGCTGGCGTCCTCGATGGAGGCCAACGCTTCCTGCATCATGCGGTTGCAGCTCTGGGAATGCTCCGCGTTGCTCTTGGCCATGGAGGAGATTTCTTCCAGCGAGGCGGAGGTCTCTTCAATCGCCGCCGCCTGCTGGCAGGAGCCCGCCGCCAGCTCGTTGCTGGAGTGGGCGATGAAATTCGAGGCCGAGGCGACTTGCTCGGAGCTGTTGGAGAGGAACTCGCTCGTGCGCGTCAGCTCGCGGGTGATGTTGCGGCTGATCGCGATGCCAAAGGGGATGAGGCCGCCGAGGGTGATGATCCCGGCGATGCCGAGCGCGGTCCATTGCAGCTTGTGCGTCTCTGCTTCGAGCGCGGCTAACATTTCGTCCTGGGCTGCCTGCACGTTGTCGAGGTAGGCACCGCCGCCCACCCACAAGTCGAACCCGGGGACCGCTGCGGCGTAGGAAATCTTGGGTACCACGCCGACGCCGGGCTTTTCGTAGACGTAGCGCACGGTGCCGCCACCCTGCTTCACCTGCTCGTACAGCTTGTCCAGATAAGGGAAACCAGCGGCATCGAGCTCGCCCGTGCGGTCGACCCCGATCTTGTCGGTATCGAGCGGGTGAGCGACGGTCGTGAGCCCACGGTAGGCAAAAATGTAGCCGCTCTGGTCGGTCCCGAAGCGCAAAGGCTCCAGCATGGCGCGCGTCGTCTCGTCGCGCTCTTCCACGGGGGTGCGTTCCAGCACTTTCGACACCTCGAACGCCATGGCGTCGACCAGCGTCTGGACTTTGTCCTGCTCCGCCTGCAACACGAGTCGGGCGATTTGCTCATCCGCAACCTCGGTGGCGCGGACAAGGCCGTAGTAGCTGGAAAACCCGAGCACGGCAGCCGTAATGACCGCGAGCAGGACCAAACCGTGAATTTTGCGGGAAACTGAAAGCTTACGTGACATGAGGGGGACCGGTTAAGAATAGCAACTTTTCCACTCTTTAAGTCGCCCGCCGCGTTTAAACTTTAATTAAAAGCCGTAGAAAAAGTTCTACGGCTTTTTCTTTAGATGAATGGCGTTATCGCCTGTATAAGCGGCTCAGGATCACTGGCTAATGAGATGCGATGTTTGTTTCATAAATCGCACTGCGTGAATATACCAAAATGCCTAATGCTAATCATTAGCGGCGTGCAAGTTGACAAAACTAACGTTCTGCTTCAATCCGAGCTTCCTCCTGCCTGATCGCACGACGTTTACTTTCGCTCGTCAACGGCTTGCGCGCGCCCTCGCGGCGGACGAACGTCCCTGCCGGCTCCTCCACCTCCACCAGGCGACTTGGGGCGACCGGTGCCGCCTGCGGCTGAGGCTTGGCCCGGCCGGGCTGCCCACGAATGATGCGGTTGAGGTCGAGCACGGCCTTCTTCAGCTCCTGGGCCAGCGAGTGCAGCTCCTGAGCGGAGGAGGACGATTCTTGTGCGCCCGCCGCATTGCGCTGCACGACAGAATCCATTTCCACAATCGCGGTGCCGACTTGACCGACGCCGGCAGACTGCTGCACGGAGGCCTCCGCCACGGTGGTCAGGACCTCGGCCACCCGGTCGGTCTTCTCGCCCAGACGGGTAAAGACGGCGTTGCACTCCCGGACGAGGCGGGTGCCATGGTCGATACGGCCCACCCCGGTCTCGATCAGTACGGTGGACGAGCGGGCGGCCTCGGCCGAGCGGTTGGCGAGGTTGCGCACCTCATCGGCCACCACCGCAAAGCCGGCGCCCGATTCACCTGCGCGGGCCGCTTCCACGGCGGCATTGAGGGCGAGCAAGTTGGTCTGGAAGGCAATCTCGTCGATCGTGCGGATGATCTTCTGCGTTTCCTGGTTGGACTGGGCGATGGCTTCCATGCTCTTGGTCAACTCGTTGAGGCGGGTGCGGGCCTCGCCAATCGCGGTGAGCGCCTCCTGCATCAGGCCGTTGCAGCTTTGCGCGTGGCCCGAGTTGCTGCGCGCCATCGAAGAGATTTCCTCCAACGAAGCTGAAGTCTCTTCGATCGCCGCCGCCTGCTCCGCCGCGCCGGAGGCGAGATCGTGGCTCGATTGCGCGATGAAGCCCGAGGCCGCCGCCACCCGCTCGGAATTGATGGAGAGCTGCTCGCTGGTGCGCTTGAGCTGCCCCGTGATGTGGCGGCTGATGAGCAGACCAAACGGCAGCAGGCAGACGACGATGAGCCCGCCGGAAAGGCTGTTGCCCAGCCACTGCAGACGCCCAGCCTCGGCCTGCAGGCCTGCCAGCATCGTCTCCTGCAGGCGCTGCACGTTGTCGAGGTAGACGCCGCTTGCGAGCCAGGTGTCGGTGCCCGGGATCAGCATGGCGTAGGTCACTTTGGGGGTGGGACCGGCACCGGGCTTGTCGTAGGTGTATTCGACGAAGCCACCGCCTTCCTCCATCACGCGTTGGTTCATCTCCACGATGTGGGCGGCTGGCTCTTCTGCATCTTCGGCAGGCGCAGCGGCGCTGGCCGCGACAAAGTCGGGACTGATCGGCAAAGCTACGATCTGCGTGCCGCGCCCGGAGAAAAAGTAGCCGCTCTCGTCGGCCTCGTAGCGGATCGGCTGAAGGACGTCGCGGATCTTCGCGTCTTTGGCGTCCCTGGTTTCAAGCGGGGCGACTTGCGTGCCCAGATCTGCCGCCAGCGTCTGGACGGCGAGCTGGATGCGGCCTTTTTCGCCCTCCAGCACGAGGGTGGTGATGTCGTTGCGGGCCACCTCGGCCATGCGCGTGAGGGTGAAATGGCAGGAGATGGCGAGCAGCAGGGCGATGAGGGTCGACAGCCCCAGAAGGAGCTGGATCTTACGTGGAGCGGAGAGGGTGGAGAACATGATGCAAGGCGACTGAAGGTGAGCGCTATATCTGCACTCATCGGCCCGCCGCCCGGCAAGTTTGCTGCCTCAGCTCATTCTGTATGAATTATACCACCTGTAATTGTAAATTGGCTAAAGATGCGCAACCGCGAGTCCTGCTCTGGGCCTCGCGGAGCGTTTGGGTTGGCGCCTAGTCGTGGCGCTTGAGGAAGCTCAGCTCTTGTTCGAGCGGCACTTCCGTCGAGCGGGCCAACGGGCGCGCGGGGGCTTTGAGCACCGAGACGACGGCCTTGGGGCGGGCGGCGGGGGCCGGTTTCGCCTTGGCTGGCTGGCCCTTCGCGGCCTTGCCCTTTTGCTGGCGCTTGCCGGTCTTCTTCGCGCCCCGGATGATCTGGTCGAGGCGGCGGACCGAGCCGAGCAGGTCTTGCGCGAGCGTGCTCAGCTCTTCGGCGGACGATGAAGACTCTTCGGCCACGGCGGCGTTCTTTTGCACCACCGAGTCCATCTCCTGCACCGCCTTGCTCACCTGGCCCACGCCGGAAGACTGCTGCTGCGAGGCGTCGGCCACGCCGGTCAACAAGTGGGCGACCTGGCCCGACTTCCGGTTGAGGGCAAGGAAGACTTCGTTGCAGTCCTGCACGAGGTGGTTGCCTTCGTCGATGCGCTTGACGCCGGTCTCGATCAACGCGGAGGTGGAGCGGGCGGCTTCGGCCGAGCGGTTGGCCAGGCTGCGCACTTCTTCGGCCACCACGGCAAACCCGGCCCCGGCTTCACCGGCGCGCGCGGCCTCCACGGCAGCGTTGAGCGCCAGCAGGTTGGTCTGGAAAGCGATTTCGTCGATCGTCTTGATGATCTTCTGCGTCTCCTTGTTGGAGGCGGCGATGGCGGTCATGCTCTGGGTCAGGCGCTCAAGGCGGGCGCTGGCGTCCTGCAGCGAGGTCATCGTCTCCTGCATCAGGCCGTTGCATTCGTTGGCGTGCTCGGCGTTGCTGCGCACCATGGAGGAGATTTCCTCCAGCGAGGCCGAAGTCTCTTCGATCGCGGCTGCCTGTTGGCAAGACCCGGTCGAAAGTTGGTTGCTGGAGTCTGCAATCGAATGGGCAGCGGTGGCCACCTGCTCCGAGCTTTGGAAGAGGAAGTCGCTCGTTTGCGAGAGCTGACGGCTGATATTGCGGCTGATCAACAAGCCGAGCGGCACAAACAGGCCGAAAATCACGATCCCGGCGGCGCTCATCGCAATCCACTGCACCTTGAAGGCTTCCGCTTCCAGCGCGTTCGTGATGGCGGCATGTGCGGCGACGACGTTGTCTTCATACACGCCGGTGCCGATCCACACATCCGTGCCGACGATCGGGCTGACGTAGGAAATCTTGGGCTGGGGGCCAAAGCCTGGCTTCTCCGTGACGTAAGGCACGAAGCCGCCACCGCTCTGCGCCACCTTGTTCATCTCCTGCACAAAGAGCCGTCCGTTGACGTCGATATCGCCCGCGTAGTCGCCGCCGATTTTCTTGGTCGGATGTGCGACGCTGAACGTCTCGCGGTAGGCAAAGACATAACCGCTGCCGTCTTCTTCAAAACGGATCGGCTTGAGGCGCTCGCGAATTACGTCATCGCGTTGCGAGGCCGGCAGTTTTGCCAGCTCCGCCGAAAGCGAAGAAGCCATGCTGTCGAGCATCAGGCGCAGGCGGTTCTTTTGAGCCTCCTGAATGCGTTCGACCATCAAACGCTGGGAGACAGACGTCGCCGTGGTAAGGGCAAAATAACCGGCCCCTGCAAGCATCACGGCAATGACAACCGCGAGGAGGACCAGCAACCTGATTTTCAGGGAAGCAGAAAGACGGGAATACATCGGGAAAAGACCTTTCAAAGGGTCCGTCTTAATACGGCTTTTTCCCGCGCTACTTCAGCCTATCTGCAAACAGGGCGTCTTTTCAGTAAACGTAATCTCCGGGGTCGCCTTACATAAGCGGAAGCGACCTACGATCCGCGTAGGCCGCTTCGAATCTCCGTCAGTCAAAATCGCTACTCGTGGCGCTTGAGGAAGGTCAGCTTTTCCTCATCATCGAAGGGCACTTCGCCGAAGTCGGCGGCCGACATGTCATTGGCTTTCTTCAAGACAGACGAGCCGTTGATCTTCTTGGGCAGAGGCGCCGCACCGTTGACCTTCAGTGAAGGGCTGCGCAGGGGCGTCTTGGCCGGCTTGGGGGCGGGGGCCTGCCGGGCAGGCTCCTGCTCCGGCAGCTCTTCAGTCGCTTTGCGGGCCGACTTCTTCGCGCCGCGCACGATCTGGTCGAGCTGGGCGACGGACTGTTGCAGCTCGGCCGCCAATGCGCTGAGCTCTTCCGCCGAAGCGGAGGACTCTTCGGCCCCGGCAGCGTTCTTCTGCACCACCGAATCCATGTCCTGCACGGCCTTGCTCACCTGCCCTACGCCGGAGGATTGCTGGACGGAGGCGTCGGCCACTCCCGTGAGGAGCTGGGCGACTTGGCTCGACTTGTCGGTCAGGCTGGCGAAGACCTCATTACACACCTTGACCAATGTGTTGCCCTCTTCCATGCGTTGGACGCCGGTCTCGATCAGCGCGGAGGTCGATTTGGCCGCCTCGGCCGAGCGGTTGGCCAGGCTGCGGACTTCTTCCGCCACCACCGCGAACCCGGCGCCAGCCTCGCCCGCCCGGGCCGCCTCGACGGCGGCATTGAGCGCGAGCAGGTTGGTCTGGAAGGCGATCTCGTCGATCGTGCGGATGATCTTTTGCGTTTCCTGGTTGGAACGGGCGATGGCATCCATGCTGCGCGTGAGCATCTCCAGGCGCGTTGTCGCGTCTTCCAGCGCGGCCATCGTTTCCTGCATCAAGTGGTTACACTGTTGCGAGTTCTCGGCGTTGCTCTTGGCCATCGACGAGATTTCTTCCAGCGAGGCCGAGGTTTCCTCGATCGCGGCGGCCTGTTGGCAGGCACCGGAAGACAGGTCGTTGCTGCTGGCGGCAATCGCATGGGCGGCGGTGGCCACCTGATCGGAGCTGTGGGAAAGAAAGTCGCTCGTCTGCGTCAGCTGCCGGGTGATGTTGCGGCTGATCACATAGGCCATGGGGAGCAGGACGAAGATGATGAGCCCCGCGCCGATACCGGCCGTCAACCACTGGATCTTGAAGGCTTCGGCTTCGATCGCCTCCAGCACTTCTTCCCGCGCCGCCTGCAGGTTGTCGAGGTAGACGCCGCTGCTGATCCATACATCCGTGCCGGGGACGAGGCAGGCGTAGGACACTTTGGGCACGCGGCCAAAGCCCGGCTTTTCCGTGATGTAGTGCACAAAGCCGCCACCTTCTGCGGCCTGGCGGGCCAATTCCTGCATGTAGGCAAAGCCGTTTTCGTCGCGCTGGTTGGTAAAGTCGCTACCCGGCTCGCGGTCGGGGTGGTAGACCGTGATCGTGCCGCGGTAGGCAAAGATGTAGCCGCTATTGTCTTCTTCGAAGCGGACCGGGCGCACCATGCGGCGGATCGCCTCGTCCGGGGCTTGGCCGGGGGCGAGCATCTGCAGCTCTTCCGCCACGGTAGCGGCTACGGCGTGCAGCATCACCCGCAGCTTTTCTTCCTGCGCTTCGTTGACCTGTTCCTCGGCCTCACGCTCGGCCACGTGGGTGGCTTCGTTCAGGCCGTAGTAGCCGCCCATCAGGAGCAGCATGGCGATGGCAACAGCCAGCAATACCAGCAGGCGAATCTTGAGGGAGGCGGAAAATTTCGAGAACATGCAAATTAGCGTTGAGTTTACGCCTTAGAAGACGGACTAAACGCCCTCTGCTTTGCTCCGAACTGGGGGCCTGGAAATGTAAAAAAAAGCGCTTCCCAGGTGGAAAGCGCGTCGCTCCAACGCCTGAATCAACAGGCGATCAGCCCATCTTGCGCCGCACCACGGTCGGCACCGGCGTGGGCGCCTTGCGCGGGTAGTCGAGCGTGAAGTGGAGGCCGCGGCTCTCCTGGCGCTGCATCGCGCAGCTGATCACCATGTCGGCCACCTCGATCAGGTTGCGCAGCTCCAGCAGGGCGGGCTCGACCTTGAAGTTCCAGTAGTATTCGTGGATCTCCGTCTTCAGCTGCTTGATGCGGCGCTGCGCACGGCGGAGGCGCTTGGTCGTGCGCACGATGCCCACATAGTCCCACATGGCGTGTTTCAACTCGCTCCAGTTGTGGGTCAGCACCACGCGTTCGTCGCTGTCGGCGATGTCGCCCTCCACCCACGGCGGCAGGTCGTCCATCGCGGCGGGGGCGGTTTCTAGGTAGCGGTTGACTGCTTCGCTGCCGCGGTGGGCCATCACCACGGCCTCAAGCAGGCTGTTGCTGGCCAGGCGATTGGCGCCGTGCAAGCCAGTGCAGGCGACTTCTCCGCAGGCGTAGAGGCCCGCGATGTCGGTCTCGGCGTTCATGTTGGTGGCGACGCCGCCGCAGAGGTAGTGCATGGCGGGCACCACCGGGATGTAGTGCTGCGCCATGTTGATGCCGTGCTTTTCGCAGGCGGCAAAAATACTGGGGAACTTGTGGCGCAGCTCTTCTTCGCTGCGGTGCGTGATGTCGAGCCACACGTGGGGAGAGCCGCTCTTCTTCATCTCGCTGTCGATCGCGCGGGCCACGATATCGCGCGGCGCCAGGTCTTTGCGCTCGTCGTAGCGCACCATAAAGGCCTCGCCGTCGAGGTTGCGCAGGATCGCGCCCTCGCCCCGCACGGCTTCGCTGACGAGGAAGCGCTCTTCGGTGTGCGTAAAGAGTGCGGTGGGGTGGAACTGGATAAACTCCATGTTGCGGATCTCCGCCCCGGCCCGGTAAGCCATGGCGATGCCGTCGCCCGTAGCGATGCTCGGGTTGGTGGAGTAGAGGTAGACCTGGCCCACGCCCCCTGTGCTCAACATCACCACCGGCGCTACGTAGGTGTGCACGCGGTGCTCCTTTACGTCGTAGGCGTAGAGGCCGACAATGCGGTTGAGCGTGTCGGGCACGCGGTAGCCGCTAAGGGCCAGCTTGCGACTGGTGATCAGGTCGACCGCCAGCATGTGCTCCAGCATCGTGATGTTGGGCGAATTCTCGATCGCATGCAGCAGGGCCTCTTCGATCGCCTTGCCCGTGATGTCCTGCACGTGGAGGATCCGGCGCTTGGAGTGGCCGCCCTCGCGGTGCAGGCTCACCCGCCCGTCGTCGAGCTGCGAAAACTCCACCCCGGTGCGGATCAGCTCCTGGATGCGCTCGGGTGCGTCGCCCACAATGGTGCGGACCACCGACTCGTCGCACATGCCGTCGCCGGCGTTCAGCGTGTCCTGCACGTGCAGCTCGAAGTCGTCCGTCGACGAGGTGACGGCGGCGATCCCGCCCTGTGCATAGTTGGTGTTGCTCTCCGCCCGGTCCTTTTTCGTGAGGATGCAGACTTTGCGGCCTGCGGCGGCCATCTTGAGGGCGAAGGTGAGGCCGGCAATGCCACTACCGACTACCAGGACGTCATACTGAAATTGTGACATGAATCTGAACGTGCAGTTCGCACCACTAAAGGCGTCAGCCCTTCACAACGCAAGAATCCTACAGGGATTTCTCACCGCAGGCCCGCCCCTAACGGGTATGGCATCGAAACTGCGTCGTAACATCTCCACCCCAAAACGACCTATGAAATACGGAAATGCCTTCTTTGCCGGCGTCGTCGGCGCCCTTGCCTTCACTCTCGTCGTGAGCCTGCTGCGGCTCATCGGCCTGCCCCTCAACCTCGGCCTGACCGTCGGCACGCTCTTCGGCTTCGAGCCAGAGGTCGCCTTCTGGCCGGGCTTCTGCATCCACCTCGTGGCGGGCGGGGTGTTTGGCCTCGTCTACGCCGCGATATTCGAATACGGCTCGCACCGCGCGGGCGTGGGCCCCGGGGCGCTGATCGGCGCCATCCACGGTGTGCTCAGCGGCCTGAGCATGCTCGCGATGCCCCTTATCCACCCGCAGATGCCCGACGTGCTTCCGGCGCCCGGCGCGTTCGCGATCAACTACGGCTTCTGGTCTGCCGTAGTGTATTTTGGGATGCACGTGGCATTCGGCGCAATCGTGGGACACCTATACCGCCCCGTGCTCCACACCCGCCTCTCAGGCCTGCGGCATTTGAACCCGAGCCAGAGCAGCTAAGGGCGGGTAGCCCGGCCCTATAGCTGTCGCTTGGATTTCTTGCGGTCGCGGACGAGGATCTCGACGATGAGCGAGAAGCCCCCGATGGCCGCGCCGAGGAAAAAGATGATCGCAAGGCCGGGGTAGCCGAAGAGGCTGAAGCTCGTCTCCACCCGCATCAGCAGGGCCGCCCCGATGATGACGGCAGCGAGGATGATCCCGATGGTGATGCGGTTGGCGATCTTCTGGAAACCCTCCATGAGGAAGTTTTCGTCGATCGCGTCCACCTTCAGGCCGATCCGGTTGTCGGAGAGGGTGTTGAGCAGGCGGTTGAGCCGGGAGGGCGTCTGCTCCAGCAAGTCTTTCCATTCCAGGCTGTTTTGCAGCACGCGGGGCACGGAGAGCGTTTCCTTGAGTTTGCTGCTTACGGCCTCGGTCGCGTATTTGCGCACCGCCTGGGCGGGCTGGAACTCCGGGTGCAGGCGCAGGGCCGCCAGGTCGAGATTCATCAGCGTCTTGCCCAGCAGGTTGATTTCGGCCGGCAGGCGCACGTAGTGCTCGGCGCAGGCCCGGATGAGCGCAAACACCGTCTCGCCCATCGACTGCATGGCCACGCTGGCCTCCCGCTGCGACAGGACGATGCGGCTGACATCGTGCTCGAAGCTGAAGCGGTCGAACGCCGGGCCGGCCTGCCCGATCTTGAGGGCCATCTGGCAGGTGTCCTTGCCCCGCCCCTCGGAGAGCGCGAGCAGGAACTGCAGCATGTTTTCCTGCAAGTCGGGGCTGAAGCGGGCGCAGAGCCCGAAGTCGAGGATGCAAAGCCGCCCCTGAGTGGTGAGCAACAGGTTGCCGGGGTGGGGGTCGGCATGGAAATAGCCGTGCATCAGCACTTGCCGCAGGTAGGCGTGGAAGAGGTCCTGGATCATCTCCTCGCCGGGCAGGCGCAGGCGGTCGCGCTCGTCGAGCTTGCTGACTTTCACGCCGTTGACGCGCTCCATCACCAGCACGCGCTCGGTGCAAAGCCGGTCGACGGTCCAGGGCACGTAGAGGTTGCGAAACTGGTTGATGCTCTCGCGCAGGTGCTTCTGGGCGCGGGCTTCGACGGAGAAATCCAACTCGACCTGCAAGTGGTGGCGGAACTCGCGGATCAGGTCGGCAAAGTGGTAGCGCTCGCCCCACGAGGTGTGGGCGTCGACTTGCTCCGCCACCAACTCCATGCCCGAGAGGTCGCGCAGGATCTGTTGACGGATGTTGGGCCGCTGGACCTTGACCACCACGTCTTCGCCACTCGGCAGGCGGGCGGCATGCACTTGCGCCAGCGAGCCGCTGCCGAGGGGCTCCTTGCAAAATTCGCTGAAGATGGCGCCGGGTGGCGAGCCCAGCTCGGCCTCGATCACCGATTCGACTTCCTCGATGCTGATCGGCTTCACCTTGTCCTGCAGGCGCGCCAAGGCTTCCCGATAGGCGGGGGCGAGCAGCTCCGGGCGGGTGGAGAGCAGTTGGCCCAGCTTGACGTAGGTCGGCCCAAGGTCTTCCAGATCGCGCGCAAATTTTTCGGGCGATTCAGGAGGCTCGTCAGTCACATGCTCACGCTTGAGCGGAGCACGGCCATGGCGGGCGAGAAGACGGAATAGCTGGAGATACTGCCGGAGGTAGGCCGGACGAAACGAGGTCATGCGAGAGAGGGAAGAGAGGGAGGGCGGGCGTGTTCCAGAGCAGTTCCGTTTTGCAGCGGAAGTGCTCTAAAGGCTCATCGAAGGGTAGAGCTGGCCGCCATCCTGCCGCACATACTTCAGCTCGTGCAGGCACATCTCGAAGTGGGCGCGATGTTCCAGCACCAGTTGCAGGGTGGTGGAGTCCATCACGTCTTGCAGGGCCTCGTCATAGGCGTCGAGGGCCTGCTGCTCACGTTCGATCAGGCTGTCGAGCAGGTGGTCGGGCTTGGGAGTGGCGATGGCGGCCCGCAACTCTTCCCAGCTGTGGCTGACGGATTCCATCAGTGAGCCGCCTTCCTCCACCTCGTGGCCGAGGCTGCGGATGCGTTGCGTCAACTGTTGGGCGCACTGGCGGCGCTGTTCCGTCATCTGGGCGAGGCGGTCGGCCAGCTCAGGATATTTGGATTTGAGGTGGTGAGAGGTAAATTCCAGCTTGTAGGCACTGTCACGGCATTCTTCGCGCAGCTGCCGCAAGCGGTCCACCAACATGTCGGCGAGGTCTTCCATGGTTGCGATAGGGGAGGCAATTTCGTTGATATAGTCCTTTTTAGCATTGCCCATCGCGTACCAATCCGGCGGAAAGAGGGAAGAAGCGGCCTAAAACAAGGCATTTACCGCAGGTGAAAAGGAGGATTTGGGACAATTTCCCATGCGTAACGCAAGTGGAGGGGTGGTTGTGCCGTTCAACTTGCATTTGCCATCGTCTGGTTGGACCACCGTTTCCGTGCCCAGTGCAATCCGAAGGCAAGGGCGACACCCAACGCGATGAAGAGGAAAATGCGGTCGGCCTGCACCTCGAAGGTGGCGCTGCCCAAGCCCACCAGCGGGACGCTGGTGATGACGAAGACGGGCCAGCCGATGCCATAATAGAGGCGCGCAGGGATGTGCGCGGCGGCGAGGCCGTAGATCTTGCCGATGTAGGGCGGCCCCGGGATCAGCGTGGTGAAAAACGTGACCATGGCCTGGCTGCGCAAGCTGGCCTTGCTCAGTGAGTCGATGCGCTGGCCGAGGCATTTTTGTGCCAGCCCACGCAAGGGCCCGCGCCCGAGGGGCAGGGCGGCCAGCAACTGCAGCAGCACGACCACCGCGACCACCAGCATGCCCCAGCCGAAGCCGAAACGCAGGCCGGTGATGAAGAGGGTGATCGAGATCGGGAAGCCGAACATGGGCAGGAAGAGGATCGCAGCGATCACCCAGGCGGGGTGCGCGCCACGTGCCCAGTCCTGCATCTCTTCGGCTTCGAGGCCCTGTTGCATCAGGAAAAAGCCGAGGCCGAAGAGCCCGAGCAGGAGGAGCGCCCAAAAAATGCGTTTGGTCGTCATGAAGGCTTCAGTTCCAGATCGACAATCAGCGGCAAGTGGTCGCTGGCGAGGCGCGTCTGGCGGTCGGTCGGCCGAGCGATGGCGCGGACGTTCCAGTGCGGGGAGAGCCAGATGTGGTCGACGCGCGCAACCGGCTTGACGGAGGGCAGCGTGGCGAGCGGCGTGTGGTGCGGCAGCTCCAGTTGGGCGTCGCGCAGCTTTTCCGCCATCAGGCGGTAGGCCTGCGTCTGGGGCAGGGCATTGAAGTCGCCCATCACCACCAGCGGCGAATCGTCGTCTACCTGGTGCAGCCACTGGCTGTTGAGCAGCTGCCTGGCCTGGCGCGAGCGTTCGCCCGGATGAAGGCCCCAGTGGGTGTTGAAGACATGCACGAGGCGGCCGTCGATCTTCAGCTCGATCCACAGGCTGCCGCGCAGCTCGCGACGGGAATCGACCCGATCTTGCACGTAGTTTTGCGCCTGGCGAATCTCCAGGCTTTCGCGCGTGAGCAGGGCGATGCCGTATTTGCCGCTGCCATGCGGGCGCACGGGAAGAAAGGCGTGGTGGTAGCCCAGCATCTCGGCCAGGTCTTTGGGCTGGTCGGAGCGGCGGGAGCGCTCGACATCCACATCCACCTCCTGCAGCGCCACCACGTCGGGCGCAAAGCGGCGGATGATCCGGGCGATGCGGGGCAGGTCGAGCCGCAGGTCTACGCCTTGGCAATGGTGCACGTTGTAGGTCATCACCCGGAGGCGACGCGTCGGGTAGTTGCGCTCCAGCGAGGGGATGTTGCCGACGTTGACACTGGTGGGGACTTCGTCCGGCGCGCGCAACACCACCCGAGGGGCCTGCCGCGCGGTCGCTTCCTCCTGGTGGCGCAGGTGCTGGGCGAGGTCGTGCAGGTCGCTGGGGCGCAGGTAGGGGCGCTTGATCTTGATCTGCGGGGGCACGAGCACAAAGCCGTGCGTCTCCGAGCGACCGGGCCCGGCGTGGCTACCGTGCTCGTGGGCAAAAGTCATCGGTTGGGCCCAGTGGCGCCACCCGCTCAAGACGAGGTCGCCGGCCTGCTTGGTGCGCACGAGGTAATCCAGGTCGCGGATCACAGCCTCGGGGAAAGGGTGGTGGGGGCCGCACAGGGCCGACTGCACCTCCGCCAGCGGCTGGTCGCCCGTCTTGGCTGAGACGGCGCGGACTTCACCGTCGGGCCCTGCCTGGTAGAGCGCCCACGGCACGCTGTGCTGCTCGGTGAGGGCACGGGCGTAGGCCGCCTTTTGTTGAGGGGAGGGGATTTCGGGCCAGTAGACCTGAGCCAGCGGCCCCATCGAGCAGAGGCGAACGCCTTCCAGCGGGTCGGGCCCTTCGTCGCGGGGCGAGCCGGCAAACATCCGGCGCCCGCGCTCGTGATACATGTTCACGGTATCGGTGCGCTCGGTGGAGTATTTCTCGCCGCTGATTTCCTTGAGCACCTGGCCGAGATCGCGCCCGGTTTCCTTGCGGTAGTAGATGGTGTCTTCCTGCCCGTGGTCGGAGTAGATGAGCACCTCGTAGCGGCGCTTGGTGCTCCGCTCGGCGGCGGCCACCATGTCGCGCACGGTGTTGTCGATCCCGCGCAGGGTCCAGTGGGCAAAGCGGGAGCTGGGCCCGCGGCGGTGGGCCTGCTCGTCGTAGCCGATCAGGTTGCAGTGCACGATGGGCAGGCCGTCCTCCACATCATGCATCACCTGATAGCGGATGATCTCGCGCAGGAGGATGCAGATCGAGACGCGGGCGGGCACGAAAATCGTCTCTTTGGGCAGCTCTCGGAGGTCCATCGAACCGCGGACGGCATCGGAGACCGCAAGGCCGCTCTCCATCAGGCCCAGCCACGCGACCTTGGAGGTGCGCTTGAGGTGGGTGGTGAGCAGGCTGGCCCAGGTCTTGGGGCTGAAGTAGCGCAACGCCGTCTGCGGGCCAAAGACTTGGGCGCAGAAGTGGGGGCGAAGGGCGCCGGCGCAGTAGATGTTGGAGTAGCTGGAGCCGCCCCGCAGGAGAGGCTCGGCCAGGCCGCGCGCGCGGTCCGCCACGGCGGAGGCACATTCGGCCTGATACATGCGGAATTCACGACCTTCATCGCGGTCGTAGTAGCTGAAAGCGGGAACGGCGCTCTTGGCCTTGTAAAAGATCTCTGCCTGGACGGCGGGGGTCGAGGAGGGCAGGCCGGAATAATGATCCATCAACTGGTAGCCCTGATTGTGCAGGAGGCGACGCAGAAAAGGCATCCGGCCCTGGCGAAGTGCGCGTTCCAGCTGAGGGCGAGCCAAGGCGTCGATCTGGATCATCAGGACGCCGGGCGGTCTGGAATCGGTGGGCGAGGACATTGTCGTCTCTCTTAGCAAACCCCTTGCCGCTCCTGCAAATTGCTGTAAAACAGCCCTTTGCGACCCACCCTCACGTAGTGCGTCATGCAATTTGCATGCGCTTGTGAAGGGCAGTATCTACTTTTGCGGCGCGGGGGTCGACATGGCGGCCCGGCGTGCACTGCCATTATCTTCCATGCGGCGCGGCAGCGTCATGAAAAACTCGCTGCCTTTGCCCATTTCACTCTCACACCCCACCTCGCCATTGTGGGCCAAGGCAATCTCGCGGGCGATGCTGAGGCCGAGGCCGGCGCCCTTCTTGTCCTGATGCGGGATGCGGAAAAACTTGTTGAAGACGCGCGAGCGGAACTCCGGCGCAATGCCCGGCCCTTGGTCGATGACGGAGAAGCGAACTTCGTCGGTGCCGGTGGGGCTGGCGCGCAGGACGATGTTGCCGCCGGGGGGCGAAAACTTGATCGCGTTGGAGATGAAGTTGCTCAACACCAGCTGGAGGCGGAAGGGGTCGCCCTCGATGGCGGGCAGTGTCTGGGGGGCCTCGATCTGCAGGTGCAGCTGGGCGTCTTCGACCGCCTGGCGCGATTCCTCGGCCGAGTTTTCCAACAGCTCGCGCGGCTGGAAGGTCTGGCGCTCCAGTCGCGAAGAGCCCGACTCGATCTTGCTGAGGCTCAACAGGCTCTGAATCGTCTTCAGCTGGCGGTCGAGGTCGTCCTTGGCCGTGGCGACAAGCTCGCGCTGCACCTCGTTGAGGTCGCCGAACTGCTCCTCGGAGAGCATGTAGAGCGAGAGGCGGGCACTCGTCAGCGGCGTCTTCAGCTCGTGGCTGACGATGGCGACGAGGTCGTTCTTCAAGTCGCTCGTCAGGCGCAGCTTGGTCACGTCTTGCAACATGAGCACGACGCCGCTCTTGGTGCGGTCGCCCTCGACGAAGAAGACGGTGGGGAGAAAGAAACGCTCCTCGTTGTAGACGTGGAGGATCAGGGCATCGTCGAGCTGGTCGGGCGCGTAGAGCTTGCGGCTCTCCTGCACCTGGCGGCGGAGGATGCCGACATCTTCCGGCGGGCCCTCCTGCCACTCGGGCGCGCGCAGGAGGTCTTGCGCGGCGTCGTTGGTGATGATCAGCTCGCCTTCCTGATCGTAGAAATAGAAGGCGACGGGAAGGTTTTTGACGATGGTCTCGAGCGTCATGCGCGTCTGGGTAATTTCGGCGTTGAGCAGTCGCCGGTAAGCGCGCAGGCGGTCGAGCATGCGGTTAAAGGAAAGGGCGAGGCGCCCCACCTCGTCCTGAGCGTGGTAGGAGACGCGGGTCTCGAAGTCCCCCTGGCCGATCAGCTCGGCCTTTTCGGTAAATTCCTCGATCGGGTGGACGATGCGGTCGCTGATGCGGTAGCTGAGCAGCAGGGCGAGCAGGAGGGCCGCAAAGATGGAGATGATGGTGACCCAGATGAAGGTCTCCGTGCGCATCTCGAATGCGCTGAAGGTGTCGGCGATCGACCGGCTGTTGAGCTCGATGATGCTGGCGCCGATCTCGGCAATGCGCTGTGCGGTCTCCTCCCGGCGCAGGGTGTAGCTGTTCGGGATGTTGTCGGCCGGGCTCAAGGCCATCTCCACCAGCTGGATGTGGCGGTTGACGGCTTCCTTGAGCTCGGCAGTCAATCCTTCGGCGCGCCGGTTGGCGCTGGCCTCCTGCAGGCGGAGCTGCTCCTCTATCGTCGCGCGGTTGCGCTCGATGATCTCGCCGCCTTCTTCACGGTAGCCGTTGAAGATGAGGTTGACGCCCGCGTTGGTGCGGTTGACGGCGGTGATGAGTTCGCTGACCGCGTTGGTGCTGCGGATATCTTCGTATTCGAGACGTTCGACCGTCGAGACGAGGTAGTAGGTGAGTAAAATGGCATACACCCCCACTGCCGCCATCAAGATGATCAATGGCAGGTAGGAGAGGTGAAGCTTGGTCCGCAGCTTGGTCACTTGGACAAAAGGCCCATGCGCTTCCGTTTCCGGTAGAGAGTGGCCGTATCGATACCGAGGATACGGGCCGCTTCTTCCAGGCTGTCCGCCTTGGCGAGGATGCGACGGATGTGCTCCTGCTCAAGCTCGTCCAAAGTTACTTCGTAACCGGGTCGAATGGCGCTTTCTTCGCGTTCATGGAAATCTTCGGGCAGGTCGTCGAGCTGGATCTCGTCGGCGGCGGCGAGGATCACGGAGCGCTCGATCACGTTGCGCAGCTCACGCAGGTTGCCCGGCCATTCGTAGTCGATAAACGCCTTGCGGGTGTCTTCGGCGAAGCGCGTCTGGAGCTTGCCCATGCGGGTGCGGAAAAAGTCGAGGTACTTTTCGGCCAGCGGCAGGATGTCGCCCGGGCGCTGGTTGAGCGGCGGGAGCTCGATCGAGATGACGTTGAGCCGGTAGTAGAGGTCTTCGCGGAAGGTGCCTTCGCGCACGCATTGGGCGAGGTCGCGATTGGTGGCGGCGATGAGGCGGATGTCGGCCGTGCGGGTCTTGGTCTCGCCCACGCGCTCGTATTCGCGGTCTTGCAGGAGGCGGAGGAGCTTGGGCTGGATCTCCATCGGCATTTCGCCGATTTCGTCGAGGAAGAGGGTGCCGCCGTCGGCCGCCGTCACCTTGCCCCAGGTCTCGCCGGTCGCGCCGGTGAAGGCGCCCTTGACGTGGCCGAACAACTCGCTCTCTAGCAGCTCTTTACTGAGGCTGGGGCAGTTGATGGTCACAAAAGGCTGCTCCTTGCGCTGGCTGCGCATGTGGATGTTGCGGGCCAGCACGCTCTTGCCGGTGCCGCTGGGCCCAAGCAACAGGATGGATGCCTCGGAGCTGGCCGCGCGGAAAGCGATGTCGTACGACTTGCGCATCGTTTCCTCATTCGAAGTGAGGTCGATGGCAGGGTTGTCTTCGGCCAGTTGAGACTCGAGGGCCGAGACTTTGTTCTGCAGGCGCCGGTTGTTCTCCAGCTTTTGCAGCATCTGGCGGATCTGCTCCGGGATGAAGGGCTTGGAGATGTAATCGTAGGCGCCCCGGCGCATCGCATCCACGGCGGATTCGATGGTGGAGTAGGCCGTAAATACGATTACGGGCAGGCCCTCGTCTTCCGCCACGATCTGGTCGAGCACGTCGAGGCCGCTCTCGTGGCCGAGGCGCAGGTCGAGGAAGACTGCGTCGAGTTTGTGCCCGCGGACGGCGCGCATGGCCTGGCGGCCATTCTCGGCCACTTCGGTCTTGTGGCCCATACCGTTGAGGGCGAGGGAGGTGGTGCGAAGGATGTTACGCTCGTCGTCAACGATCAAGATATGCATAGCGGGAGAGAGAGGAGGTCTGAAAGTAAAGGGCGGCCTGCCCGAGGGCAGGCCGCAGGAGAGAAGAGAGAGTAGGATCTAAGAGACAAAGGTGTATCGGGATGGAATCCGGGACGTGTCTTGAGTCGAAAAAGTCCACCGGTGAGCGCGACATGCTTCCCAAAGGAAACCGGCTCGCCTTGTGAGACGGCGAGCCGCGAAATGTCGTCCGCGCCGGAGTTGGACCTTATGACTCCTTACGCCCATCTTCCAGAGAGTCGCTGCTGATGTAGTGGTCGAGGTGGTGGGCGCGGTCTTCCATATTGAAGAGCACGCTCTTGAGCAAATGTTCGGTGCCGTAGTCGCTGAGCTTGAGGGCCTCTTCGATCGTCTCGCGGGTGTAGCGGATGAGGGCCTGCTCGTTGCTCAGCTCCAGCTCCAGGCCGTCGCGGATACGGAAGTAGCCTTCGGCCTCCACCTGCGTCACGGCCTTTTCCTGCTGGCCGGCGGGGGAGCTGGTGGGGATGCCGCCCAATACCGTCATGCGCTCGGCCACGGCGTCGAGGTCCTTATGCATCTGCTTGTAGGCCTCCTCCAGATAGAGGTGCAAATCGTGCCATTGGGGGCCTTCGACCAGCCAGTGGTGTTTTTGGGCGACGTGAAACTGGACGAAAAGCGAGCTGACGAGCACGTCCAGACGAGCGGCCAACGCGCCGGCAGCCTTTTTGGGCAGCGCGATAGGGTTTTCTTCCACTTTGTCGGGTGCGTTGAGCAGGATTGGGCTTTGCATGTTGCGCTTCATAAAGAAATTTCTGTACCCGTCGAATGCGGTTTGTGTAAGTCGTTGTTTTACAAGGCAAAGAAAATTGCCTGTTGGATAGACTAAGGCGAATTAGTGCAATTTGCAACCACATGTGGGTTGCAATATGCAAAGCGCAGCGTTTTGCCCGGCCGGTTGATCGTCGTGCCGAGTGCCATGTAGTCGCCAAATCAATCCTGCAAGATAACCGTACGGCGGTGGGCCAAATTGGAATCGCTTTTTGTAAATTGTTTATTCTAAACCAATTATCAAAAATTGGCAAAATTGGCCCGCCTCACGCTTATAGGAGGGCATGAAATCTTCCATGGACAAGCCCAAGCGCCTGGAGCGCATCTCTTTCTGGGGCGCGTGGATTTTTATTGTTCCTTCCATCATATTTGCCTTTTTCGAGCCAGTAGCGGGAATCCCGCTCTATGGCAAAGGCCTCTTGGGGGGTATCGTCTTCCTTATGATCTATGCCTCATTCAAGCGCGAGCGTGAGGGACGCCGCGTGAGAGACATGGGCAAGGACGACGCCACACGCCATCACCCACAGCCCTTTTCGTAAGAAACTTTTCCCGGGAGGCGCTTAATGCGAGACAGAGGGAAGCGCCCTCGGGAGACCTACAGAGAAATACGAGAAGCAGAGAAACGAGAAGAGAGTGTCAGCAATATAGATGAAGCCCACCCCGGGTAACCGGGGTGGGCTTTCGTCATGGCACCGTTGTGATCACTGTCTCCAGTTGGTCCGTATCCTGGCTGCGGCAGGGTGGGGCCGCAGCGGGCTATCTATGGCAAAAATCGGGCGCCAAAAAAGGCGGCCGAATTCAACTTCGCCGCCTTTTTAGAGACAAGTAGGCCCCGCCCTGCTAGGCGGGGCCCCTTGATCTAGTCTATGTCGCTGCTGATTGTCCCGGGCTCGGTCCTGCACCGATTATCTACACCCGGGCTTCCTTATCCTGCGCTGTGTCACTGAGCAAAAATCCGACTTTGATGACGACCTGCCAGTGGTGAACCTTGCCGTCGCGGACGTTGCCGCGGGTGTCGACCACCTGGAACCAGCTGAGGTTGGAGAGCGTCTGGCTGGCGCGTTCGACCGCGCTCTTGACGGCGTCTTCCATCGAGCGGGGCGAGGTGCCCGTCAGCTCGATCGTCTTGTAAACATGGTTATCCATACAAAAATTCGGGGTGTTCTTCGGGTTGGCCGACGTAGTGGGCAAGCACCGCGATCTGCTGGTGCGCCTCTGCGGCGGTCTTTTGCCACAGCTTCCACGCATCGTCGAGCGCCTTGCCTTCCAGCACGTTGAGCAGGGTGAGGCTTTGCCCCATGGCCTTGCGCTGGCGGTTGGCATACGCGGCGAGCGATTCGATCCCGGCCGTGCCGGCGGTCTTCTCGATCATGTCGCGGTAGTGCAACAAGACCGCAGCATGCTCGCACGCAGCCCGGAAGTCCGCCGCAGCATCGCCTTCCTCCCGCGAGGGGGTCGTAAGGCTAGAGGCGGAAGTAGTGGATCGCTTCAGTGGCATTGGTCTCTCCTTTTACCATTTCCGATGCCAACAACCTTGTTTCATCGCACGATTTTTACTTTTCCGGTCGCAAGGCCCGGTAAACGGTGATCGTAAGGCCTAGATTACGGGCTGCTTTCCCTGATGAACCGCCTATTGGCAGCCTTTTGTCACATGCAAAATGCCGTAAAAACGGTATTTTGCAAATGCAGCGTGCAGCTTGAGCAAGATCCGAAGGCGGAAGGCCGCGCCCTGAAGTGTGTTTCTGCCTTCACTGGAGCTGTTTGGGCACGGGATTGGCATTGTAATCACCCAACCTGAATACGCCTATGGCCATCGAAACACCCCTGGAACACCAAATCGAGGCGCGCAAGGAATCCTTCGCGCGCGAAACCCGCCAGATCCGCGATAAAATGGCGCGCCTTGGCGAAGACGCCCGCGCCGAGCTGCGGGTCGAGCTGGAGACCGCTGAATCCTTTTGGCAGCGTGCACAACGCTCTTTGCACGAGACGCCCAGCGTTTCGCGCGAATTATGGGAAGACGCCGAGCAGCGCCTGGCCGACATCAAGCGCCGCATGACGGTGTAACCGGCGACAAAAAAGACCCGGCGTCTATATAACACCGGGTCGTTCTCAAAGATCAGGAGCAGGTGGTCTCCGTTTACGTCAGCACCACTTCGCGACTGTTCCACTCGATTTCGTGGAGCTGGTCGGCGGAAACCTCCTCGGTCGTGCCTTCCTGCTTGATCTGCAGGGCCGTGATCTCCCAAGTCGTCTCATCGGCGAGGGCATCTTCCACTTCCCCGGACGGGCCGCTCGAGGGCCGGGTGCGGTAGTGGAGCAGTTCGGCGAACGAGCGCAGCGGCGAATCCGCCTCCGCTTCGTCCAACTCGGCCCGCACGGCCTGTTCGCGGTCTTCCATCCCCTGCTCGGTATCGGCGGGCATCGCGGTAATGCCTTCACCGCTCATTGCCTGCCAGTACATCGGCCACTGGTAATAGCTGGCCAGCTTCTCCTCTTCGCTGCGGGAGAAAGGCGCGTGAGGGTCCAGCTGCGGGCTCTGCTCCAACTGCTCGCGGTCCAACTCGGTCCGCAGCAGCTTTTGCGAATTGTCCACCCCGGTGATGGCGTGGGGCGAGATGAGGAGCTTGCGGTGGGGCAGCCACTCGCCGCCATCGACGACGAGGTAGCGCACATGGCGGGTCTGCTCGTCGATCAGAAAGTCGGCGATCCGCAGACCCTCCTCACCGTTGCGGCCCACCCGATACTGGAGCAAATGACTCAGTCGGGCGCTCATGGCTCTAGGCGTGTTGGTGTGCGTGCTTGCCCTCGGCCACCTCTTCGATCGCCTTGGCGTTAAAGGCCTTCAAGTCGGCCGGGCTGCGGCTGGTCACGAGGCCTTGGTCGACGACGACTTCCTCGTCCACCCAGTTGGCACCTGCGTTGATCAGGTCTTGCTTGATCGAGCCAAAGCTCGTCAGCTTGCGGCCTTCCACCACGCCGGCTTCGATCAGCATCTGCGGGCCGTGGCAAATTGCGGCGACCGGCTTGTGGGTGCGGAAAAATTGGCGCACAAAGGCGACTGCACGGTGGTTCTGGCGCAACGTGTCTGGGTTGAGCACGCCGCCTGGGAGCAGGAGGGCGTCGTAATCGCTGGGCGCGGCATCGTCGATGGTGACGTCTACCGGCACCGAGCGGCCCCAGTTGTCTTCGTCCCACCCCTTCACTTCTTTGGAGTTGGGGGAGACGATTTCCACCTTGGCGCCCGCGTCTCGCAGGGCCTTTACTGGGCTTTCAAGTTCGCTCTGTTCAAATCCGTCGGCGACCAGGCAGGCCACCTTCTTGCCATTCAAGTTGTATTGCATGGGTCGTATTGGGTTTAGGTTTGCCCAAACGTTGGCGCACGGCCCATGCCAGCAGCCTAAGTCGCTGCAAATCAACGCCACACCCTTCAGATCCTTGCACCCTGCCCGATGCAGGCAGGGTGTCTTCGCTCAATCGACAAGGGCGGGGACAGTTCGGATAGAAACAAAAAAGCGAGGTCGATGAGACCTCGCGCTAAGGGAGCATACTCAAGTGAGCTACAGGCCTATTGCAGCTTTTCGCGCAGGGCTTGGATTTCCTTGTCTTGCTCGATCAGGATCAACGTCAGCTCTTCGATTTTGCGGAGCATGGCCTGCTGTAGCTGGCTGACAGGAATGCCTTCTTTCGTCTCTTCAGCCGAAGGCACATTGGGCAGGTGGCCATGTTCTGCGATATAGGCTTCCCATTCGCGGATGTTGGGTTGTGGGTAGCCCGGTTCGAAAACGAAGTCGGCATACGTAGCCTGATCGGTGACAAGCTCGGTTGCGTAGATCTTGCCACCTACGTAGAGCTTGTAGCCCTGATATTGCACATCGTAGGCCTTGGCGTTGATAGCCACGATGGAGTTGTAGGTATTGAGTGCGCCATTGTTGATGCCTTGGCGCGTCCCGTTCATGCTGCTCCACACGAGCGTGCCGGTGGTGTTGGGGGCGTTGGTGGTTCCACTGGAGGAGGCCACGGGCTGCAAGATGGGTACCGCGCTCCCACCGGTGGCAAACTGGAGATGGGCGTAAGGCGAGGCGTTACCCTGGCGGTAGTAAAGCACATAGTAGTCGTCACCATTAATGGTCTCTTCGTAGACGGCCCAGCGGTGGTTGTCGTTGTTGGCGTAAGTGCCGTTGTAGCTGCCCGCGCCGGATTCGTTGAGCAGGGGGGCCAGCGCCGCGCCGTCACCGCGCGAGCCGAAAGCGAATTCTGCCGTGTAGCCAGAGTTTTGCGACCAATAGCCCTTTGGGCCTGCGACGAGGCGACCTTGGATGGTGGCGCTAGTGTTGGTCGCGCCGTCTTGCTTGGCCAGGCGGGCAATGCGGTACCACTGCGGTGAATCCTTGGGGATCACCCAGCCGTCAGTCTGGCCGGTGTGGCCGAGATTGACGCTGGTGTAGCCGTCGACCGACATCAGATCGAGCACCTCGACTTTCGAGCTCGAGATCGGGTGGGCGAAGTTCTGGAAGCCGTCGCTGTCGACCGGGCCAGAAATGGTGCCCGAAGTCGAGACATCCAGTTTGCCATCAAGGGCGGCATTCTGGTTGGCAATCGTCGAACCCAGGCTCGAGAGGGAGGCGGCGTAGCTGTTGAGGGTCGAGTATACATCTACGGGAGTCTGGCCGGCGCCTTCGAGGGTGAGATTTCCTGCGATGGTGGCAGAGCCTTCCACTTCCAGATCGCCTTCGGTGGCGATGGTGCTCTTGGCGGCAAGGGTATCGACGCGCGTCTGGCCGTAGCTGCTGGTTGCGTCGATCATCTCGTCATAGCCTGTGTGCAGGCGCACGTTGACCCACTTCTTGCGCTGCTCGGCGGTCCCGGCGGTGTCACCCCAGGCGACGGTCTGGAATGGGTTGGTGGAGTGATTCAGCAGGTAGTTAAACTCGCTGTTACCCTTGTTGTAAGCCTGCGCGCCGTTGTTGGCCCAGGCATTGTAGGCGTATACGTCGAGGTCGACGCCCACCGTTTCGTGAAACTTGGCGCCATAGGGTGCGCGGGCACATTTGAGGAAACTGTTGAGGTAAACATCGCGTGCGTGGATGTAGTCGATCTGGCCATCGTCGTTGGAGTCGACTCCGTAACTATGGCCGCCGGCGGAGAAGTTGATGCTGCCAAAGACGCCTTTTGCGCCTTGGAGGTAGAGGATGGAATCCACCCCGCTGCCGTCTGGCACCTGAGAGAAGGTGCCGGTGATAGTGCAGCCGTCGAAGTAGACGCCGAGAGTGCGGATGAGCTCAATGACTGAGCGGCCCGCGCGCATTTCGCCCTCCATCTTGGTATTACGCAAAATGATGTGGTTGGCCGAGGGGTACGCGCCGCCACCCTCGATCCGTAGAGCTGTGCCTTGGAAGCGCTCGAAGACACAGCTGTCGAAGATGATCTGATTGGTGGTTTCGTTTTCACCCTTGCCGAGACGCACCGCCGCCTTGGTGGGCAGGCTCGAATTGGCCTTGTACTGATTGAAGTAGCAGTTGATGAAGCGGGAGTCCCACATCTCGGTGCTATAGAGACATTCGACGAAGTGGGCCGTGTTGATCGTGACCTGATTGAAGATAACCATGCCGTTGGAGTCGTTAATCCGCACCATCTCCTTTGCGTTGTTATGCACGCTGACCGTAGAGGTGTGGGCCGAGTTGTCCATAAACAGCACCCCCTTGATCTCCACGCCTTTGTTGCGCTTGCCGCTGGGAGGGGTTAGGGAGAGGGCAGGGGCGATGCCTTTGCGGTATACGGTCGTCTGGGTCAGGACACCTTGGGCCGATGTATAGCCGCCGTCCCAGACAAACGCTTCGGCAGTATAATGGCCGTTCTGGTTGGTGACGGGCTGGATGCTGTCGTGCACTTGATAGGTGCCATACGTGCGGATCATGCTGGCCACTTTGAAGGCCTTGGCGAAGGCCACTTCATCGCCGATGCCGTTGCTGCCCGCGCTGCCGCTGGCCGCCTTGCCGTTTTGCACGACGCCAAACCAGTCGGGGCGCGTCCATCCGGCCTTCATCCGGCCTTCGAGCTGGCTGATATCCGCATCGATAATCCAGCCGGTGGTGTCCTCAATCAAGCCGTTGAGAGTGAGCTTCGTGCCGGCTCCGGTAACGGTGATGCGACCGCCATTTTCGAAGCGCAGCTTTACCTTGGAGCCGATGGTGACGCTTTGTGCGATGTCAACCGGCTCGTCGATCACGATCGTGCCATGGCCGGCCGTCCCGATGGCGGAAACCAGATCAATGAGCTCGTCGCTCCAGTCGCCGTCGGCCGTAAGAACATTTTGAGAGAGCACGTAAACGCCATCGGTCTCAGCTGTAGCGCCACGTAGCGAGAATGCACCTACGGCGAGCGTGGTGCAGAGTAAGGATATCAGTTTTGTCATAGGGTTGCCCGTAGTTGGGGCGTCTACCCCTAATCAGATATCTTCTATGTGTCACGGCTCTATTGATAGTTAATATACGTCAAATAAATCAGGTATCTTACGGTTGCATCATTGAACGATACTGGCATTATTTACCGAAATATACCGGCTGGCATGCACCCCGCTTCTGGGGTTCCAAGCCGGGCAAGGAGCGTTCTGCCGCCGGGCCGCAGGGTGCAAAACCGCAGACAAAAAAACGCCCTCCCCCGTAAGGGAAGGGCGTTCGTAAAACAAGTTTGGGCAGGGCGGCTTAGTTGGCCGGCATGCCGGCCACGGTGAAGTCGATCTGGCGCTTGAAGCGGTCGACCTGATAGGTGACGACTTCGATGCGCTGGCCGAGCTTGAACTTGCGCTTGCTGCGGCGGCCTACGAGCGCGTCCTGGTCGCGGCTGACGGAGTAGAAGTCGTCCGTAAGCGAGCTGGTGGGGATGAGCCCGAAGGCCATCGAATCGACCAGCTCGATAAACAGGCCGTGGTTGCGCACGTCGGTGATGATGGCGGGGAAGGTCTGGCGCTTGGGCTTCTCCAGTTGACGCTCGAAGAACTCCAGCAGCTTGATCTTGTTGGACTCGCGCTCGGCCTCGGTGCTGTTCTGCTCGGTAATGGAGAGGTGCTGCGCGATGGTGGCGAGCATCTCCGGCGTATAGTGGGGGAGGGTCTTGTCGAGGCGCTTCCGGGCGGCGTCCTCGCCGCTGCGGGCGAGGTGCAGGTCGAAGATGCGGTGCACAATCAAGTCGCTATAGCGGCGGATGGGGGAGGTGAAGTGCGTGTAATCCTTCTTGCCGAGGCCGTAGTGGCCGTCGGGCGTGGCGCGATATTGGGCCTGCTTGAGGCTGCGCAGCAGTTGCACGCGCAGGAGGTAGCTCTGCGGGTGGCTCTTGATCTTTTGCAGCAGCTGGATCACGTGCTTCTTGACCGAGAGGTCGCCCGTGGAGATGCCGACCTGCTCCATGTATTCGCTCAGGTCGTCGAGCTTTTCCGCGTCGGGCTTGTCGTGCACGCGGTGGATCAGCGGGATGTTGCGGTGGTTGAGCACCTTGGCCACACCCTCGTTGGCCGCCAGCATGAATTCCTCGATCAGCTGGTGACTCTCGTCGTGCTCGATCTTCACGATCCGGTCGGCCCAGCCTTCGGGGTCGACGTAGATCTTCGACTCGGGCATGTCGAGGTCGAGGCTGCCGTAGCGCATCCGTTTTTGGCGGAGTTTCTTGGCCACGCCCCAGAGCTGTTGCAGCTTGGCCTTGATCTGGCCCAGCTCGTCGTTGCTCAAGGTGTCGAGCGCGCGGCCGGTGCTGCCCGTCTGGTGTGCGGGCGGCCGGGGCATGGCGCGGACCTTGTCGAGGTCGTCCTCAAACAACAGCGCATAGGCCTGTTCGTAGGTCAGGCGCTTGCGGGAGAAGATGACGGTGTTGGCAAAAGTCGTGTCCAGCAGCTTGCCGCCTTTGGAGTATTTGAGGAAGACGCTCTTGGTCAGGCGATCCTCGCCTTCCACCAGTGAGCAGACGCCGTTGGAGAGGGCGTGGGGCAGCATGGGGATCACGCGGCCTACCAGGTAAGTACTGTTGCCGCGGCGACGGGCTTCCTGATCGAGGGCGGTGCCGGGCTTCACGTAGGCGCTGACGTCGGCGATGTGCACGCCCACGGTCACGTTGCCATCGTCGTCTTCCTCGATGCTGAGGGCATCGTCGAAGTCCTTGGCGTCCTGCGGGTCGATGGTGAAGACGAACTGGTCGCGCAGGTCGAGGCGCTCCTGCAGTTGCTGCGGCGTCACCTTGTCCGGCAATTCGCGGACTTCGCGCATGACGTCGTCCGGGAATTCCGGATCGAGTGAATACTGGTGGAGCAACGCCTTGTACTCGGCACCCGGCGTGTGGGTGCGGCCGAGCACTTCGATGATCTCGCCTTCGGGGGCGAGGTGCGGCTTTTCCCACTCCATCAGCTGCACGACCACCTTGTCGTCGATCTTTGGAGCCGGGTCGAGCCCCGTGCTTTCGGGGGCGTTGACGAGGATGTCGTGCACGATGCGAGGCTCGTCGGGGATGACGAACCAGTAGCGGCGGCTCTGTCGCAGGGTGCCGGTAATGGTGGGGTGTGCGCGCTCCAGGATGCGGATGATGCGCCCGGTTTCTTCTTCCTGCTCGATCACGGAGACGGCACCGCCTTCCTTGGTGCGGTGGACGCGGCGGCGCGGCTTGCGGTGGTTGAGGCGGGCGACCACGCGGTCGCCATGCAGGGCGGTGCTGGTGTCTTCGGCGCGGATCTGGAGCGGGGGCAGTTGTTTGCCCGTGCTGTCAGGGTCGCGCAGCAGGATGGCCGAGCCGCTTTGGCGAAAGCGAACGATACCCGTCACGAGGTCGGCGTCGCGCGGCAGGCAGACGCGGTTCTTCTTCAGTTTGACGAGCGTGCCCTGGCGCAGGTGCTTGTTGACCTCCGCGCGGAACTCCGGGAACTCCTCTTCCGGGACCTGCAGGGCCTCAGCCAGGCGGTCAACCGTTTGCGGGATGTAGTCTTTGCGCTTGAGGTGCTCAAGCAAGCGAGGGAGATAGAACATCCCATTATAATACAGGTACTAGCCGTACTGGCAATGCGCGATACGCTGGTGGACTCGGGGCTTGCGCGGTGGGGGTAGGGGCGGCATGGTCCCAGCCGTCCCTCTCTGCTTTCTCATGAAGATCCTGTTCACCTTTGCCATCAGTGATTTTACCGGCGCTAGCCGGATGGGCCTCAGCTATGTCAAGGCGCTGCGCGACGCGGGCCATGAAGTGATCTGCGTTTCGCAAGAGCCGCCGAAAGAGGGCGAGTCGATTGTCCCGAGGCTACGCGCCGAGGGCTTTGAAGTGCTGCACTTGGGGAATTTTCTGACGGTAGCCAATCCGTTGCTGGTGTGGCGGCTGGCGGTGTTGATGCGCCAGCGCGGAGTACAGCTCGCCAGCAGCATGAATCAGGGGGACGTGAAGACGACGGCTTGGGCGGCGCTGCTCGCGCGGGTGCCTTACGCCCCGCAGGTCCAGAACCTCCGTATGTTTGGCGCGGGGGTGGGAGGCAGAATAAAGGGGGCGCTCTATGGCCTCTCCATGTGGGCGAGTACAGACTTGGCGATCGCTTCTTCGGGGGCGACGGAGGCGGAGACGATTCGCCGCTTCGATGTGCCGGCGGAAAACGTGGTCTGCGTGCACAATGCGATCGACCCGTCGCAACTCTCCACCTTCGAGCCTGGGGCGCGGGAAGCTTTGCGGGCGGAGCTGGGGCTGGAGCCACATCACTTTGCATTTACCTGCGTCGGGCGGCTGGGGGAGCAAAAAGGCCAGCTTGTCTTGCTGGAGGCGTGGGCTCATTTCGTGCGCCGTTTTCCGCACGCGCGCTTGTTGCTGGTGGGCGATGCGGGCTCGGGCATGGCGGCGGAAGAGGCTTACAAGGCCCGCTTGCTCAAGATGGCGGAAGAGCTCGAGCTGCACGATAGCGTGCATTTCCTCGGTTGGCGCAACGACGTGGCCGCCCTCCATCATGCGAGCGACGGGTACGTGCACCCGGCAATGTGGGAGGGCTTTCCGCTGGCCGTGCTGGAAGCTTTCGGCGCAGGCCTGCCGGTTATCATGAGCGACTGCGTCGGCCGCCCACGTGGATTTGTGGACGACGTGCACGGCTACTTGGTGCCCAAGGGAGAACCGGCCCCGCTCGCTGCTGCGATGGCGCGCCTGCTGGAGAAAAACGGGGCGGAGCGAGCGGCCATGGGAGAGGCCTGCCGTGCCTTGTTGTCGCAGGAGTTTGATATTCGGCGCAATGCCCGGCGACTGGCCCGCTGCATGGAGCTGGCCGCTCAAGGGTAATGACTACTCCGCATCCCCCGGGTAGACCAGACCGACTTTGGAGCGCAGGGCGTCGATCTGGGCGAGCACAGCGTGGGTCTGGCGGTGGGGGACGACGGCGCTCTCCTTCAAGCCTTCGGCGAGGCAGTGGTAGACTTCTTCGGCTTCGAAGGAGAGGGGGCTGCCGTCGGTGGGGTAGGCTTCTTCCTGCCATTCCCCGTGGTAGGCGCGCCAGCGGATGCCTTGTGGATCCCAGCGGCGCAGGTGCAGCAGCTCGATCTGCCCGTCTTCGCAAAAGATGCGGATGCTTTCTTCCTGGCTGCCGTAAATCCCGCAGCGCAGGAAAGCGCTGGCGCCGCTGGCGTAGCGGCAGAGCAGGGCGGCTTGTTCGTCGACGCCGGTCGGCCCCATCTGCAGGGCGGAATCGGTTGACTCGGGCGCGCCGAGGAGCAGGTAGGCCAGAGAGAGCGGGTAGACGCCGACGTCCAGCAGGCCGCCTCCGCCCAGGCTGGGTTCGTAAAAGCGGCTGCCCTCCTTGCGCGGTGCATGAAAGCAAAAGCTGGCCTCCAGGTGGCGGATGGGGCCGAGGTCGCCCCTGTCTACCAGCTCCATTGCGCGCTGGATGGCGGGCTGGAAGGGTGTCTTCATCGCTTCCATGAAAAATGCGCCCTGGGCGACGGCGAGGCGTTGCAATTCGTCAAATTGCCGCGCGTTGAGGGTTACGGGCTTTTCGCACAGCACCGCTTTACCTGCCTGCAACGCGTCGCGAGCAGTGGCAAAGTGCGCGGGGTGGGGCGTGGCGATATACACGGCTCGCACCTTCGGGTCGGCCAACACGGCGTCGAAGTCGTCGGTGGCGGTGGCGAAACCGTATTTTTCCGCAAAACGCTGGGCGCGTTCGTGGGTGCGGGAGACGACGGCATAGCGCACGGCCTGCCCCGGAAGCTGTTTCAGGCCCCGGGCGAACTCGCTCGCGATGTCGCCGGTGCCGACAATGGCCCAATGCACGGGTTTCATGCGGCGCACGTTAACGGCGGGCAGCGCGTCTGCCAATCTGCAATGCTCATCCGGCCATCAATTGGCGGCGGAAGATAAAAAAGACGGCGCCGCAGATGCAGAGCCCTGCCCAGAGATAATCCCAGGTGAGCCGCTCGCGCATGATCAGGAGGGAAAACGGGACAAAGATCGTGAGTGAAATCACTTCTTGCAGGATTTTGAGCTGCGCGACGCTCATCACAGTGTGTCCGGTCCGGTTAGCCGGCACCTGCAGTAGATACTCGAAGAGCGCAATGCCCCAGCTGACGAGCGCAGCGATGACCCACGGCTGGTGGGCCTGGTTCTTCAGGTGCCCATACCAGGCGTAGAGCATGAAGAAATTGCTGCAGCAAAGCAGGGCGACGGTGATGAAGTAGGGCTTCATGGCGTAGGAAGCTGCATCTGATACGATACCGGTAGCCCCGCTGCAAGGGTGAGGCGAGCGCAGCGTTACGAAATTCGTCTTTGCGAAATGCATCTGTCTCGTCCGTGTGTAAAAATCCTAAACAATTTTTAACACGTTATGAACAGCAAGAACGGATGTTTTTATTGTTTGGGATGTAACACCTATAAAATAAAAAATAAGGCCTCTTTTAGGATTTCAAAAGACCCCGGTAGGTATGCGTAATAATCCAAGCGCAATCTGCACGGATACAGGCCTGTGGTATTGCATAAAGTGTACTAAAACGCATGGCGCACGATCAGTTACACGTTTTGAGAGGCGATTTGCAATTCACGTTTGTAGGGGGATTGCGCGGTGTGAACTGAAGCTCATATTTCACCTGAGTGATAGACCCTTATTTTAGACGAGCGTTCGGTCTATGGTGATCAAAAACAAGGTTAGGTGCTTTAGCCCTGCTTTTGAGCAGGATTTTTTAAGACCCTCTGGATTAATAATATAGGGGATAGATTTTGCGTGTTTCAGGATTGGGAGCTTTTTCGTCGAGCGCCTGGCTGGTAGGGTGTTATATAGAGGTTATTGGGTGTATTGAGTAGTCGCTTTGCTCTCTGCCTAGCCCTAATCGTGCAGGTTGTTAAAGGTGTGTGCTTTTTGCCATTTCATTTTGAAATGTAGCGTCTATTCCCGATTGTGAAGTAGTGGTAAAAGGGCCGGGTGGCATCGTAAAAACCCTTGATGATGAGAGGCGATCCGCAGGTTGGGGAAAACAATGCAGCGAAGTGGTACGTAAAGTGTTTTTGGAGGCTCAGGGGTGCTCCCCTCTAGTCACACTCAACTCGTTCACAGAATGAAACTGAATCGCTTATTCTTTGCGGTGGGCGCAATGCTCACCCCCTTTGCCATGCAGGCTGCAGCCCCGACCGCGGGTCTGCTCGCACACTGGACCTTCGACGATACCGGTTCTGCTACCGCGATCGACGCTACGGGCAATGGTCATGACGCCATGTTGGTCGGTGGTGCCGAACAGGTCGCCGACGGCATGAAGTACGGTGCGCTGCGCACCTACGATGCCGACGACGGCGCTATCTGGACCTCGACCGACTCTCCCCAGATCACCATCACCGCCTGGGTCAAGCCGGGCAGCGAGACGGTCTTCCCGCAAAACCCCCGCGTGGTGGAAACCAACGGCTACCGTTTCTTCGTCTCCTACGACGAATATAAGGTCGACCTCGTGTTCGAACAGGACTTCAAGACCGGTGGCGGTCAGGCCCGTGCCAAGTGGCGCATCGTGCTGCCCTACAACTACGCCGAGACGTGGATGCACGTCGGCGTGTCGTTTGACCGCACCAACGTTGCCAACGCCCCCACCTTCTACGTGAATGGCGCCCCGGAAACGAAGATCCTCGACCACGTCCCGCCGCCCGCCGCCGGTAACGCCATCGGCTATTCCTTCCGCGCCTCGATCGGCAACAACCCGCAGCTCTACCGTGGCTATCAAGGCTACATCGACGAGATCCGCATCTACAACCGCATCCTCTCCGGCTCGGAAGTGAATGACATCTACGAAGAAGACTATCCCTTCTTCTTCTTCCCGGGCCTCGTCGACATCGGTGGTGGCCTGCATGATCTGCCCTTCTACGGCATCGTCGACATCTCCAGCTTCCCGGACGTGTGGCACCAAGAGCACGGCTGGCTCAACTTCGCCTACCTGACCCTGCGTCCCGATGACGAAGTCTACACCGCCTACGACCAAAAGCTGCGCTGGATCGTCTTCAGCCGCAACAACTACCCCCGCATCTACAGCTACACGCTGGATGATGACCTGGAGTACCACATCGGCACCGACAATCCGCGCGTCTTCACGAACCTCGAAGACATGTCGATTCTCAACATCATGGACTAAGCCGGGGCGGACTGCCTGAGTGTTTTATCCATCTTTGGCTCCCGGCTTTGCTGCCGGGAGCTTTTTTATATTTGAGGGGCTGTATTCTCGGCACCCCCGCCTTGTGAAATACCCATTTTTGTGCTTTCGGTGTAAGCAAGGTGCCTGTTTCCAACACATTCCCGACTCTTACCAATCACTTGGGCGAACGCCTCGACGCCACTTGGCATGCCGCTGAGGGCAAGGCCGAGGGCGCCGCACCGCTGGTGCTGATCGGCCACGGCCTCACGGCCAACAAGGACCGGCCCTGGGCCGTCGCGCTGGCCAAGGCGTTGGCCGCCGCCGGCTTCGACGCCGTGCGCTTTTCCTACGCCGGCAATGGCGGTTCGGAGGGCGACTTCGCCGCCGCCACCATCACCAAGGAAGTAGCAGACCTCCGGGCCGTCATCGCGCAATGCGCCGGTCGCGAGCTCTACTACGTAGGCCACAGCATGGGCGGCGCGGTCGGTACGCTTACCCTAGAGCGCGCCTTCAGCATCAAGGGCTTCGTCTCCCTGGCCGGCATGGTCGAGACCAAGCGCTTTGTGGTGGACGAATTTGGCGACCACACGCCCGGCCAGGACGAGATGTGGGGCGAAGAAGGCTTCCCGCTCAGCCAGTGCTTTGTCGACGACCTCACGCACATCCGCAGCACCCTGCCGCACGCGGGCGACATCCAGTGCCCCACGCTCGTGGTGCACGGTACGGCCGACGATCTCGTGCCGGTGCGCGAAGGCCGCGCGTTTTACGAAGCCCTGCGCTGTCCGAAGGCCTGGCACCCCATCGAAGGGGGCGACCACATGTTCAACGGCGAAGCGCTCGGCGAGATGACGGCCACCGTCGTTTCCTGGCTGCAACAGCAAGTCGGGGCCGCTCCGGTGCAGATTGCCGGGGTTGCGCGCGAAAAGCTGCGCGTCGGCCTCGTCGGGGTGGGGCGCATGGGCGCCAATATCGCCCGCCACCTGCAATTTGACTCCGGCTACCGCGTCTCGGCGGTCTACGACATCCACCGCGAATCGGCCCAGCAACTGGCCGCCGAACTCGATACGCAAGCGGTGGAAAAGCTCGCCGACGTCACCGCGCACGCCGATGTGATCCTCACTGTGGTGACGAACGACGCCGCCATGCGCGCCATCTTCTTTGGCGACGAAGACAACCTGCTGCTCGGCGCGGCGGGCAAGACCTTCATCAATTGCGCCACCATCACCCCCGCCATCCATCAGGAGGTGGAGAAGGCGGCCAAGTCAATCGGCGCCTACAGCCTCGAAGCCCCCATGGCATCGAGCATCCCGCAGGCGCGCAGCGGCACGCTCTTCCTCATGGTCGGCGGTGAGCCCCAGGTCTTCGACCGCCTGCGCCCGCTGCTCGAAGATATGAGCAGCTCCCTGTATTACACCGGGGGTGCCGGCACGGCGGCGCAGGTCAAGGCGCTCGTCAACATGGTGATGAACATCAACACGGCTGGGCTGGCCGAAGGCCTTGGCCTGGCCACGGCCCTCGGGCTCGACCCGGTGATGGTGAAGCAGATCTTCTCCCGCACCGGTGCCAATAGCCGGGTGCTCGAGACCGACGGCGACGACATGATTGCTCGCGAGCACGAGACCTACTTCTCCGGCGCCCATGCGGCCAAGGACAGCGGTATCGCCCTGCAGCTCGCGCAAACCCTCGGCCTCAGCCTGCCGCTCGCCACCGCCACGCGCATGCAGTACGACCAGCTGACCGCCATCGGCCTCGGCCATCTCGATAAGTCCGCCATTGCCGAGCTGACCTTCCCCGACCGCCACGCCAGCCAAAGCTGCAAGATCAAGCGGGATTAGAGCCGCTGTTGAGCGGACAAAGACGGAATGAAGTCTTGGCAATTTGACCGTTTGTTAAATCTTTGGTGGCACCCCTCCGGGGTGCATTCTTGACCTTGATCACCCGGGGTATCGGTCCGCTACTGCGGACCTCAACCCCGCGCTAAGAGCTGGCAAGCCTCTGGCTTGCTGCATGATCCAGCATCCTGAAGGGATGCTAGCGAAATAGCCGGTGGTTGAGGACGCTTGGCGTCCGACACCACCGGATCGTTCTGAACCAAAGGCTGCACCCCGGAGGGGGTGCCACTGCGAAAGGGCATACCTCGGGGTGCTTTTTTGTGTGAGGTTGAAGAGGATTATGCCCGCACCGCTGCCTGCTTGATTTCGGGCAGCTTGCGGAACGAGACGCTGAGGCGGTTCCAGCTGTTGATCGAGGCGATGTTCCAGGTGAGGTCGACCAGCTCGGCATCGTCGAAATGCTCGGCCACTTCTTCGTAGGTGGCGTCGGGCACGCCCGTGTCGGCCAGCAGCGTCACACTCTCGGCCCATTCGAAGGCGGCACGTTCGCGAGCGGTATAGACGGGGCTCTCGCGCCAGACCACCAGCAAGTCGATCTTTTCGGTCGGCACTCCTGCTTCGCGCAGCAGGTTGATGTGCATGTTGACGCAGAACGCGCAGCCGTTGATCTGCGATACCCGGAGCTTCACCAGCTCCAGCAGCTTGTGCCCGAGGCTGCTTTGTTTGAGGTAGCCTTCGATGCTCATCTGGGCCTTCAGGGCCGGTTGTGCAAAAGGAAAGTAATCGAGTCGTGGTTCCATGCTGGGATCTTAACCTGAAATGGTTTATGCAGTAGGTCCATTTCGGGTGTAATTAATTGGACCATTATGCGCCGCGCTCCTCATCAAGATATCGCCCTGCCGCCCCCTCGCCTGGGTGAGACCTGGCAACGCTGGCTCTATCGTGAGTTGCGCGACCGTATTCTGGCGGGGCAACTCCCGCCGGGCAGCCGCCTGCCCTCGACACGCAACCTTGCCCGGCAACACACCATTGCCCGCGGTACGGTGGTGGCGGTGTATGAGCAGTTGGCGCTCGAAGGCTATGTGGAGAGCAAGGTCGGCTCTGGCAGTGTCGTGGCAAGTGCCTTGGCCAAGCCCACCCATCTCCAGCCTCCGCGTATCGAGAGCGAGCCATCGCGCCGGGCCCTACCCAAGACGAAGGCCCAACCCTTCCCGGTACGACCGGAGGGGCACGAGCAGCGGGCATTTCGGGCCAACCAGCCCGCGTTGGATGCCTTCCCGCTCGACCAGTGGGCGCGCCTGCACGGGCGGGTCCTGCGGCGGCTGACGGCGCGCGATCTGGCCGGTGGCGACGCTCGGGGCTGGGAGCCCTTGCGAGTGGCGGTCGCAGGCTATTTGGCGCAGGCGCGGGGCATACAGGCTTCGCCGGAGCAAGTCTTCATTACCTCCGGCACCCAGCAAGCCTTCGATCTCGTGGCGCGGCTGTTGGCAAAGCCCGGCGCACTGGCGGTGATGGAAGAGCCAGGTTACGTTGGCGCTACCCCCGTCCTGCAACAGGCGGGGTGGGGCGTCCAGCCGGTGCCGGTTGACGGCCAGGGCCTGCGGGTCGATGCACTACCAAGAGCGGCCAACCTCTGCTACGTCACCCCGGCGCACCACTTCCCGACGGGCGCTCTGCTGGGGCTGGAGCGTCGCCTGCGGCTGCTGGAGTGGGCGCGGACCACAGGAGCCTGGATCTTTGAGGACGATTACGATGGTGAATACCGCTTCGACGGGCGGCCGGTGGCGAGTCTGCAAAGCCTTGATCGCGACGGCGTGCTCTACGCTTTCACCTTTACCAAGCTGCTCTTCCCGGCGATCAGGCTGGGTTGCATGGTCGTGCCTCCGGCCTTGGTCGAGCCCTTGTTGCAATTCCGCGCCCTGGTCGATCGCTTCCCACCGGTGATCGAGCAGGCGGTGCTGGCGGAGTTTATCGCGCAGGGGCAGTTTGCGCAGCACATGCGGCGGATGCGCGAGCTGTACGCGGGCCGACGCGCCTTGTTGGCCGAGCTGGCGCAGGCGCACTGGGGCGAACGCCTGCGGCTGGAGACGGCGCATGCGGGCCTGCAGGCGGCGGCGTGGCTGCCAGCAGGGGTAGACGACTGTGAACTGGTGCGGGCGCTGCAAGAAGTGGACGTCGAGGCCCTGCCCATTTCGACCGCCTACGCCGATCCGTTTCAGGCTCGCCACGGGCTTCTCCTGGGCTTTGCCGCCGCTTCCGAAGCGGAGTTGCGCCGTGGTGCCGAAGCGGTCGCCCGGGTGCTGGACAAATCACTCACAAAATAGTGAGCGGCAGTGTCCTCGCTGGCGGGGCTGTTTCGTCATAGGGTTGAACACGCCAACCAACCCGACCTATGGAAACACAATCGACCTCTTCTGAAACGACCCAGAACCTGCCTTACGTGGACGGCTTCGTCCTCGTGATCGCGAAAGAAAACGTGGAGCAATACCGCAAGATGGCCGCCGCGGCGGGCAAGATCTGGCGCGAACACGGCGCGCTCGCCTTTATGGAAACGGTGGGCGACGACCTCGAGGCAAAGGACCATGTGCCGTTTCCGAAAATGGCGCAGGCCAAGGAGGGCGAGACCGTGGTTTTCTCGTGGATCGTCTACCAGTCGCGCGAGCAGCGCGACGCCGTGAACGCCAAGGTGATGGCCGACCAACGCATCCATGACCTGATGCAGGGGCCCGACATCTTCGACTGCAAGCGCATCGCTTACGGCGGCTTCCGCACCATCGTCTCGCTGTAGGAATCGCCACTCGGTCGAGGGAGGAGGGCGATCATTAGCAAGCTTGATCCGCTGCATAACTTTGCTTAACCTCCTCCCTTGCCCGGCGCGCAACGCCTGATTCTCTCCGTCCACCTCTGATTATCCGCCCGCTATGAAAATTGCCGTCAATATTGCCGGAGCCCTGCTCGGCCTCGCCTTCGTGGCTTTTGCCTTGATGTATTTCTTTATGGAGATGCCCCAGCCGGAGTTCCCGGCAGACTCGGCGCCCGCGCACTTCAACGCCGCTTTCATGCCTACCGGCTACATGGATTTCGTGAAAGTTATGGAACTGATCGGCGGGCTGCTCGTCGCCATCCCCATCACGCGCAACTTCGGGCTGCTGATCGTCGGGCCCATCATCGTCAACATCATCGCCTTCCACTACTTCGTGATGGCTGGAGAAGGGCTCTTCAGCCCCATCCTCATCGCCATCGTGGTGCTCGCGCTCTTCCTGCTGCTCGCGGGCGGCAAGCGTTTCGCCGGGCTCGCGCGCGCCGACTGAGTTTTTTCGTAAAAATCGCGCCGGTCTGTCCTCGCGCGCTCTGTTCGTTCGTCGAGACAGTGAACCTGAAAGGAAACACGACCATGGAAACTTCTGCCGAAACCAAGACGCCCCCACAATACATGCTGCTCATCCGCAACAACGAGTGGGACCGCAATTATTCGCCGGCCGAGCTGCAAGGCGCGCTCGACCGCATCTTCGGCTGGTTCGACAACCTCTCCGAGTCTGGCGTGATGGTGGACGGCAAGCCCCTCTTCGAGCGCTGCATGCGCGTCTCCCGCCAAGGGGGCCGTACGGTGGTCGACGGGCCGTTTGCCGAATCCAAGGAAGCCGTTGCGGGCTTCGTGATCCTCAACATCTCCACGATGGAGGAATCGGTGGAGATCGCGAGTAGCGCCCCCCATCTCGACTACGGCATGACGATCGAGGTGCGCCCCTTGGCCGAATCCTGCCCCGTCTACATGCGCACGCGCCAGTATGTCGAAGCGCTCGCCTGAACCTTTTACCGATCGTACACTAT
Organism: Verrucomicrobiota bacterium JB022; assembly: GCA_030673845.1. Lineage (NCBI taxonomy): Bacteria > Pseudomonadati > Verrucomicrobiota > Verrucomicrobiota bacterium JB022. The sequence continues at coordinate 86,030 of JAUTCQ010000015.1, forward strand.
GGAATCTGACGGCTTGAAAGCACTGCACGACGCCCAACCCGACTACATGATCCTCTTCCGTGGCTCGGAGTGGACTCTGGGTTGCCCGCCCGACGAGATGGAGGCCCTCATGAACAACGTGATGGAGTGGTTTGAAGGGCTCTATCGCCAGAACAAGGTCAAGCTGGGCCACCCGTTGACCGACGAAACTTCCCTGGTATCGCACCGCGAAGGGCAAACGGTGGTCGACGGGCCTTTTGCCGAGACCAAGGAGGCCATCGGCGGCTTCCTGATCCTCAACGTCGAAACCCGCGAAGAGGCGATTGAGATCGCTGCCAGCGGCCCTTGGGTGCCCTACGGTATGAAGGTGGAGGTGCGCCAGATCGCCACCGCCTGCCCGCTGCTGGCTCGGGTAAAGCAACTCGCCGCTGCCGAAACAGCCTGATCGGCCTGATGCCATGACGGCCACGCCCGCCCAACCTGTGCCGGTGCACCGCGATGTGCCGCGCCTCACCGCCCACCTCTTCCGGCAGGAAGCGGGTCGACTCGTCTCGATGCTCACCGGCATCTTCGGGCTCGACCGCCTGCAGCTGGCCGAAGATGTGGTGCAGGATGCGATGGTGCGGGCGCTGCAGGTGTGGCCCTACCACGGCGTGCCCGACGAGCCGGCCGCGTGGCTCTTCCAGACCGCCCGGCGCCTCGCGCTCGACGCGATCCGCCGCGAGCGCACCTTCCGCATCAAGCAGCCGCAGATCGTGACCAACGTCGAGCAGCAGTTGAGCACGCTCGACACGTCCGACCCGATGTTCGAGGCCGAGGTGCGCGATGCCCGACTGCGGCTGATCTTCGCCTGTTGCCACCCGGCCCTGCCGGAAGAAGCGCAGGTGGCCCTCGCGCTCAAGACTCTGGGCGGTTTCAGCACCAGCGAAATTGCCCGCGCCTTCCTCTGTGCCGAGCCTGCCATGGCCAAGCGCCTGACCCGTGCGCGTCAGAAGATCCGCGACGAGGCGATCCCGCTCGAAATCCCGGCTGGCCCGGAGCTGCGCGAGCGGCAGGAGGGCGTGCTCAAGGTGCTCTACCTGCTCTTCAACGAGGGCTACCACGCCACCAGCGGCGAGCGCATGATCAAGGAAGAGATCTGCGCCGAAGCCATCCGCCTCGCGCGCATGGTCGTCGAGCACCCCGCCGCTGTGTCGCCGCCCGCCCACGCGCTGCTGGCCCTCATGCTCTTTACCGAGGCCCGCCGTCAGGCCCGGATCGACGACAACGGCAACCTGATGCGGCTCAGCGAGCAGGACCGCACGCAGTGGAATTACGGCCTCATCGGCGAAGGGCTGATGCAGCTCAACGCGGCCGCCCGGGGCGAGGACTTGACCGAGTATCACCTGCAGGCCGCCATCGCCGCCTGCCACTGCACCGCCCGCGAATACGAACAGACCGACTGGGGCCGCATCCTGCGCCTCTACGACCAACTGGTGCAGCTCAACGAGTCACCCGTTTACGCGCTCAACCGTGCGGTGGCCGTGGGGCAGGTCTTTGGCCCCGCCGCCGGCATGGAGGCCATCGAAAGCCTGATCAATCGCCACCAGCTCGATTCCTACCACCTGCTCTACGCGGTCATGGGCGACTTCGAGGCGCGTTTGGAGCACTTCCAGCAAGCGGCCGACCATTGGGAAGAAGCCCTCCGCCTCACCTCTCTCCCCACCGAGCAAGCCCACCTCCGCCAACGCCTCCGTGAACTAGGCCGCGATGGGGCTTGAAGGGGGGAGTTGGAAAGGAAATTCTCTCACCAAGGACACGAAGACACCAAGGGGGGGATGGGTTGATTCGAACGCGATCCGCCAATTGCCCCATCAGGGTATTTCTTCGTGCCTCTGTGCTCTCCGTGAGAGGCTTCTTATTTTTGAACCGCCTGTCGGCAAAACGCTACAAAGCGCTCGAAGGCGGCGCTGTGGTATTTTTGGCGGTGCCAGAAGAGGGAGAAGGTGCGGCGTAGGGCGAGGCCGGGCCAGGGGACGGGGACGACGTAGCCGAGCTCCAGCTCGCGGACAATGACACGGCGGGAGAGGCAGCCGAGGCCGAGGCCCGCTTCGACGGCTTTCTTGATCGCCTCGGTGTGGCCCAGCTCCAGCCGCAGGTGGATGGGGTGGCCGGCGGCGCGCATGGCTTGCTCAAATACCTCGCGGGTGCCCGAGCCCGGTTCGCGCATGATCCATTGGGCGGCGTCGAGCGAGACGTTCGCTTGCGCGGGTGCGGCGAAGACCACCAGCTCATCGTCGGTCCAAACGCTTTCGACCAAGTCCGAGTGGCTGACGGGGCCTTCGACCAGCGCGAGGTCGAGCCGGTGCTCCAGCAGGTGGCGGATGATCGACTGGGTGTTGTTGACCTCCAGCTGCACCTGGATCGCGGGGCAGGCGTTGGCAAACGCTCCTACGATGCCCGGCAGGAGGTAATTGCCAATGGTGGTGCTGGCCCCGACGCGCAGGTGCCCGGCCGGTTGGCCGTCGGCCATGCCCGCTTCGATTTCCTCCGCCCGGTCGAGCAGCGCCAGCACTTTGGGCAGGAGCAGACGGCCGTGCTCGTTGAGCACGATGCGCCGGGCGATGCGGTCGAAGAGGGGGTAGCCGATCACGTTTTCGAGCTCGCCCAAAGCCATACTGGCGGCAGAAGGCGAGAGGGACAGTTCCTCCGCCGCGCGCCCGATATGCTCGTGCACCGCGACGGCGGCAAAGATCTCCAGTTGGCGCAGGGTAAGGTTCATTCAATAAAACTGAATAACAAGTGAAAGATCATATATTTTACTGATGATGCGGATTCCGGTAGAATGGCAACCTCAACCTGAGAGCCCGCCATGAATCCTGCCCATCCGCAAACCGCCCCCCACGCTCACCTGCTGCCCGGCCTGCTCCTGACCGGGGCCGTGGCCGCTGTCGGCTTTGCGCTGGCGCAGCTGCCGAGCCTGCAGGCATTGCACCTCTCGCCGCTGGTGCTAGCCATCGTGGTCGGCCTGCTGGTGGGCAACCTCAGCGGGCGCTTTTACCCGGCAGCGGCACATCCGGGGGTGGGCTTTTGCCAAAAACGCATCCTGCGGCTGGCCATCGTGCTTTTCGGGTTCCGGGTCACGTTTCAACAGATTGCCGGGGTGGGGCTGGCGGGGCTCGCGGCCGATGTCGTCATGCTGTGTAGCACGCTCGTGCTGGGCCTGTGGCTGGGGCGTCGGGTCTTTGGGCTGGACCGCGATACAGCAATCCTGTGCGCGGCGGGCAGCTCGATCTGCGGGGCGGCGGCCATCCTCGCGACCGAGCCGGTGTTGAAGCCCGCGCCGCACAAGGTGACGGTTGCCGTCGGCACGGTGGTGCTCTTCGGCTCGCTGGCGATGTTTGCCTACCCGGCGCTCTATCACTGGGCAGGGATGGACGCCCACCAGTTTGGCATCTACACGGGCTCGACCGTGCACGAAGTGGCGCAAGTCGTGGCAGTCGGTGGCGCGGTGGGCGGCGGCACGGCGGAGACAGCGGTGATCGTGAAGCTCGCCCGCGTAATGTTGCTCGCGCCCTTCCTGCTCGTGCTGAGTTGTTGTCTGAGCCGGGAGGGTGGGGAAGCTCGCCGCGCTATCACCATCCCGTGGTTTGCGGTGCTGTTTGTGGTCGTGGCGGGCATCAACTCGCTCAACCTGCTGCCGTCCGCGCTGGTGCAGGGCATTGTGTGGCTCGATACGGTGCTGCTGACCCTCTCGATGGCCGCGCTGGGCCTCGATTCGCGCTTCAGCCGGTTTCGGGGCGTCGGAGCGGGGCCGATCTACTGCGGCCTGGCGATGTTTGCCTGGCTTATTGCGGGGGGTTGGGCCGTGAATACCTTGCTCTGCCGGTGGTGGGGGTGATGGGGGAGGGCGGCTGGCACCCAAAGGGTGCAACCCAAAATCGAAGGCTTACCGGAAGTCGCCGGTGGCGACATCGCGGCTAGTCGCTGCAATCCAAAGGCTTGCGTAAGGCGCAGGATGGGCTAGAGGTGTATGTCGGCTGATTTGGAAGCTGCAAATCAAAGGCAAGTCGGAGACAGTAGCATCTGAATTAGGGGAGCGAAGACAAAGCTTGGAGCGCGGCAGGCAAGAGGCTTGTCGGGTGCTCCAGCATCCGCAGGATGCCAGCGGCTAGCCGGATTTCGCCGCAGGCGACTTCCGGTTGTGGTGGGCGAAAGCTAAAGCACCCTTTGGGGTGCCAGCTTCCTGCCTCGAATAATACCCTTTCTGGCTCGTCTCGTGGCTGGTTCTGGCTAGGCTCTTCTTTGCCATGGCCAGCCCTGACTACTCCCAGAAAATCGACCCGCTCCGCGATACCTGCCCGGTGAAGGCCGCGATTGACGTGATCCGGGGGCGGTGGAAGCCGATGATCCTGTGGGAGCTGGCGCAGGGCACCCAGCGCTTTAGCGATCTGCAGGCGGGCTTGCAGGGGATTGCGCCGCAGGTGCTGACGGTGCAGCTGCGTCAACTGGAGGCGGATGGGGTGATCAAGCGCACCGTCTACCCCAAGGTCCCAGCTCGGGTAGAGTATGAATTGACGGAGGAGGGCCGCTCGCTCTCGTGTGTAATGGATGCGCTCGACGAATGGGGCACGCGCTACCTGCAGCGCCAGGGTATCGAGGCCGACGACCGGTGCCGCCGCAGCCTCGACGCTCACTTTTAGGTGAGTGGGTCAACTTTTTAGGACGAAGCACTCGGGTGCGCTTTGTGGCAGACTGGGGGCATGAAAAATCTGCTCATCATCCAGTCCAGCGCCCGCATCACGCGCTCCAATACCCGCCACCTGACCGCTCGCTTTGCCCAACGCTGGCAGGCCCACCTGCCCGATGCCGCCGTCAAGGTGCGCGACGTTGGCCTCAACCCGCCCCCGGCCATCGACGAGACCTGGATTGCCGCCGCCTTCGGCGAGAGCCCGACCTCTGAACGCTCGCTCGCGCTGAGCGAGGAGCTGATTGCCGAGCTGGAGTGGGCCGACGCGGTGGTGCTGGGGGTGCCGATGTATAACTTCGGGCTGCCGGCGGCGCTCAAGGCATGGTTCGACCAAATCGTGCGCGTGGGGCGGACGTTTGCCTTCGATGCGACGGCGGCGGAGCCCTACCAGCCGCTGTTGCAAGACAAGCCGACGGTGGCGCTCGTTTCGGTGGGGGACGGCGCACTCTTGCCGGGCGGTGAGCTCGCCCACCTCAACCACCTCGAGCCGCACCTGCAGACGATGCTCGCGTTCATCGGCCTCTACGATCTCCGCTATGTGCGGGCGGGTTATGACGAATATCAGGATCAGCGTTTCCGGAAGTCGCTCGCCACGGCGGAGGCGCAGGTCGACGCGGCGGTCGCGCAGCTGTTTTCGGCGGCGGTCGCTTAGGGTGCGAGCGGGCTGGGGATTTGACCGGCGGGGGCTTCGCAGCTACTATCATGTTGCGTTTCGCCCCCCGGTGCACTACCTCGTAGGCGAATTCCCGGGCGGTTCCACCCCGTTCGTCTCTCTGTTATGACAGCCTTGACCTCCGATAATATCGCTTGCCTGGAGCAAGGGCGGGTCCTGCTCCGGGCTCTGCCCGCCGGGATGTACGCCCAACCGTGTGCCCAGTGTTTCAACAGCACGATGGGCGGCCACCTCAGGCACAATACCGACCACTACGAGTGCTTCCTTAAGGGTTACCGCACGGGCGAGATCGATTACGATGCTCGCTCGCGCGATACCCTTATCGAGACCGATGCGGAGTATGCGGAAGGCGTGCTGGGCCGCTTGGCCGAAGGGCTGGCGGAGGTCGACGAAGCGATGCTCGACGAGCCGGTGCGGGTGAAGATGGACGGGGGATGCTCGGAGGAGTGGAGCCACTCCTCGATCCGCCGCGAGCTGCAATTCCTGCTCAGCCACACGATCCACCACTACGCGCTGATCGTGGCGATTGGCCAGAGCTTCGGCTTTCGCGACTTTCCGGCAAAGTTCGGGGTCGCGCCGTCGACGCTCAAGCATCGAACGGTCCGCGCCTAGCGGGCGTCTCACCCGGGGTATGTGTACGGTCTCCTGGATCCGGCAACCGGAAGGCTATCGCCTTTGGTTCAACCGCGACGAGCAACACGGGCGCGCAGCCGCCCTGCCGCCCCGTGTCCATACGCCTGCACAGGGCCTGCACTGGCTCGGCGCAACCGATCCGGTAGGTGGCGGCACCTGGCTCGGCGTCAATGCGGCGGGCGTCTCGTTGGGGCTGTTGAATTATTACGAGCGGCAGACCACGGCGGTGGCCCCCGGAGCCCGCAGCCGTGGCCTGTTGATCAGCGATTTGTTGCCACAGGTCGCCGCCATTTCGGAGTTGGATGCCTTGTTGGCGCCGCTCGACCTGAGCCTCTACCGCGCGTTTTACCTGCTGGCCTGGAGCACCGAGGGCGTGCGCTGGTGGGTGTGGGACGAGCAGGCGCTGCGCGAAGTGCCCACGGCGGAGGTACGGCCGCCGATCGCCACGTCTTCGATCCAGCCGCAGGAGGTGGCGGCTGCCCGCCGCGCGGTCTTCGCCGCCCTGCCGCAGCCGTGGACGCCCGAGGCGGTGCGCGCGGCCCACCTCACGCCAGACCCGGAGCGGCCAGCCTTTGGCGTCTGCATGGAGCGCGACGATGCTCGCACGGTGAGCCTCAGCGAAATTTTCGTGAAGCCAATGGAGGTTTTTTATGGTTATAAGACCAAGGAGCGTAGTCCGGGAGGCTGGTCTGCGCTCGTAGAGACGTCGCTTGAGCGCGTGCCCCATTCCCTTTCCTGATGAAACGCTGGTTCCGCCGTCTGGCGCTGGTTTATCTGCTGCTGCTGATCGCTTCGCACGTGGTGCGTTGGCAACAGGAGCCCCATGCTCCCCGGGAAGCGGGAGAGAAGGTCGTCACGGTGGCCAGCGTGCGCGGTATTACCGCTGCGGCGGACGAGCCGGTCGAGATCGCCTATCGCAGCCAGTTGGCGGAAGACCCCGGCGCGCCCAACCTCATCCTCCTGCACGGCAGCCCGGTGGCGTCGGTCTCGATGGAGGGGCTTTTTGCGCAGTTCCCGGGCTACAACGTTTATGCCCCCGACTTGCCGGGCCTCGGTGCCTCCACCCGGGAGGTGCCCGACTACTCGATCAAGGCCCACGCGCTCTACACGCTGGAGTTTATGGACGCCCTGGGGATCGAGCGGGCCCACGTCGTCGGCTACAGCATGGGCGGCGGGCCGGCGCTGATCCTGGCCGAGATGGTGCCCGAGCGGGTGAAGAGCATTGTGATGCTCTCGTCGATTGGCGTGCAGGAGTACGAGCTGTTTGGGCGCTACGATATCAACCACGCGGTGCACGGCTTCCAGCTCGCGTTCTTTTGGCTGCTGCAGGAGGCGGTGCCGCATTTTGGCTGGCTCGACGACTTTCCGCTCAACCTCTCCTACGCGCGCAACTTTTACGATACCGACCAACGGCCCCTGCGGCGCATCCTCAGCCATTACCATGGGCCGATGCTGATCCTGCAGGGCACGGAAGATACGCTCGTGCCACCGGAGGCAGCCGAAGAGCACCACCGCCTCGTGCCGCAAAGCGAGCTGCACCTGCTGCCCGGCGGGCACATCATGCTGATGCAGCAGCCGGAGGTGGTGGGCGAGCTGTGTCGCGAGTTCTTTGCGCGAGTGGAGCAGGGGCAGGTGCCGACCCGTGCCCAGATGCCGGCTGAGCTGCGCGAACGGGCGCAGGCCCCCTTTGAACGAGCCGAGACGTTTGGCTACACCGGCATGGCCCTGGTCGTGATGATGCTGCTGATCGTGGTCGCGACCTTGGTCTCGGAAGACCTTACCTGTATTGTGGCTGGCCTCATCGCAGCGCAGGGTTTGATCAGCGTCCAGGCAGCCATGACCGCCTGCCTGATGGGGATCTTTATCGGGGATGTGGGGCTGTATTTGATGGGTCGCTACATGGGCCGCCGTGCTCTGCGCAAACGTCCCTTCAAGTGGCTCGTCTCGGAGGAGCAGGTCGAGCGGGCTGCCCGGTGGTTCCACGAGCGCGGCTCACTGGTCATCTTCATCACGCGCTTCCTGCCTGGTACACGGGCGCCGGTCTACTTTACCGCTGGCTCGGTGCATGCGCCGTGGCTGTCGTTCATCACCTATTTCGGCGTGGCCGCCTTGATCTGGACGCCGATCATCGTGGGGCTGGCCTACAAGCTGGGCGACGCCTTGCTCGACTACTACCACGCGTTCGAGGCCTTCACGATCCCAGCAATCCTGTTGGTGGGGCTCTTGATGTATTTAATAATTCACTACGGAATCCCACTTTGCACCTGGCGGGGTCGTCGGCTGTTGCTCTCCAGATACCGACGCTCTTCCCGCTGGGAGTTCTGGCCGCTGTGGAAGTTCAACACCCCCCTCATGCTCTACGCATTCTGGCACGGGCTTACCCGCTACCGCAACCCGTTGCTTTTTACCTGCGTCAACCCCGCCATCCCGCACAGCGGCTTTATTGGCGAGAGCAAAAGCCTGATCCTGACCGGCCTTGCGGGGGCAGGGGATGCGATCGCGCGCTGGCGGCTGATCGCACCCAACCCGGATCTGGAGGCGCGTTGGCAGGAGGTCGAGGCATTCCGCACCGCCCACGGCTGGAGCTTCCCGCTGGTCTTGAAGCCAGATGAGGGGCAGCGGGGGCTGGGGGTCGCCATCGTGCGCCGCCCGGAAGACGGTCGCGAATACCTGCGTCGCAACCCCTGCGCGGTGATCGCGCAAGAATACATCCCAGGCCGCGAATACGGCGTCTTTTATGCGCGCAAGCCTAGTGAACCGCAGGGGCGCATCATTTCGCTCACGATCAAGGAGATGACGAGCGTCACCGGCGACGGTGAGCACGACCTGGAGCACCTGATCCTGGCTGATGACCGCGCCGTCTGCCTGGCCCCCGTCTTCCTGCACCGGCACCACCACCAGTTGGCGCGGGTGCCGGCGAAGGGCGAGCGCGTGCCGCTGATCGACATCGGCACTCACGCGCGCGGCGCCTTGTTCCTCGACGGCATGCACCTGATCACGCCCGGGTTGACGGCGGAGATCGACCGGATTGCGAAGAGCTTCGAGGGCTTCCACTTTGGTCGCTTCGACATCCGCGTGCCCCCGAGTGGGGATATTGCGGCGGGGCGAGAGCTGAAGGTGATCGAGCTCAACGGCGTCACCTCCGAGAGCACGCACATCTACGACCCCCGGCACAAGGTCGACTACGCCTACCGCACGATGCGCGCGCAGTGGCGGCTGGCCTACGCCATCGCCGCCGAGCTGCAGCAGCGTGGGGCTCGCCCGTGGACGTGGCGGCAGTTCCTCCGGCACTGGTGGGAAACGCACCGTCGGCAGGGCGTGATCAAACGCTCCGAGTAAAGCTTTTGGCGGTGCGAAGAGCTTGTCTTTAGCGGATGAGAGGATAGGCTGCGTCGCAATGAAGCGTTTGCTGTTATGGTCGTGTCTCTGCCTCGCCACCGCCCTCCATGCCGGGCTTGAAGACCTGCAGGTGGGTGATGCTGCGGCGAAAGTCGAGCGCGAGCTGGGCGCGCCCACCGGCAAGATGGGGCGCGCGGGCAAAATGGAGATCTGGCAGTACCCGGGCGCGACGATCAAGCTGGTGGCGGGCAAGATAGCCTCGATCGAGCGGCGCGGAAGTAATGCGGCTGGCAACCCCGCCGCGCCGTTCAATACCGTGCGGGCGGTGGTGCCCAAGGTGAAGGAGATCCGCGACAACGGGAAGGCCTTTGCCCTCGAAACGGTAACGGTCAAAGGTCAGGTAACAGTGGTCGATTTCTTTGCCGACTGGTGCGGCCCGTGCAAAAAAATCAGCCCCGTGCTGGAGGATATGGCGCAGCATCACGAGGGCGTGGTGCTGCGCAAGGTCGACATCGTGACGTGGGACCGCCCCGTGGTGAAGCAATTCGATATTCGCGCAATCCCCTTCATCCTCGTCTTCGACCGCAACGGCCAGATCGTGGGCGAACCCACCAGCGACCCTCGGGTCGTCTACACACAAGTCCGGGCGGCGCTGGCCCAGCAGTAGGCAGGGGGTGGGGCGCCTTCTTGAGGGTGAGCCTACTCCCCGTGCCAGGGCGTGCGGAGTAGCTCGGGGAACCAGAGGGGCTGATCCTTGAGCGGCAGCTCGCGGGCGATCCGGTCGGCGGGGATGTGGCTTTCCTGGGCGGCGGCCAGCGGGTCGCGTTGGGCGGAGGCGGAGAGGCCTTGCTGGAGCAGGGCCGCCTGTTCGCGTTGCAGATAAGCGCCGAGGCTGGCGTCGTCACCCACTTCGGCTTCGCTCACGCCATTGGCGCGGGCGGCCTGCAGCAGGTCGAGCAAGGTGATCGCGCGGCCTTTTTCGACTTGGGCGGCGGCGCGGCGCATCACGGTGCGCAGCTCGCGTAAGCCGCCGGGCCAGCCGTAGTTGAGCACCCAGCCGGTGGCTGTCGGCTCCATGCGCACGGCTTCGCCCAACAGGTTACGCAGGGTCTCGGCGCAATAGTCGGCAATATCGAGTGGCCGTTGGTTCAGGCTCGGCCAAGTAATCGCAGGGGCGAGGTCGGGGGTGCGGGTCATCTGCTCCCAACGCTCTTCGAGGCCGGGGGCGAGCAGCACGACGGTGTTGCAGGGGCGGGGCTGCATGCGAGCGCCCGCCTCGCGTAAAAAGGCCGCCACTTCGTATGCTTCTTCGCCGGACATCGCGCTGAGCAACAGCACGCCTTCGCCCTCGGCCACGGTGCCGCTGGCATCGGGCTGGCGCACGTCATCGGCACGGCCCACGCGCCATTCGGCGATCTGGCGGGCCAGCATCTCGCCCTCCTGGGCATCGGTAGTCACGACGGTCACGATCTCGCGCTGTGGCGTGGCTTCCCAGAGCGATTGCAGCGCGGTCTGGGCCAGCCAGCTGCGGGCACAGACTTCCTGGGCCGGCTGGGGGTAGCTGGCGCCGACGAGGGAGCCTGCCCGGCTGTCCATCGAACTTACCCGGCCGGGCTTCACGTAGCGACGGATGTAGTCCACCAGGTCGTGGACGTTGAAGGGCTTTTCGAGGACGAGGTTGACGCTGAGGTTGGCTACGCGGATGAGGTCGCGCGGGTTCATCATGCCCGAGACCATCACGACGGGTAACTCCGGGCGGTCTTTGCGGATGGCCTGGAGCAGCTCCGCGCCGTCGAGCCCCGGCATCTTGAAATCGCTGATTACGAGGTCGAAGGACTGCGTGCGCAGCATTTCGAGCGCTTCCGCCGGGTCGTAAGTGAGGGCGGAGGTGTAGCCGTGGGCCAGCAACAGCTCGCCGAGCATTTCGGCGGCGGCGGGTTCGTCTTCAATCACCAGGATCTGCGCGTTCATTGGGCGGGCTCTTCCTCGTTTTCGGCAATGATCTGGCGGACCAGTTCGGGGTGGACCTGCAGGAGCTGGGCCGTAGCTGTGATGTCGCGCCCGCAGAGCAGATGCGCGGCTTGGGTGTATTCGGCGCGGCGCAGGCTCAGGCGGCGCCAGAAGCGGCTGTCGGGCGCACCCACGGCCTGCGCTGCGGCCTGGCGCATGGCTTCGCGCACGGTGGGCAGGCGCAGGATCGGCTCGGCGCTGCAGGTGGCGGCGGTTTGCATCACTTGGCGAAGCTGGCGGAGATTGCCCGGCCAGGATTGCCGGCGCAGAAAGGCGGGGACTTCGGGGTCGAGCCGGCCTTTGGGGCGCAGCTGGCCCCAGAGGCGCTGGGCAAAGAGGGGCACGTCGTCGGCCAGGTCGCGCAAGGTTGGCACCACGATTTCGCGTTCGCCGAGCACTTGCAGCAGCTTGGGCTCAAGCAGTTGCTCGTCGCGCAAGTCCTGAAGCGGCTGGCCGACGATGGCAATGAGCCGCAGGCAGGCCTCGACCGCGCCCAGGCTGCCTTCACCTCGGGCAGCGGCGGCGACGATGTCTTGCTGCCAGTCCTGTAAGGCGTCGGCCTGTTCGATCGCGAGCGTCAGGTAGCCCTCGGGCCCCACATCGTGATCGGCCAGCATTTGGCCGAGCGTTTCTTCGTCGAGCTGGCTGGGGGTGAGGTAGACGAGGCGGTCTTCGTAGGGGTTGACGCGCACAAAGTCCTGGCAGATCTCGCGCACCGGCAGGCCGGCCTCGGCCCGCAGCACGAGGCAGCCCACAAAGTCGGCCAGTTCGCTCAACCGTCGCTGCCAGACGGCGGAGGCGTCACTTTCGCCGGTCAAGGCACGGGCGGTGGTGTCCTCCGGGTTGGTGCCGCCCCCGATCGGGTCTGCCGCGAGTTCGCCACTGTGCTGGACGAGTTCGTTGGCCTTTTGCAGGAGGTTGAAGATGTTGATCGGCTTGGTGAAGACGCCAGCCACGCCTTGGCGGATGAGGTTGCGGATGCCGTCGCTGTCGAGAAAGCCCGAGATCACGATGATGGGCACGGCGCGGCCTTCGCGGCGCAGCCAGTGCACCAGCTCGAGGCCGTTCTTCTCCGGCATGCGCAGGTCGGTAACGATCAGCGAAAAGCGGGCGTTGCCGAGGATGTGGCGCGCTTCATCGACGCTGGCTGCAGTGGAGGTGCGATAACCGGCCTGCGCAAAGACGTCTGCCATGAGCAGGCGGAAGTCGCTGTCGTCGTCGATGACCAGAATCGAGGCGCTCGTGATCATTCTTCCGAGGGCGGAGGAGGGGTTGGCTGGGCTTCCTTGACGAGGGTGTAGAGGCGTTCTTTCAACTCCGGCAGGCCCTCTTCGAGCAAGCAGGAAAGGGGTTGCACCGGCACGTCGACTTCCTGGCGGAAGCGCTGCAGGTTTTCGGCGGAGGCGGGCTCGTCCATCTTGTTGGCGGCCACCATGTGGGGGCGGTCGAGCAGCTCCGGGTCGTAAAGCTCCAGCTCTTCGCGCAGTTCGCGGTAGTCCTGCACCGGGTCGCGCCCGTCGGTTGCCGCCATGTCGACGATCAGCAGCAGCACGCGGCAGCGCTCGATGTGGCGGAGGAAGCGGTGCCCCAGGCCCTTGTTTTCATGCGCGCCCTTGATCAGCCCCGGGATGTCCGCCAGCTTCAGGCGGTCGTAACGCTCGGGGTAGAGGATCACGCCAATGTTGGGGTGCAGCGTGGTAAAGGGGTAGGAGGCCATCTTGGGGCGGGCCGCCGTGATCATGTTGACGAGCGTGCTCTTGCCTGCGTTGGGGAAGCCCACGAGGCCGATGTCGGCAATGCTCTTGAGCACAAAGCGGAACTCGCCGTGCTGGCCGGGATCGCCATCGGTCGACTCGCGCGGCGCGCGGTTGGTCGAGCTTTTGAAAGTGAGGTTGCCGCGCCCGCCACCGCCGCCGGCCAGCAGGATAAAGCGCTGGCCCGGCTCAATCAGCTCCGTCACCGGTTGATCGTTGCGGGTGCTGATGACGACGAGGCCCGGCGGCACCTTGAGCACGCAGTCTTCACCGCCGCGGCCATCCTTGTCGCGGCTCATGCCATTGCCGCCGTGGTCGGCCTCCCAGTGGGGCTTGTAGTAAAACTGGCGGAGGTCGCTCACGTTTTCGTCGCATTCGAGCACGACGTCGCCCCCCTTGCCGCCATTGCCGCCATCGGGGCCACCTTTGGGGATATACTTCTCGCGGCGGAAGCTTACGCAGCCATTCCCGCCGTTACCGGCCCGCAGCTTCACCGTGCACTCATCGATAAACATTCAAGGCACGGTAGCCAGCGTACCCCGCGAAGCAAAGCCAAAAGCATCGATCCGCGCGGAAGGAAGGGGATGCGGGGTTGTAAAGGACGACGCCTAGGCGGCTTTCGCTTCTATGCAGCCTTCTTTCGCCGCTTCCACACGAAGACGCCGATCATACCGAGGCCGAGGCCCATGAGGGCGTAGGTCTCCGGCTCGGGGACGACGAGCGTGTCGAAATCGTCCACGCGGAAGGCGACGGAGGAGTAGTCTTCCAGGGTGCCGACGCCGACCAGCGAGCGGCCATCGAGGCTTAGCTCCAGCTTTTCGATGTAGAGGATGCCTTGGGAGTAGACTTCGGCCGCGAGCAGGTCGTGCAAGTCAAGGGTAAAGCTGAAGTCGCTGAAATGCAGGAGGTAGTCGCTCCCTTGCTCCAGATCGAAGGTGCCGATGCCGTAGGCCTGCAGCAGGGTGCGCTGCCCGTCGAACGACATGGAGACGACTTCGAGGAACTGGGCCAGCCCCGGGAGGTAGATCTGTTCGATCTCGCCCCCGCGATAGAGGTAGATCGAGAACAGCTCTTCGGGGGTGGGGGTGCCGAAGGTGGAGATCGTGCGCAGGGCGAGCGTCTGGCCATCTCCGGAAAGGCCTTCGGCGACGGTCAGGCTGCCGTCGATCGTGATGTTCTGGAACGCCCCGCCGTTGGTGGAAATGACGGCAGCATCCTGGCCGTCGACGTAGCGGTTGCCAAGAATCACGCTGCCATCCCGGCTGATGGCCGTGACGCTGACGTCTGCGGAATTTTCGAGCGCGGTGGTTTGCCCGTCGTGGTCGAGCAGGTAGACGGCCTGTTGGGTGTAGTCGTAGCCGTAGGCGAGGGAGCCGTCGCCGGAGAGACCGCCGAGGTAGGAGTCGCCCGGGAGGTCGAAGCTGCGGAAATAGCCGGGCGTCCAGAAGTGGACCTGCATGCCTTGGCCCGAGTAGGTGTTGAACACCAGCGTCTTGCCAATATCGTCCGCCCCCATCAGGTAGGCGGAGTAGGGCTCGAGGCCGAAGGCGACCGGGTCGATTTCGATGAAGCCGGTGCTCTCCTGATAGATCACGTAGCGGGTCCGCTCGTCGGCCCCATACACCCCGTAGACGGCGCCTTCGCCATTGCGCGCGGCCTGCTCCACATAGTAGCCGAGCTCAAAGCTGGGCAAGGGGAAGGCCGAATAGGTGGCGGCTTCGGCCCCGGAAAGCAGGGCGAGGGTGCAGGCGAGCAAGCTGAAGAGGCGAGACTTCACGGCAGTTCATCCATATGCAGCCCTTCTCGCGCGTCAAGCCCCAGCGGAGGTGGATAGAGAATATGTGAAAAACGTTTGGGTGCGGGCCCGAAAAAACCGGCCTGTTGCCAGGCCGGCCCTTTTTGAACTGAACTATTGAAACGTCTGGTTTCTGAAAAGTCAGCGGTGCGCTTTAGGCGCGGCGGCGGCGCCAGAGCACGAAACCGAGGCCCAGCAGGCCGGCGAGGGCGGCGTAGGTGGAGGGCTCGGGCACGAGGTAGGCCGGGATCTCGTAGACGCCGAAGTTGCCGGAGACTTCGTAGCCAGCGAGCAGGTAGAGCTTGCCGTCTTCACCGAAGAAGAACTCGAGCGATTCCGGCGCGGCCATGCCATCGCCAAAGCTGTTGACGTAGTCGAGCATCAGCGGGTTGCTCGGGTCGGTCAGGTCGAAGAGCAGGATGCCGTTCTGGCGCTCCATGCCGATGGCCATCAGCACGGTGCCGTCGAAAGTCTCGATCACATCGAGGGCTTCCGGCTCGGGGCCCTTGTTGTCGGAGCGGCTGTCGAGGGTCTCCGTCATCGGGTCACCGTCTTCGAAGGCGCCTTCGGCTTCGGCGTTATGGATCGTCGGGTCGATGCTGGCGAGCAGGGCTTCGAGCGAGTTGCTGTCGTAGACGAGTGCGCCGGTGTCGTCGTAGATCGAGAAGCCACGACCACCGAAGCCGGTCAGCACGTCGATGTCGCCGTCGCCGTCGGTATCGCCGTCGACGATGGACACGGTGTAGCGGCCGAGGGCGGCGTCGCTTTTGTAGTTGCCGTAAATCAGGTTCAGGGCGGCTTCGGTGGCCGGGTCGACGGACGGGTTGCCGTCTTTGCCGAGGTCCTTCACGCGGGCTTCGTCCACCGTGCCGAGGTCGGCGCTGGCATCGGTCACGGCGTCGCCCTCGTTGGCGGTCACGATGTAGGTTTTGCCGTTCTTGCGGAAGCTGCCGATGGTGTCGGGCATGGGCAGGCCGTGCACGAGGTCGTCGATGAGCAGGCCGCCATCGCGGTCGGACGCGTCGATCGTCTGTTCGCGGGTGCCCAGGCTCCAAATGTTGGACCAGGTGCCGCTTTGCACGTCGAACTGAGCGAGGCCGTTGTTTTCCTGCAGCGAGACGTAGAGCTTGCCGTCGTTATACGACAGGTATTCGGGCTCGACGTTCAGGTAACTCGGGGCGTTCTTGCTCGCGTAGTCGCGCAGGCCGCTCAAGTCCTGGCCCTGGAAGTCGTAGGTGTTGCTGACCGCATTGGTTACGGCGTTGCCCTTGTTGGTGACGCCACCGAGGTTGATCGCGGTGATGCTGCCGGCTTGTTCGCCGCCGCTGGAGCCGTTTTCACCTTCGTTGGCGACGAAGGCCCACTGGCCGTCCTTGGAAAAGATGACGCTGTCGGGGTGGTAGCCTACGTTGATCGAGCCGAGCACGGCCCCGGTCGTGGTGTCATAAAAGCCGAGTTGGCCCACTTCGCCGCCGTTGCTGTTGGGGATGAGGGTCGCGAGGCCAAAGCCGCGGCCCATCGGGTCGATCGCCGTGCTGGAGATGCCGGAGAGGCCGCTGGAGGTGCCGAACGAGCCCGAGAAATCGGCAAAGGCCCCTTGGGTGATGCTCGCGCCTGCGCCGAAGGAGTAGAGCTGGATGCCGCCCTCGGCGGTCGAGGCAATCGTGCCGTTGTGGTAAGAGAGGATTTCCGCCCCGCCAGCGCCTACCGTCATCTGGTTGACGAGTTGCATCTTGGAGGCGCCGAAGACGGGCAGAACCGCCAACGTGGAGAGAAGAGCCAGAGCAGAGATTTTCATGAAACGCCGAGAAAAAGAGAGAACGCGCATCTTGACCAGAGGGCTGGGTTACGGATGCGCGAAGATTCGGCAAAGTGTTTGCGCGAGGGGCGTTAGAGCCCTCGGGCGTCGCAAAAAATCTTAGGGCAGGGGCGCAAAGCCCAGCTTGGGGGCTGCTTCGTGCCAGGCTTCGGGCACGGGGGAGGTCAGCGCCAGCGGCTCTTGGCGTTGCGGGTGGGGCACGGTGAGCTGCCAGGCGTGCAGCCAGAGGCGCTGGTGCCCGAGAAAGTCGCGGAAAAAGCGGTTGTGGCGGCTGTCGCCGTGCGTGGTGTCCCAATAATCGGGTGGCGCAGGTGCCCGAGGTGGCGGCGCAGCTGGTGGTAACGCCCAGTGTGGGGCTCGGCTTCGAGCAGGGTGTAGCGGGCGGTGTCGTAACGACCTACCGGGTGCGCGACCTCCGTCTGCTGCCGGGGGCGGAAATCCGTCACCGCCGGTTGCGGCTCGCCGGTGCCGTCTTTGGTCAAGGGGTAGTCGAGGTGCACGGGGGCTTCGAGCCAGCCGCGTGCGATGGCCAGGTAGCGCTTCTGCGTCTGCCGTTCGCTGAAGGCAGTCACGAGGGAGCGGGCGCTCTCGGGATCAAGCGCGAAGACGAGCACGCCGGAGGTGGCGCGGTCGAGCCGGTGGACGGGATATACGATCTGCCCGAGGAAGTCGCGCGCCTCCTGCAGCGCAAAGCGGGTTTCGCGGGTGTCGAGTTGCGAACGGTGGACCATCAGGCCGGCCGGCTTGGTGAAGGCGGCCAGGTAATCGTCGCGGTAGAGCAACTGCAATGCGTCCATGCGACAGGGCGTCGCTAGGGGCAGGGCTTGTCAAGCCCGGCATAGGGCTCGCCCAGCGAATCCAGCCCCAGCCAGGCCAGTGCTTCGGCCTCGGTCTGGAAGATCACGAAATCCCACGAGGTGCGCATGCGCAGGGAATAGTCGATGTATTCCTGCGTAAACTCCCGCGTATAGGTGTCGGCAATGAGAAAAACCATGCGGATACGCGGGGCGTGGAGCGAGGCGGCCATGTCTTGTGCCGCCAGCACTTTGGCCTGATCCATCTCGATGCACGAGAGATCGCCCTTTCGCAGGTCCCACAGGCTGAAGCAATGATCGTCGAAGCGAGGGTCGCGCCACAGGGCGGCGTTGGCTTCGTTGATTTCGGCGAGGTCGACTCGCCCTTCAAAACGTAAGGCGGTACCCTTTGGATACCACGACAGCGTAAAGGACATTCGTAGGGACTATAGGCTAAAAAAGCGCCGCTGCAAGGCGGCTGCGGCGGCCAAGGCATATATTTCGCCCCTATCAGACGTTAGGGAAGGCCAAGCCGGTGGGTTGACCTCGGCGGCGAGTGTCATGATCGCCGTTAGGCCGCGTCCGGCGCTTCAATGCCCAGCCAGTCGAGCGCCGCAGCGTAGTCGTCGGCGAGGTGGAAGCGCCAGTTGAAACTCATCCGGCGGCAGTAGTCGATGTAGTGCTCGACGAACGAGACCACGAAGGCATCGGTCGCGACAAAGACCAACCGGATGCGGGGAGCCTGGATGCTGGCGGCCTTGTCATGCGCGGCGAGCACCTTGGCCTGATTCAAGGGGATACGCAGGGCGGTCACCTCCCGGAGGTCCCAGATGCTGAAGATCTGGTCGTCGAAACGCGGGTCACCATAGAGCTCCAGCTCCAGTTGCTGAATCTGGTCGAGGTCCAGCGCACCCTGAAACTGGAGGACGGTGCCTTTGGGGTACCAAGACACGGAGTAGGGCATCTTCCAAACGTAGCACAAAAATGTAAAAAAGGTAGCCCCCGAGGAGAGCTACCTTTGAAAAATGAGGCATTTATGGCGAGGCCTACAGGTCCTTGTCCGTCACCGCGCCTTCGCTGGCGGAGCGGACGAGCTTGGCGTACTTGCCGAGCACCCCGCGCTTTTCGCCCGGGCCCTTGGGCTGGTACTGGGCGAGGCGGGCCTGCAGCTCTTCGTCGGGGATGAGGACGTTGATCGTATTCTTGACCGCGTCGATCTCGATCGTGTCACCCGTCTTGACCACGCCGATGGGGCCGCCGAGGGCCGCTTCGGGCGTGATGTGGCCGACGTCGAAGCCGTGCGAGCCGCCGGAGAAGCGACCGTCGGTGATGAGCGCCACTTCCTTGATCAGGCCGCGACCGGCCACGGCGGAGGTGGGCGAAAGCATTTCGCGCATGCCCGGGCCGCCGGCAGGGCCTTCGTTGCGGATCACGACCACGTCGCCCGCCACGATGTCGCCCCGCAGGATGCCCTTCAGCGCGTCTTCTTCGCCTTCGTAGACCTTGGCCGTGCCCTTGAAGTAGAGGCCTTCCTTGCCCGTGATCTTGCCGACGGCGCCGGTGGGGGCGAGGTTGCCGCGCAGCACGCGCAGGTGGCTCGTCTGCTTGATCGGCTGGTCCCACGGGTGGACGATGTCCTGCTTGTCGGGGAAGCTCGGGTAGGGCTGCACGTTCTTCAGGCTCTCGGCAATGGTCTCGCCGGTGCAGGTGAGGCAGTTGCCATGCAGCAGGCCGCGATCGAGCAGCATCTTCATCAGCGGGCGCACGCCGCCGATGCGGATGAGGTGGCTCATGTTGTAGCGGCCAAAGGGCTTCACGTCGCACAACAGCGGCACCTTTTCGCCGAGGCGCTCAAAGTCGTCGATGCTCAGCTCCACCCCGGCGCTGTGGGCGATGGCCAGCAAGTGCAGGATGATGTTGGTGGAGCCGCCGAGGGCGATGCCCACGGTGATGGCGTTTTCAAAGGCCTGGCGCGTGAGGATGTCGCTGGGCTTGATGCCCTTTTTGAGCTGCTCAAGCACGGCCGCACCGGCGTTTTCGCAGTCCTGGCGCTTGTCTTTGGAGATCGCGAGCTGGCTGCTGCTGCCGGGCAGGGAGAGGCCGAGCACTTCGATGCAGCTGGCCATGCTGTTGGCCGTATACATGCCGCCGCAGGAGCCGGCCCCGGGGATACAGACCTTTTCGACTTCCTTCAGGCCCGCGTCGTCGAGCTCGCCTTTGGCGTGCTTGCCGATGGCTTCGAAAACGGAAACGATGTCGAGCGGCTTTTCCTCCTTGGTGTCGTGCGGCATGAAGCCGGGCAGGATGGTGCCACCATAGACGAACACGGCCGGGCGGTTGAGGCGCGCAATGGCCATCGCGCAGCCGGGCATGTTTTTGTCGCAACCGCCGATGGCGACCACGCCGTCGAAGCCTTCACCTGCCACCACCGTTTCGATGGAATCGGCGATCACCTCGCGCGAAACGAGGCTGTAGCGCATGCCCTTCGTGCCCATCGAGATGCCGTCGGAGACGGTAATGGTGCCGAAGGTTACGGCCTTGCCGCCATGGCTGTCCACCCCGCGAGCGGCGTGTTCGGCCAGCTCGTTGATGTGCATGTTACAGGGGGTCAGGTCGCTCCAGGTGCTGGCAATGCCGATCTGGGGCTTCTTGAAGTCTTCGTCACCAAAACCGGTGGCTCGAAGCATGGCCCGCGCCGCAGCGCGATCCACGCCATCGACCACCGTAGACGAATGGGGACGGGGCAGCTGATTCTCGCTCATGAGGCGGTCTACCATGAGCGAACGCACGCGCAGAGGCCAGCACCTTTTTACGCCTCGTGCAGGGCGGCGGAGGCGGGCCTGGTATCACGGCGGGTGGATCCTGACGCAGTGGCACCCCTCCCGGGTGCAGAATCTGGTTAGGTATCTATCCGGGGGTGTCGGCCGCGGTGCGTCCTCAACCCCCGGCTATCTCGCTGGCATCCCGTTTGGGATGCTGGATCGTCCAGCAAGCCAGAGGCTTGCCAGATCTTAGCGCGGGGTTGAGGTCCGCAAGAGCGGACCGACACCCCGGGTATTTTACCCGCGCTTCATAGCACCTTGGAAGGGTGCCACCATAGAGCTCAATGAGATGCTAGAAGTAGCGGAAGGTGACGGTCATTTCCAGCGTCTCTTCGCCGAGCAGGATCATCTCGGGGGTCCACTTGCGGTAGGGGGCAGGGCTCTGAATCGCGTCTTCTACGAAGATCTTCTGCAGCATGCTGCCGCTACTCTCCTCGTGAATCTTCAGGTCGACGATCTCCCCGTTGCGGTCAATCGAAAAGGTAACGGTTACGCTGGCGCGGTTGGCGAGTTCGCTGGAGCGGCTGTTGCGCAAGAGGTCGATCCAGCGCAGGTAAAAGGCTTCCTCCACCTGGGCCCAATATTCGCCAAACTGCGAATACTTGGTGTTGAAGGCGACGTGGCTGCGGCGCATGACGCCTTCGTCGGACTGGCGGAGCGGGCCCAGCGTGCGATCACGGGTGACAGAGACCCGTGGGCGAGGCTCCGGCGCGGTCGAGGGCGTGGCCTGCTGGGCATTTTGCGCCGGCTGGGGCTCTTGCTGGGCCGTCTGCGGCTGCGCGCGGGGCGAGGGCTGCTGTGCGCGGGGCGAGGGCTGCTGTGCGCTGGGCTGTTGCTGCGGGTTGGTCGCCTGGCTGGGTGGCAGGTTCGGGTTTTCGGGCACTTCGAGGCGGGGCGGGCTCTCTTCGATCCGCACCACGTTGGGGCCTTCGTTGTTAAAGACTTCGTCCGGTTCCCAACCTGGCCGCGGGGGAATCGGCGGTTGCTCGGGCTGAGCTGCCATTTGCGGCACCTCCGGCTGGGCGCGCGAGGGCTGGGGAGCCGCCTGGGGCGTCTCCTGCTCTTGCGGGGCCGGTTGCTCCTGTGCCTGGGCTTGCTCGGTGGCGTCGGCTTCGGAAGGCTCCTGCTGCTGGGGTTGCTCGGAAGGTTGCTGCTCGGCCTGTTCGGCGCTTTCCTGCGCGCCGGGCTGGGCCTCTCGCACCTCCTGGTCGATCTCGTCGGCCTTCAGGTTGCTGGCCTCGGTGGGCTCGTACGGGTTGCCCTGGACGATGCGGTCGGTGTCTTCCTCGCCCTCGTTGGCTGGCGTCTGGTCGAGGCTCAGCGTCTCGGGCTCGGCGGTATTGGCGGCCGTCTGGTTGCGATCCGAGACCAGCTCGGTCGGCTCGGTCGGGATCTCGTCCGGCGCTTCGGGGTTGGAGCGGATGATCTCGAACTCCGGGGGATCTGGCGGCAATTCCTCTTCCGGGATTTCCAGCGTGATCTCGAGCTGGCGCGGCGGGTCTTCCTTGATCACCGGCACGACGATGCTGGTGGGGAAGAGCGCGAAGACGATCAGGTGCAGCAGGATGGCGATGAGCGCGCCATAGATCAGGTTGTCGCGGTCGCGCGGCTGGCGCAGCCAGTTTTGCTCCTGCGGCTTCGGGCGGGGCGAAGGCGGCAGGTCCGGCGGGGGCGGCGACATCTTGGGCTTGGTGTCCAGGCTGCTCATGGGGCGAGGATCCCAGAGGGCATCCCTTTACTAGACGCCCTTGGTGCGTAGATCGTTCAACCAACCCAGCTTGCGCAACTCGGTTTCGAGGCGCTCGGTGGGCAGGCCCATGATGTTGTGCAGCGAACCGGTCCAGCGCTCGATGATCAGCTCGCGACCTTCCTGAATGCCGTAGGCACCGGCTTTGTCCAGCGGGTTAACGCGCTCGAAATACTGCGTAATCACGTCTTCCTCCAACTCGCGGAAGGTGACTTCGCTCGACTCGACAAAATCGTGGCGCACCTCGCGGGCGGCCCAATGCAGGCTTACGCCGGTATAGACGACGTGCGTCTGCCCGCTGAGGAGCAGGAGCATGCTGCGCGCTTCTTCGAGGTCGCCCGGCTTGTTCAGCACCATGTCGCCGAGCGCGACTGTCGTGTCGGCGGCGAGGATGGGCGCATCGGGTGCCAGTTTGGCCACGGCCTCGGCCTTGAGGCGGGCGTTGTCGGCCACCAGGGCTTGCGGCTCCGCCTCCTCGATCTCGTCCACATCGGCCGGCTGCACGCGGAAGCGCAGGCCCATCAAAGTCAGCAATTCACGTCGTCGGGGAGAACCGGAAGCCAGGATCAACTCCATAAAATACAAGGGTGGGGCAGTCGCGCCAGGACTCAAGATTTAACCGCCAAAAGGGAGAGCTGGTAGGGGGAGCAAGAATTCACCAGAAAAGGCAGAAAACTCAGAGAAGACCATGAGACGAGTGTCTGCTGGATGGGACTTCTCTTGGGCCGAAAATCAAAAGCCTTTTTCTGTCTTCTCTGCTTTTTCTAGTAAAAAATTGCGCCTTCTTCTTCTATTACTGTGCGACTTCCTGCACGCGTCCACGGACGCGGGCCAGGTTGACGACGGCGAGGTCGAGGGCGTAGCGCGCTTGCACGAGCTGGTCTTCGGCGGTGGCGAGGTTGGCTTGTGCGTCGGTTAGCTCGCTGTTGTCGGCGATGCCTTCCTGGAAAGAGGTGCGCGCGAGGTCGAGTTCGCTACGGCTGAGGCGCACGCGGCGCTCGGCGATCTCCACCTGACGGCGGGCAGCGCGGAGCTGGTCGAGCGTCAGGCGGTAGTCGACTCCCAGTTGCTGGATCGTCTGCTCCAGCTGCAGCTCGCTCTGGCGGAGCTGCGAACGCGCACGCAGGGCTTCGGCGGTGATGCGACCGCCTTCCCAAATCGGCACCGATACGCCGAGCTGGACGCCCCAGGTTTCATGGGTATCGCCCATGTCCTCCCCGTTGACGCCATAGTTGCCGGTGAGCGCGACATCGGGCAAGCGCTCGCCTCGGGCGCTGCGGAGGGCCACCTGGCTGCGCTGGATGGCGAGCCTGGCTTGCCGGACGGCAGCGCGCTGGTCGAGGATCTCCTGCAGTTGCTGGCCGTTGAAAGCCGCTTCGCCCACGTCTTCCAGTTCCGGATCGACCAACTGCAAGGGCTGGTCGAGCGGCAGGTTGAGCAGCCGCTTGAGCGTCAATTCACTTTCGTAGGCCGCCGTTTCCTGCTCCACGAGCTGGAATTCGCTGCTGGCCAGCTGCACCTCGGCGCGGTTGAGGTCGAGGGCCGAAGCCACGCCAGCGTCCGCACGCTCCTGGGCCTGGTCAAAAAGGGTCCGGTCGCGCTCGATGGCGGCTTCGATCACGTCGATCTGGCGCTCGTTGCGCAAGTGCAGGAGGTAGGACTGGCCGATTTGCTGCCAGATGTCCTGCACGGTCTCCTCAAGCTGGGCCTCGGCCACCTGTACGCCCAGCTTGGCGCCCCGGTAGCTGGTCCAGGCATTGTAGTCGAAGATCGAAAGACGGGCCTGCAGCAGGGCGCTAAAGGAATCGGTCGTGAGGGTGCCACTCAGCTGGTCGCCAAAATTCAGGTATTGCTGGTTGCGGCTCTGCGAGGCCTCGCCGGTGACGCTCGGCAGCAGGGCCGAGCGGGCGGTGCCGACGTTCGTTTGCGCTTCGGTCACCTGCTCCTGGCTCAGTAGCAGTTGCAGGTTGGCGCGGGAAGCCCGTTGTAGCGCATCCTGCAGCGTCAGGACTTGGGCCGGTGCGGTGGTCTGGGCGCGCAGCGGCAGCGTGATCCCCAGCAAGAGCAACAGAGAGAGGCATTTCATGGCAAACAAACGCTTGTTATAATCGACGGCTCCGTCAATCACAGGCAAGCAAATTGCAGAATAGGCTGCAAACTACAAGTGGTTTTGTGCGCACTTGCACCGCGCGACATAAACCCTACTTTGGGCACATGAAGATTGGCCTGGCCCAATTGAACTTTACGGTGGGTGACCTCACCGGCAACCGCGAGCGTATCCTCCGTGCTTATCACCAGTTGGTGCGCGGCGGAGCCGAGCTAGTATTGCTGCCCGAGCTGGCGGTGACGGGCTACCCGCCCCGCGACCTGCTCTTCAAGTCCCGCTTTGTGCCGGACAACCGCGAGAGCCTGGAGCTGATCGCACGCGAAGTGGGCGAGGTGCCGCTCGTGATCGGGTTTATTGCATCCAACGAAAACGAGCGGGGTCGGGCCTTCCGCAACTCCGCCGCGTGGCTGGAGCAGGGCGAGATCCGCCATGTGACGCACAAGTGCCTGCTGCCGAATTACAACGTATTCGACGAGGCCCGCTACTTCGAGCCCGCCGACGCCCCCACGGTGTATGAATGGAAGGGCCGCCGCGTAGGCCTGACGATTTGCGAAGACATTTGGACGGGCGACCAGATCGAGACCGCTCGTTACTATCGTGCCGATCCCTTGGCTCAACTGGCAGCGCAGGGCCCGCTGGACCTCGTGCTCAACCTCTCGGCCAGCCCCTGGCACTATGGCAAGGGCAACGAGCGCCTCGACCTCGTGCGCCGCGCAGCCAAGCTGACGGGCGCCCCGGTCGTCTACGTCAACCTCGTGGGCGGCAATGACGAGCTGATCTTCGACGGCGCGAGCATGGCGGTGAATGCCAGCGGTAAGCTGATGGGCGCCCTCGCCGCGTTCGACGAAGACCAGCAGGTGATCGACCTCGCCAGCGGTGGTACCATTCACCCGAGCTTTGACCGCGAGCACCTGGCCGACATCTACGACGCCCTCGTGCTCGGCACGCGGGACTACGCGCACAAGACCGGATTCAAAAAGACGCTGCTCGGCCTCAGCGGCGGCATCGACAGCGCGCTGACGGCGGTGATTGCGGCAGACGCCTTTGGCAAGGAGAATGTCTTGGGCGTAAGTCTCCCGAGCCGCATCTCCAGTCAGCACAGTCAGGACGACGCGGAAGTGCTCGCCCGCAACCTCGGCATCGAGTTCCGCAAGTTGCCGATTGGCGATGTGGTGGGCGCAGTCGAAGGCACGCTGGCCCCCCTCTTCGAAGGCCTCGCCCCCGACGTGACGGAGGAAAACGTACAGGCCCGCTCGCGTGGCGTGTTGCTCATGGCGCTCTCCAACAAATTCGGTCGCCTCCTGCTCACCACCGGCAATAAAAGCGAAGTATCGGTCGGCTACTGCACGCTGTATGGCGACATGTGCGGCGGCCTGGCGGTAATCAGCGACTTGCCCAAGACGAAGGTCTTTGCGCTTTGCCGCTGGATCAACCGCGAGCGCGAGATCATCCCCGAAAACACCATCGTCAAGCCGCCGTCCGCGGAGTTGCGCCCCGACCAGAAAGACGAGGACAGCCTGCCGCCTTACGACGTGCTCGACGAGATCCTGCGCCTCTACGTGGAGGAAGGCCAGTCGTCGCGCGAAATCATCGCCGCCGGCTTTGCCGAAGAGGTCGTGCGCGACGTCGTGCGCAAGGTCGACCTCAACGAATACAAGCGCAAGCAAATGCCCCCGGGCCTCAAGCTCAGCCCCCTCGCTTTCGGCGTCGGTCGCCGCATCCCCATCGTGCAACGCTATGTGGGGTGATTAGAGGCGCGGCTGGGGTTTAACCAGAGAAAGCAGAAAAGGGCAGAGAAGAGGTTTTAACCACAGAAAGCACAAGGGGCACAAAATATAGAGGGAGAAACCAGACCGTTTTCGACCTTCATTCGCTTTCCTGACCCTTTTCTGTCTTTTCTGGTAAAGAAGATTTTTACTTCTCCAAAACCACCCGTGCCCAGCTTACGCCGACCTTGTGCGCAAAGAGGCTGGGCTGGTTTTCGAGGTGCAAGATGGCCTTGAGACCGCAGGCCGCGCCTTGGCGGATCGTCTCTGCCGCGCTAGTGGGGAAGAGATGGGTCCCCATCCCCGCCGGGCCGTTGCGCAGCGAGATCGCGCAACGTCCACCCGGATGCATCAAGGACGCGATCCGGGCCATTGCCACCGGGCGTTCATCAGGATCGAGGTGGTGCCATACCCCATCCAGCAGGATGAAGTCGAAAGGTGCCACGTCGTGCAGGCTTTCGAGCTGCGGGAGGCTGTCTTGCTGCGAGTGGATTGAAAGGCCGGGGTAGGTCCTCCGTGCCGCTTCGACAAAGTCGCCCAGCGGCTCGACCGCCACGACCTCGTAGCCCAACCGAGCCAATGCTGCCGCATTTTGTCCCACACCTGCGCCCAGATCGAGCACACGCGCCGGCAAAGGCGGCAAATACGGCAGGAAGTCCCGATTCGTCACCGCGAAATTCAGCGTCTGGCTCGCTTGGATGAAGCGCTCGACCCCACTCTCATAGCCGCGCGTTCCGGGAGTTGCGTGCATCCAGCCATGCTCTTGCGCTTGTCGCTCCGGCACAAGCTATCTAAAGGGTAGGGATGGCCTTGCCGAAAAAATTCCACGAACTACGAGATCTGGAGGTTGATGATGTCGACCTGCCAGACTGCGTGTGGATCGTCTACGCGGTGTGTGGTGTAAAAGAGGGTAGCTGCGGGTGGGAAGGCTGGATCATTGACGCCCCACTCAAAAAGGGCGTTCCTGGTCAATTCAAGCGAGACATCCTCTGGATGCGGTCGACCGAAGAAGCCGTTTTACCCTGCGATCCCGACTGCCGTTGCCCCAAATGCGGACAAGCTCTCTACCGCACGGGCGTCAGCCTAAGAATGGAGCCGGCAGCCGATGAGACTCCGCCGATGATTCCAGGGGTTGATTATGAGTTGCTTTCGGAGAAGCGAACCAAAGTCTGTTTAACCACAAAAGGCACAAAACACACAAAAAATAACTTTGGCGACGGATGGTCTGGAAAGCCGAAATGAGTGAGAAGCCCATCGCTTTCCGAACGCTCATCATCTTCCTGACTGCCTTTTTCTGTGTTTTCTGTGCCTTTTGTGGTTAAAATCCCCTCTCATACTCTGACGCTACTCCACGCCCAGTGCGTCCAGCGTCTCGGGGGCGATTTCGCCCTTTGCGATCAACTCGCGGGCGTGGGTAGAGAGGGGGTGGTGGCCGTGGGTTTGGGCCAATACCCGTAGCTGGGCGTCGTGTTGACCGGCGTGGATGGCTTCGGCCAGAGCCGGGCCGAGGCGCAGCCATTCAAAGATCGCGCGGCGGCCCACCTGACCGGTGTGGCGGGTGGCGAGGCGCTGGGCAAGCACCCCCCGCAGGCTGGCTGCGAGGCGGTAGTTTTCGATCCCCAGATCGCGGAGGCGGGTGACGGCTCCCACGCTGTCGTTGGTGTGCAGGCTGGAGAGCACGAGGTGACCGGTGAGGGAAGCTTCGACGGCTACGCGCGCGGTCTCGGCGTCCCGGATCTCACCGATCAGGATCACGTCGGGCGACTGACGGAGCAGGGCGCGCAGGGCATCGGCAAAGCTCAAGCCGTGTTGCGGGCGCACGGCGACCTGGCCCACACCGGGGAGCTGTGCTTCGATCGGGTCTTCGACCGTCACCACCTTGCGGGTGGGGCCGCTGAGTGCGCGGACGAGGGCGTAAAGGGTCGTCGTCTTGCCCGAGCCGGTGGGGCCGGTGACGAGCAGCAGGCCTTCGCCGCAGTGAAGCTCCTGCTCCAGCTCGTACTGGATCGCCGACGGCATCTGGAGCGCATCGAGGCGGGTGGGGGCTTCGGTGTGGTCGAGCAGGCGCATGACGACCGATTCGCCGGTCAGCGCCGGCAAGATCGAGACGCGCCAATGTCGCCCCACCGCGCTGAAACGGCCATCCTGCGGGCGTCGCGTCTCAGTGGAGGCGAGCCCGGCTCGCAGCTTGAGGTGGTTGAGCAGTTCGCGGCAATGCACGGGCGGCACCTGGGGGCCGGGCTGGAGGCGACCGTCGATGCGCCAACGCAGGCGCAAAGCCGTGCCGTGGGGCTCGAGGTGTACATCGCTCGCCCGGCGCTCCAGCCCCTGCAGGAGCAGAGCTTCCAGGCGGCCCGCTTGTCCGTGGTCTGCCGGGTTTCCTGTGACTGGTGTAGATGCGGAGGGCTTCAGGGCGGCTTCGAGGTGCTCGGGGGTGGTCAGGGCCAGTACGACAGGGCGGGCGCAAAGGGCAGCCATGGCGCGGGCGGTGGTTGCCTTCGCCGGGGCGTCGAGTGCAAGGACGAGGTGGCCGTCGCGCTGGGCCCAGGGCACGATGCGGTGGGCGCGGATCCAGTCGCGTGAAAAGGCCTGCGTGGCGGCGGGCTCAAAATCGGTCAGCGTCACCATTGGCCAGCCGAGCAAGGCGGCGAGCGCGGCCACGCGGCGGGTGGAGGAGACGAGTGCGATCTGCTCCCAATACGCCAGCCAGGCTTGCGGGTCTTCGGAGCCGGTAGCGAGGCGGGCAAGGGCGATGTCGGCGGTCGAGACGTCGCGCTGGGTGCGCAGGTGCTCGACCAGCTCGGCCCATTCGCGATGGGGCGCTGGGGGAGGCGCGGCGTCGGCCATCTTAGCCTACGTGGCGCAACTGGCGTTGGCGCAGTCGCTCGATATTGTCTTCCACGGCGAGCAGGTAGGGGTTGCGCCCATTCGGGTAGGGCTCGGCGAGGTAGTGGCACACGCCGCCGCAGTCCAGCTCCAGCTTGGGGATCACAAAATCGGCCCAGAAGAGAGGGGTATTCTGCATTAATGCATCGGCACTGCGGAAGGCGCGCTCGTCGACCGGCACCTGGCGGAAATCGTCGCTCTCTTCAAATTCCTTAAAGAGCACGGGTAGCTTGTCCGGGTAGCCCGGGTCGCTCATTTGCCCGAGGAAGTCGGCTGTGCAGACCATCTGGCCCAGCAGGCGCTCCGTGGGGCTGACAAAGGGGATCGAGTCGATCAGCGAGCGCGGGCCGGTGCAACTGATGAGGTGCTGAACGGAGAAGATGTCGTCAAACGACCAGCCGAGCCCGAGGAGGTAGATCTGGGCCATTTCGCAGCTCCGGCGCTCGTGCACGAAGGTGTATTTGGCGCCCGTGCCCTCTCCGTCGCCCTTGCGCTTGAGGTAGCCGATGTCGTGCAGCAGGATGCCGTAGAGGCCCACGCGCAGGTCGTGTTCCGTCAGCGTCAGCTCGTGCACATTGCGGACGTAGGCGCTGAAGAGGCGGGCCCAGCACAAGGTGGCCTGCAGGGTATGCTCCAAATCATGGTAAACGGTATCCATGGCTTGAAAGTCCCCGAAACGCCCTTCAAAGATGTTTTGCGTACTGGTGACGGCTTCCTCGATAAAGTGGGGGTCGAAACCCGGAAAGATCCGAGTTGCCAGCCGCTGGAGTGCTGCCACCACTTCTGCGGGCCGACGGGCATCGATATCTTTGAGCGAGTAGGGCATGGAGGCAGTATGTTTCAGATCGACCGTCGGCATCAGGGCGTCCTAACCTTCACTCGGTAAACAAGCATTTTACGTCGCGCCCTTCAAGGCATTTTGCCAGCCTTACTGGTATTGAATTCTTTTTTACGCCGCTTATCCGAGCATGAGTCCGTCCAACCCAAACCCTCCGCGCGTGCGCATCGGCCTGACTGGCGGCATCGGCTGCGGCAAAAGCACGGTGCTGGAGATCCTGCAGCGCCATGGTGCCACCACGGCGCAGGCCGACTTGCTGGCGCGTGAGCAATTTGACAACCCGGAGGTGCTGAAACCGTTGCGCGAGACGTTTGGCGAGGGTATTTTCGGGCCCGAAGGAAAGGTTGACAGGGCGGCGCTCGGGCGTATCGTCTTCTCTTCACGAGAGCGGTTGGCCAAGCTTGAGGCGCTGCTGCATCCCGCAGTCCGAGCCGCGTGGCAAAAGATCTGCGACGAGCCGCACCCGCTGGTGGTCATCGAAATCCCACTGCTCTTCGAAAAAAACCTTTTCTCGTCTTTCGATCTCACCTGGTGTGTCGCTGCCGGCTCCCAAACCCGCCATCAAAGGCTGCAAGCCCGGGGATGGAACGACGAACAAATCGCCCAACGTGAAGCCAACCAATGGACGGTGGCGCAAAAAATGCAAAACGCTGATGTCGTGATCTGGAACGAGGGCTCCCTCGCTCACCTGGAGGCGCAAGTCGCTCGCGCCCTCGCCACGCCCCGCGCGTAAAAGAACACCGCCCACCCCCGTAATTTATCACCAGCCCGCAAGACCTCTCTGCGGACTTACGTTAGTGAAGATGGACGAACGATCCGAGACCCTGCCCAACGCGGAACAAAACGAAGCCGCATCCACGCCCGCACCCGCCGCCAAGAAGGCGACCCGTAAGCGCGCTGCGAAGAAGTCTGCCCGCAAGACCGCCGCCTCCGCTGCCACCCAGCTGGAGCTGACGGACGAGGCCGATGCCGTCCACACGCCGGCCGACGAAGCGGCACCCGTCAAGAAGGTGGCCCGCAAGAAGCGCGTCGCCCGCAAGATTTCCCGCGAAGAAGGCAGCAGCGAAGACGCCGCGCCCCGCGAGGCCACTCAGGCCCGCGAAGAGCCCGAAGCACCCAAGGCCCCGGCCGCGCCCGCCGCGCCGACGGCCCCGCGCCTGGCGGTGAAGCCCCCGGTGACGAAGGAGGCGGTGCCGATCAGCTATTCCTCGGATTACGACGATTGGGAAGACCGCCGCGAAGAGCCCGCCGCCAAGGCCGAAGAGCCCCGCGAAAAGCCCGAGCGCAACGACAATCGCGACCGACCCGAGCGTCAGGATCGTAACGACCGTTACGACCGGGATCGTGACCGTGACCGCGACCGTGGCAACAACCGTCCGCAAAACCAGGACCGTGGCGACCGTCAGGACCGCCCGGAACGGCAAGACCGCAACGATCGCCAAGATCGTAACGACCGCAATGACCGCTGGAACGACAAGCCGCAGCGCCCGCAGTATCAGGGTGGCGGCAATCAGGACCAAGGCGGCAACCAGGGCGGCGGTTACAACCGCAACGACAAGGGCGGCAAATACCAGAAGGGCGGCAAAGGCAATTTCAACAACGGCCCGCGCAACCAGAACCAGGGTGGCGGCAACCAGGGCAACCAAGGCCAGGGGGGTGGCGGTAACAACCAAAACAATCAGGGCGGTGGCAAGAAATTCGACAAGCAGGGCAAGTTCGACAAGAAGGCCCAGAAGCAGCAGCGCAAGGCCAAGGTCAAGGAACGCGGCAAGCGCGCTTCGGCCGACTTCTTTGGTGCCGAGCAGACCTTTACCCTCGAAGTCGGCGAACTGACCGACCTGCCCTTGCTCCGCCATCCCGACCGCATGGCCAAGGCCGCGGCGGAAGCCCGCAAGGGCGAGGGCGGCCCCGTCAACTTCAACGTGCTCCTGCAGCAGACCCTGCCGCAGCTCATCGCGACGGCGGCCGACGAGTTCGAGATCAGCCATGACAGCACTCCCGACCGCCAGACTCTGCTCACGCAGATCCTCTGGCGCGCCTGGCAGCACAAGTGGGCCATCGTGGTCGACGGCATCGTCGAGACAACCGAAGACGGTTACGGCGTCGTGGTCTACGAGCACGAGAGCTACCGCATCCGCCCGCTCAACGCCTTTATCTCCCCTGCGCTGATGAAGCTGCACGGGCTGCAGCGCGGCACTATCGTGAAGGCCCAGATCCACCCGCCGCGCATGCCGATGCCCGACGACGCGCTGGAGCAGCTCCGCGATACCGGTCGCGCCATCGAAGAAGTCGAGCAGGAGGAGAGCGACGACCGCGACCCCTACGTGCCCGGCGGCGAGGCCATCCCCGACGGTTGGGAAGACACCCTCGCCGAGCAGGCGATGGAAGCCCTCTTCCCGATTGCCGATTACCTGGCCTCGATCGACGCCGACGAGGAGAGCTGCCCCTACGTGCTCGAGATCACGCACATCATGGGCACACCGGCCAACGAGCCGCGCGAGTCGACCCCCTTTGAGGACCTGATCCCGTATTACCCGACCGAGCGCATCATCCTCGAAAACGAAGAGGCCAAGAAGTGGGACAACTTCTCGCTGCGTATCGTCGACCTCCTGACGCCCGTCGGCCTCGGCCAGCGCGGTCTCATCGTGGCGCCCCCGCGCACGGGTAAGACGATCCTCCAGCAAGGCATCGCTAACTCGATCCTCAAGAACATGCCCAAGGCGCACCTCATCGTGCTCCTGATCGACGAGCGCCCGGAAGAAGTCACCGACTTCCGCCGCCAGATCAAGTCGGGCGAGGTCATCGCGTCCACCTTCGACGAAACGCCCGAGAACCACGTGCACTGCGCCGAGATGGTGATCGAAAAGGCTCGCCGCATGGTGGAGCAGGGGCGCGACGTCATCATCCTGCTCGACTCGATCACCCGCCTCGCCCGCGCCTACAACGCGCTGGCGGCCAACAGCGGCAAGATCCTCTCCGGCGGTGTCGAAGCCACGGCCCTGCAAAAGCCCAAGCGCTTCTTTGGCTCGGCCCGTAACATCGAAGGCGGCGGCTCGCTCACCATCATCGGCACCGCCCTCGTCGAGACTGGCAGCCGCATGGACGAAGTGATCTTCGAAGAGTTCAAGGGCACCGGCAACATGGAGCTGCACCTCGACCGTCAGCTCTCCGACAAGCGTGTCTTCCCGGCCATCGAGATGAACAAGAGCGGCACCCGCAAGGAAGAGCTGCTCTACCACCCCGACGAAATGGCCAAGGTCCACAGCCTCCGTCGTGCGATGAAGGGCGTGCCCGGCACCGACGCGATGGAAATGCTCATCGGCCGCATCAAGAAGACCCAGACGAACATCCAGTTCCTCATGGGCATCAACGGCTAAGAGAGGCGTTTCTCTCCTGCTTTATGGCCGGCCTTCGTTCAGCACGAGGGCCGGCTTTTTTTGCGTCCCACGCGACTGCTTTCTGCGCTTTACAGCGTTCGATTGGTGAGGTAGTTTCGGCCTATGGCGGCACCATTATTACCTAGCTTCAAGTTCGTTGGGTGTATGGCTGCGGTAGCTTGCAGCGCTGCGACTGCCCTTGCCGTCTCCAGCTTGATTCCGGTGAACTACCACGCGACGGATGCCTTACAAGCGCCCCCGGTGCGGGACTGGATCTGGATAAAACCTCCGGTCGATGATGATTGGCCAATACTTGCTTGTTGCGACTGCGAGGAAGGCGAACCAAACGATGCACCCTTTGCGGGGCTGACCCTCTCGGAGATCGAGGATTTAATAAATTACACTCCGTTTTGAGATAGCTTTTGTTCCCCTCCGGGAGAAAAACGATTGTCGTGTCTAGGTGTCTTTTTGCTTCTGGTGAGAGCACCTGCCCAAGTTCCGTGCACGAAAAAGGCGCTGCCTCATAAAAGACAGCGCCCTGCTCATCAACTGACGGGTCGTAGGAAAACTATTCCTCGATCGCGAAGCGGTAGAAGGACGCGCCGGAGGGGGCGGGGACGGTCGCTTCGATTGGCTCGCCCAAGTCGTTCCACTGCTCGAGGTCGGCGCTTTCCTGCAGTTGGAACTGCAGGCGCAGGCCGCCGTTTTCGGGCTCCACCACGAGGCTGCCCGGCTTGAGGTTGTGGATGTCTTCGGCGGTGTAGTAGCCCAGCTGGTTGGCGTGGCCGAAGATGGTGCCGATCAGGTGGGCGTCGCTGGTGGCCGGGTCGAGACCATGCTCCACCTCGAAGGCATCGGAGAGGCCGTCGCCGTCGGAGTCGAGCATCATGGGGTTGGTGCCCAGGTTCACGAACTCCTCGTAGTTGTTCAGGCCGTCCATGTCGCTGTCCAGCTCGGCGTCGAAGTAGTCGGGCACGCCGTTTTCGTTGAGGTCTTCGGGCTCGATGGCGAGGTCGAAGCTGAATTCCTGATCCTGCGCGGTCAGGTAGCTGTCGTAGATCGGCGAGTAGCTCTTTACGTCGACAGAGCTGTCGGGGTTGATCGTGAGCAGGCGGAGGTAGCCTTCGCCCCCGAGGCTGCGCATCTGGTAGTTCACGAGCATTTGCGCCACGTTCTGGCCGGCGTCGTTGGGGTCGATGCGGAAGCCTGCGCCGTCGCCCAGCACGTGCCCGTTGACGGTCAGCACGAAGTTGTGCCGCTTCACGAGCTTTTGCCACAGCTCTTCACCATCGTTCACGCCGCCCTCGGTGTTGTAGACGTGCGGGTTGTAGTCCTGCGGGCGCTCGGTGTCGGTGATGTCGTAGCGGTAGTCGTTGTTGTTCATGTAGGCGTGCGTCACCAGGATGGCCTTGCGGTTGGGGTAGCGCTCCAGGATGGAGTCGGCCCACTCGATCGTGCTGTCGCGTGGCCCCCACTCGAGGGCGATCACGATCCAGTCGATGCCGCCGGCGCGGAAGAGGTGGTAGGTGTTGTCCATCTCGCCCTCATTCATGGCGCCGCCGAAGGTCGGCCACTGCTCGTAAAACTCGGTGTGGAAGTAGTCGTTGAGGAAGGTGGCGCGGGTGCGGGCGTTGCCGCCGGGGCCGTAGTCGTGGTTACCGGGCACGAGGGCGTAGGGCAGCTTGCCGTCGAGGATGCCGAGCGATTCGCGGGCGTTTTGCCACTCGGGGATCGAGTTGACGTTCACGATGTCGCCCAGGTGCAGCACGTAGCGGATATTGTAGCGCTGACGGTTGGCGACGAGCCACGACGTCTGCGCGGAGAACACGCCCGGGTAGTTTTGCGAATAGATCTGCGTGTCGGGCAGGATGGCGATGGTCCAGGCGCCTTCGTCGATCTCGGACTCGCCCGGCTGGGGCGTGATGTCGAGGGCCGGCGTGTTCAGGTCGGTCACCAGCTTGGCGTATTCATAGAGGTTGGCGAAAAACACGTCGTTGAAGGCCGCGAGCGATTCGGGGGCGACTTGCTGGCCGCTGCTGGCGCTGAGCACCTTGTCGTTGCCCATGGCGGCGAGGAAGAAGCGGCCCTGGCCATAGGCACCCTCCATCAGGATGGGGTTGCGTGCGCGCTCGTCGCCCGAGAGCAGCACCTGGAAGCCGAAGAACTGCACAAAGGCTTCCCAGCCGGCGTCGGGGTAGTGCGGGTGCGAGGGGTTGTTGTCCATGATCCACGAGACGGCCTTGCCTTCGTTGACCGTCGGCACGCCGGCGAGCAGCGGGTGCTCGGGCGTGAGGATCAGCGGGGCGTCAAAGTCGGCATCGCTGCGGCTGGCGTCCTGCGTAGAGGGCAGGAAGGGCGGCTCGACTTCGATGGAGTCGTTTTGGGTAAACTGGATCAGCAGGCCGCGGCGGTCGATGTAGTCGTCGAGCATGTCGCCATACTCGGCCATGTAGGCGGCGTAGGCGGGAGATTCGGAGACAAAGGAGCCGAGGGCGATCAGGTCCACATCGGTCTCGCGCTCGCCATCAAACGGCGGAGCATCGAGGGGCAGGGGCTCGACGTGGAAGCCCGCACGGCGCAACAACTCACCCAGGCCCACGCGGCTGGTGTAGCTGTCGACGCTTTCCCACACGTAGGCACGCAGGCCGTGCGGGTTGGCGTCGCTGGGGTCGGCGGACGGGTTGGGGGTGCTGCCGATGGCCGAGGGGTCGGGCATTTGCGGCTCTTCCGGCGCGGGCGTCACGGGGTCGCCGGGGGCGCGGGAGGCGAGGTCGAACACGCCGATCGCGCCAAAGCTGTCGGAGGTGGCGGAGGCGGTCACCGTCACGGTGATTTCGCCGGAGGCGTTGGGCACCATGCCGTCGACACGGGCCACGTTGCTTTCATTACCGACGATCACGAGCGTAGTCGTCTCGGAGGTGGCGCCGGCGACGGCGTAATCGGTATCGAAAACCTGGGGTGCCCGCCGGTTGGTGGAGGCGAAGAACTGCAGGTCGTAGACCGTATTGCCGCTCGGGTCGAGGCCGCCGATGACAAAGGCCCCGCTGGTGTCGGCGGAGCCCTTGGTCACATACCAGAAGTCGCCGGTGGCGGAGGGCGTGTAGACCTTTTCCGTGCCGATCGTATTGGAGCTGGAGGCCGGGAAGGCATCGGTGAAGGTCACCGTCAGGCCCTCGGCCGGGTTGCCCTCCATGTCGACAAAGCCGGTCGCGCTGGTGGCGGTCCGGTCGGAGAAGTTGTTCCAGTAAGTGCCGAAGAGGTCGGGGCGAGCGCTTTCTTCGTTGGCAAGGCCGAAGTCGAAGACGTAGCGCTCCGCGCTCAGTTGGCCGGTGAGGCTGGCCAGGAGCGTGAGAGAGAGGAGGCTGGTTCGCGTCATGCGTTGCCAGAGTCCGAGACTCAATACCAGCCTGTCAAAAGCTCTACGGTTACATGTTCGCGCCGCAGGTGACGGTTTGTGACAATGTAAACCTTCGCCGGAAAATGCGTAACGAAATAGCTGATACGGCCTGCCAAAGCTGTCTATCTACGGCGCCGGCAGGCTCCAAGGGCCAGTGCCGCCAAGCCCGCCAGCAGGGCGATCGCCCGCGGCTCGGGCACTTGAGGGTAGCGCGGCTCGTAACCGAGGTCGGCCAGCCCGGCGAGGTCGAGCGCGGTGACCTCCTTGCGCTGACCGGCGGAGAGGTAGGGCGCGAGCAGGGCGGCTTGCTCCTCGCCCTCCAGCGTGGTGCTGTCGATGCCGGGCCCCCAGTGGCTGCCATCTTCGGAGACGGGCACCGGCTCGCCATTCAGCGCCGAACTGGCGGCACCATGGAAGAGCCCGTCTTCGCCCACCAGCGTAAACCAGCTTTCGGCCGTGCCGAGGCCCAGCAAGTGGATCAGCTCGTGCAGCGCCACCGTGTAGAGGTCGAACTGACCCGGAAAGGCTTCCAAGGTCGAGACGTCGTCATCGAAATACCAGTCGATCTCGGAGTCGAAGCTGATCGCGCCGCCCCACGAGCCGAAATCGGTGGCACCCTCGCTCCAGACGTCGCCTTGACCACGATGCAGCGATTCCAGAAACGCGTTACTGCCGGTCGCGTTTTCGTACCAGCCGGGCCCACCGTAGGCCAGCACGTTGTCGGGCAGGGCCAGGGCACCGGCGAAGACCAGCAAGGTGTCGGCCGCGATGTCGAGCCCCGGTGCGTAAAACTCCAAATCGGTGCCCGGGTGGTAGAAGCCCATGTCATACGCATTGCCCCCTCCCGTCTGGATGGCGGTAAACTCGTCCTGCAGCAGGTTCTCCAGCGCCAAGGCCGCGCCCTCCAATGGCGCGCGACGCCAAGCGTTCTCACCTGAGAAAAAGCCTTCGATATCGTAACGGTAGTCGATCGTAAAC
Organism: Verrucomicrobiota bacterium JB022; assembly: GCA_030673845.1. Taxonomy (NCBI): domain Bacteria; kingdom Pseudomonadati; phylum Verrucomicrobiota; species Verrucomicrobiota bacterium JB022. The sequence goes on from JAUTCQ010000015.1 coordinate 123,473, forward strand.
GAGAGGGCCGAGAGGGTGCCGGAGAGGGCCAGGCCGAGACCAGTGAGCGCGATGAGCCGTTGCATGGGGTAAAAAGAAAAGAGGCCCCTAGATTTTGCCCGAACGGCCCATAAACACAATGCGAAAAAGCGTTGCTCAACCTCGACGGCGACGGCCTGCCGCCAGCGCGAGCCCGGCCAGCCCCCCGAGGAAGGCCACCGTCTGCGGTTCCGGTACCTGCACGGGATAGCGGATCTCCCAACCCAGGTCTTCCATCCCTGCGAGATCGAGCAGCGTCAGCTCCTTGCGCAGCCCCGGTATGACCCACGGGTCGACGAGGACAAATTGCTCATCGCCCGCAAGGGTGGTGCTGATGAGGTCTTCCTTCCAGTGGGCATCGTCGTCGAGCGGCACCGGACCGCCGAAAAGCTCCATCGCGGCCTCGCCGTAGAAGAAATTCTCGTCCTTTTGCGCATACCAGCTGTCGGCTGTGCCCAGGCCCAGGACGTGACCCAGTTCGTGCAGCGTCGTGCTGTAGAAGTCGAGTTGGTCAGGGAAGGGCTCGATGGTCGACACGTCGTCGTCGAAATACCAGGCCTCGCTGGTGTCGAACGTTATCATACCGCCCCAGACGCCAAACTCGTCGGCGTGGTCGCCCCGTGCATTGGCCTGCCCCCGGTCGAGCGAGGCGAGGAAGTCGGGGTCGGTGGAGTCGGTGCGGTAGAGGCCCCAACCGCCGCGCGCTGCCGCTTGGCCGGGATAGTCGGTTGCGCCCACAAACACCAGGATCTCGTTGGCCCGCAGGTCGAAGCCGGGGATGTAGACGGATTCGAACGTATCGACGTCGTAGACCTCAAACTCGTACTGGTTGCTGCCGCCGGTCTGGATCGCCGAAAAGTCGTCTACCAACAAACCTTCAAAGACATTCGCTGCCCGTTCGATATGGGCACGCCGCCACGCGTTCTCGCCGGAGAAAAATCCAGCTTCGTCGTAACGATAGTCGAAGGTAAACGAAATGGCCGAGACGCTGGCCGCGAGGGCCAGCATGAGGATGGACAGAGACGTTGAACTGCGCATTGAGAGCGTGAAGAGGACGCCTAGAGACGGCGACGGCGGTAGCTGACGATGCCGAGGACAGAGAGACCAGCGAGCAGGGCGTAGGTGCGCGGCTCAGGGACTGCCACAACGTAATCGGGGTGGATTTCCCAGCCTAGATCATCAAGGCCAGCGATGTCGAGGCGCGTGAGATACTTGCGCACGTTGGCCGCGATGTCTGGATCCATGATCACTTCCTGCGTTTCGCCGTCGAGGGTTTCGCTGGTCACCCCATTGGCCCAGTGTCCTCCGGTGCTGTTGACCGGCACGGCGCTGCCATAGAGCGCGATCGAGTTCTCGCCTTGGAAGAGGTTGTTGTCGTCGATCAGGTTTTTCCAACTGGCGGCTGTACCCAGGCCGAAGACGTGGCCAAACTCGTGCACGGCGACCGAATAGAAGTCGAACCGGCCGGCGAAGTCTTCCACCGTGTCCACATCGTCGTCGAAATACCAGGGCGCGGTGGTGTTGAAGGTCATGAACCCGCCCCAGTTGGCAAAGTCGTCGGCTGTTTCGCCCGTGACGGAGCCTTGACCGCGATTCACCGTTTCGAAAAAGCTCTGGGTGCCATAGCCTTCCCAGCCGCCGTAGCCACCACGCCCGAGGGTCGTACCGCCCAAATCAAACCCGCCTGCGTAGATGATGACTTCGTTCGCCGCTACGGGCCGGTCCACGACGGTCGTGGTTGAGCCGTCCCCCGGGTTGTAAATGTATTGGGTGTAGGTGTTGGGCGCTGTGGGTTGGATGGCGCTCAGCTCGTCGACCAGCAAGCGTTCGTAGACTTTGGCGGCCTCTTCCAGATAGATCCGGCGATAGGCGTTATCCCCCGAGAAAAAGCTGTTGGTATCGTAGGTATAGTCCAGGGTGATCTGCAGGCCATGGGCCGCAGTCGTGATCAATCCAATCGTTATTAAAGGGAGAAGTGTGCGCATGGTAAGATCCCGCGAGCAGGATGAAGGGTGAACTCGTTGATTTATATCGGCCGAACAGGATCGGAATCTCAATACTTCCGATGTCGTTTCTGGGTCGCAACTTTGTCAACGTAACGTAAACCAGCGCTCTGGCGGCGTGGGTGCTGCCGTCGCTTTTTGGATTTCCGGCGCGGGGCGGATGTGCTTAGCTGGAGGCTTTTCATGATCGAGATCCAGCAGCTTTCCCTCCGCTACGGTCCCAAGGCGCTCTACGACGGCATCAGCGCCCGCTTGGGCGACCGCGACCGCATCGGCTTGGTGGGCAGCAACGGCTCCGGCAAGTCGACCCTGCTCAAGGTGCTGCTCGGCAAGGTCGATTACGACGGCGGGCGGATCGACCGCAGCCAGGGCACCACCCTCGGCTACCTGCCGCAGGACGGCCTCGAAGCCCACGGCCAGCCCGTGCTCGAAGAAGTGATGCAGGCCGACGTGCGCACCTACGAGCTGCAGGCCGAGATGCACGCCGCCAGCGAACGCCTGCACGAGCTGCCCCATGACAGCGCGCCCTACCACCAGACGCTGGAGCACATCGGCGAGATCGAGCGCGAGCTGGAGGCCCGCGAGGCCCACAAGCTGCAGGCGCGGGCCGAAAAGGTGCTCAGCGGCCTCGGCTTTGCGCCCAAGGACTTTGTGCGCGATTGCGGCGAGTTTTCCGGCGGCTGGCAGATGCGCATTGCGCTGTCGAAGCTCCTGCTCGCCCAGCCCACTTTCCTGTTGCTCGACGAGCCGACGAATCACCTCGATTTGCCCTCCCAACGCTGGCTGGAGCAATACCTGCGCACCTACCCCGGCGGCCTCGTCCTCATCTCGCACGACCGTGCCTTCCTCGACGAGCTGACGACCAAGACTTTCGCCCTCTCGCGCGGCAACCTCTACGTCTACAACGGCAACTACAGCTTTTACGAGGCCGAGCACGCCCAGCGCAAAGCCGTTGCGCTCGCCCAGCGCGAGAGCCAGGAGCGCCAGATGGAGAAGACGCAGGCCTTTATCGATCGCTTCCGCGCCAAGGCCTCCAAGGCCGCCCAAGTGCAGAGCCGGATCAAGGCGATGGACAAGATCGAGCTGGTCGAGATCGAAGACGACGAGGCGAGCGTCAGCTTCAAGTTCCCGCCCGCTCCCCGCTGCGGCGCCACCGTGCTCGAGATCAAGGGCCTGCACAAGGCCTACGGCAGCCTCCGCCTGTTTGAGGGCTTCGACCTCAAGATCGAGAAGGGCGAGCGCCTCGCGGTGGTGGGCGTCAATGGTGCCGGTAAATCGACCCTCGCCCGCATGATGGCAGGCGACGAGCCGATGGACCAGGGCACGCGCGAGCTGGGCCACCAGGTGCAGCTCAGCTACTTCGCCCAGCACCAGACGGAATCGCTCGACCCCAACGACAACGTGGTGCAGGCGGCACTGCGCGGTCTCAATGCCACCGAGCAGCAGGCCCGCGACGTCTTGGGCTCGTTCCTCTTCCGGGGCGACGAGGCCTTCAAGCCCGTGCGCGTGCTCAGCGGCGGCGAAAAGAACCGTCTCGCGCTCGCTCGCATGCTGCTCCAGCCCGCCAACTTCTTCATCCTAGACGAGCCGACGAACCACCTCGACATGCAGAGCAAGCGCACCCTGCAGCAGGCGTTGCGGCTCTACGACGGCGGCTTTTGCATCATCTCGCACGACCGGGACTTCCTCGACCCGATCGTGCAAAAGGTGCTCGAAATCAGCCCCAGCGGCCACCGCATGTTCTGGGGCAACGTCAGCGAATACCTCGCCAAGGTGGAGGCCGATCAGGCGGCTGCCAGTGCCGCCGCCGCGGGCAAAGCCACCAGCGCCGCCGTGCCGGTCGACAATCTCAACGCCAAGGAGCGCCGCCAGCGCGAGGCCGAAAAGCGTCGCGTGCTCCAGCCCCTGCGCCAGAACGTGGAGCGTCTGGAGGCCGAAGTCGAGCGCCTCGACGCTGCCATTGCCACGTGGGAAGAAAAGATGAAAGATGCCGCCTTCTTCTCCCGCAGCGACGGCCTCAAGGAAGACATGCAGGCCTACGAGCAAACCAAGCGCGACCAGCAAAATGCGATGGAAGCCTGGGAATTCGCCCAGGTCGAACTCGAAGAAGCCGAAGAGCGCTGGCAGGGGTAGGGGAGTGGGTTGAAAAGCAAGTAGGTAGTAGGTGTCACGCGAAGTCGCCAAGATGCAAAAGAAAGATTTTTGATCCCCCTTTTGATGAGGGGCTTCTTCGCGGCTCTGCGCCTTGGCGTGAGGCCTCTTGTTTAGAGCGCTCTCCACTGCGCCACTTCCTGCAACCGTTCCTTATCGGCGGCGAAGGTGAGGGCTTGCTCGGCGCGTGCGAGGGCTTGGGCGGCGTGCTCGTGGGAGTAGCGGATGAGTTCGGCGTCTCCCGTGCGGGCGAGGGCGGCGAAGGCCTTTTGGAGGCGGATCTGCACCTCGGGGGAGGTGGCACCGTCGCGTGCGATGGGCGGGAAAAAGTCGTCGAACATGTCGTCGGCCTTGAGTGGTGGCACGTAGACGCGCTGGTAAATGCGTTCCCCTTCGGGGGCGACCAGCTTCTTGCGCTCGGCCCAGCGGGACAGGATACGCACGCCTGTGCCGATGACCTGGATTGCCGTGCCCGGATCGTTGATGGCCGGGGAGAGGGCGCGGATGGCGATCTCATGCAGCACGGCGAGCCCAAAGCGCGGATCCTGGCGGAAGGAGCGCGTGTGGCCCATGATGAAGCCGCGCCGGATCTCCGCCCACACCTCTTCGCCGGCGAGTTCGCCCCGCACGTGTGCCAAAGGGAGGGTGGCGTCGAGGAATTTACCGGGTAAGGCAGCCACGTAGATGTCGACGCCATATTCCTGGGCCGTCGCCGCGAGGTGCGGCATGTCGATGTGCTGGACGTAGGCGACGGTTTCGGCCGCCACCGGCACGGCGTCGGCGGGAATGGCATCATCTTGTAATAACGGCACGCCGCCGAGGTAGGGTGTGCGCAGACGGGTTTCGAGGGCTACGGTCGCCGCCCGCTCCACGCGGTCGATCGTTTCGGTAACACGGCCGAGCCGCGCGAGGTATTCGATCCAGCTCAAGAGGGCTACGACGATCATTACGATCACACCGATCGTGACGACGAAGAGGATCAGCCGCCCCTTTTCTCCATAGACTCCCGTCTGGAGGGTGACGATGCCTACGATGCTGAAGATGAAAGCGCCGAGGAAGGTGGAGAGCGCGCGATGCGAGAGCTTGTCTTCGATCAGCAGCTGGGTGGCGCGCGGGGTGACGTTGCTGGTGGCCGCCCCATACGCTGCCACCATCGTGCTGAGCGAGAAGATCGTGACCGAGAGCATGCTGGTCGCGAGGATGTTGAGGATGGAGCCCACCGAGTCGGCCCCGATCTTCTGCGGCAAGTCGAAGGGGATGAACTGCTTGAGCAGGATGGCCAGTAGCGGCGTGATCACCGCCACTACGCCATAGAGGCTGGCGTTCACCCAAAGGCGCGACGAGAGCTGCGAGATGATCCAGAGAAAGCGCGACATGCGTAAGGCACGTATGCTCAACTGGCTCGGGGTCGCAAGTTGTCGGCGCAAGGAGATGCGGCTGCGCAACCAGCCACGCGCAAAAAAGGCAGGCCCCGTGGTGGGAGCCTGCCTGCCAAAAACCGTCGAATCCGCCGTATTTAGGCTTCTTCTTCCTCGACCTGGACGACGCGGGAGATGCCGATGAGCTTGTCGCCTTGGGCGAGGTTCATCAGGCGCACGCCCATGGTGCTGCGGCCGACGACGCGGATGCCGTTGACGGGGCAGCGGATGGATTGGCCGCTACGGGTCAGGAGCATGATTTCGTCTTCGTCGCGCACGCTGAGGGCGCCGACCACGGCTTCGGTGCGGATGGCGATGATGCCGGAGCCGCCACGGTTCTGCACGCGGTATTCCTCGAACTCGGTGCGCTTGCCTTGGCCGTTGGCGCCGGCGATGAGCAGCTTGGCTTCGGGGTCGATGACTTCGATCGTCACGACGGAGTCGTCGTCGTCCTTGAGCGTGATGCCCTTGACGCCCCGGGTCGCGCGGCCCATTGGGCGCAGTTGCTCTTCGGCGTTGAAGCGGATGCTCATGCCGCGGCGGGTGACCATGACCAGCTCGTCTTGCGGGCGCACGAGCTGCACGCCGATGAGGGCGTCACCTTCGTCGATGTTGATGCCGATGATGCCGCCCTTGCGGAAGTTGCGGTAGTCGACCAGCGCCGTCTTCTTCACGATGCCCTTGCGGGTGGCCATCACGAGGTGCCAGTCGGCCGCTTCGAAATCCTTGATCGGGATCATCGCAGCCACGGTCTCGTCTTTCTGCATCTCAAGGACGTTGGCGAGGCTGCGGCCCTTGGCCACGCGGGTGCCTTCGGGGATGTCGTAGACCTTCTCCACATAGACGCGACCGCTGTTCATGAAGAACATCATGTAGTCGTGCGTGCTGGCGGTGAAGAGGCGCTCGACAAAGTCGTCGTCGTGCGCGCCGGAGCCGATGATGCCCTTGCCGCCGCGCTTCTGGCTGCGGTAGTCGCTCACCTTGGTGCGCTTGATGAAGCCCTTGCGCGAGACGGTGATGATGCAGCCTTCGTTGACGATGAGGTCTTCCATGCGGAATTCGCCGCTGTCGTCGACAAACTGGGTCTTGCGCGGGGTGGCGTACTTGTCGCGCATGATCTTCAGCTCGTCCTTGATCACGGCAAGCAGCTTGGGCTCGTTTTCGAGGATCTCGCGCAGCTCGGCGATGAGGCGCATCAGCTCGTCGTATTCGGCCTGGATCTTGTCGCGCTCCAGCCCGGTGAGCTGGTAGAGGCGCATGTCGAGGATCGCGTTGGCCTGGCGCTCGGTGATGGGGTAGCGCTCCATCAGGCGCTCGCGGGCCTCTTCGCGATTGGCGGAGGCACGAATGATGCGCACGAAGTCGTCGAGGTTGTCGAGCGCGATCAGGTAGCCTTCGAGGATGTGCGCGCGGGCTTCGGCCTTGGCCTTGCGAAACTCGGTGCGGCGGCGGATGACTTCGCGGCGGTGCTCGATGTAGACTTCGAGCAGCTCCTTGATGTTCATCTCCTTCGGGCGGCGGTTGACGAGCGCGAGCAGGATAACGCCAAACGAGCTTTCGAGCGGGGTGTGCTTGAAGAGCTTGTTGACGATCACGCGGGGGATTTCGCCGCGCTTGAGCTCGATCACGATGCGTGTGTTTTCGTCGGACTCGTCACGCAGGTCGCTCACGCCTTCGATCGTCTTTTGCTGGACGAGTTCGGCGATCTTGGAGACGAGGTTGGCGCGGTTGACGTTGTAGGGGATCTCGGTGATGACGAGCTGTTCCTTGCCGCCCTTGATCTCTTCGGTGTGCACGACGCCGCGCATGCGCACGATGCCGCGGCCGGTGCGCATGTAGCTGTCGATGCCGCTGCTGCCGAGGATGCTGCCGCCGGTGGGGAAGTCGGGCCCCTTGATGATCTTCATCAGCTCGTCGAGTTCGAGCTGCGGGTTGTCGATCAAGGTAATGGTGCCGTCGATCAACTCGCCGAGGTTGTGCGGCGGGATGTTGGTCGTCATGCCGACCGCGATACCCGTCGAGCCGTTCATCAACAGCGAGGGCAGGGAGCTGGGTAGCACGCTCGGCTCGGTCACTTCCTCATTGTAGTTGGGGACGAAGTCGACCGTGTTTTCGTCGAGGTCCTGCAAGAGGGCTTCGGCGGCGGAGGTGAGGCGACACTCGGTATAGCGGTAGGCGGCGGGCGGGTCGTTGTCGATACTGCCGAAGTTGCCTTGCGGGTCGATCAACGGAGTGCGCATGACCCAGTTTTGCGCGAGGCGCACGAGGGTGTCGTAGACGGCCTGGTCACCATGCGGGTGGTAGTTACCGATCACATCGCCGACGACCTTGGCGCACTTGTGGAACTGGCGGTTGTGGAGCATCCCTTGCCGGATCATGGCGTAGAGGATGCGTCGCTGCACCGGCTTGAGCCCGTCGCGTGCGTCCGGCAGCGCCCGACTGATGATCACCGACATCGAATAGTCGATATAGGCCCGCTCCATCACCTCGGTGATGTTCGTCGGGGTCAGCTTTTCATTCGCAGAATACATGAGGAGAAAGTGGGAAAAGGAAATTGATTAATGAACAGGAGTTAAAAGGAGTTAAAAAGAGTGCTGCTTTTCGTTCAGGTAGAGACGGTGGATTCCGTTTTTGAGCGAGACTTCGTGAAAATTCAGCAGAAGGCCTACCTCTAGGTTTAATAGCTTCATATAGCTCATGATTTGTGCTTTATGAATTGGTATGATGGCTTCGACAGCTTTTAGTTCTACGATGATTGCATTATTCACAATCAAGTCGCACTTCAGAGTGTGTTCCAAGACCAAGTCCCGATAACGAACTTTTACCAGCTTCTGTCGTTCGCATTTAAAACCTTGAGTGGTCAATTCGTAGGCGAGACATTGCTCGTAAAGAGATTCGAGCAGCCCAGGCCCCAGCGCGGTGTGAACGCTATAAGCTGCTTTCAGAATCGCAGCGCTAAGTTCCTGATGGGATGCTTGTTTCGCAATCACTCTTTTTAACTCCTTTTAACTCCTGTTCCAATTATTCCTATTTATTCTTAAATATCGAGGTTGGTAGCGTTCAGCGCGTTGTCTTCGATGAAGGCGCGGCGGGAGGGGACGTCGTCGCCCATGAGCATGGTAAACGTGAGTTCGGCCTTGGCGGCGTCGTCGATGTTCACCTTCAGGAGGCGGCGGGTTTCCGGGTTCATGGTGGTTTCGTAGAGCTGCTTCGGGTTCATCTCACCGAGACCCTTGTAGCGCTGGATGCTGAGGCCGCGGCGGCCGAGCTCGCGGATGGCGGGCAGCAGGTCGAGGATGCTGAAGAGTTCCAGCTTGGTCTCCTTCTTCTCCATGCCGTAGTTTTCGAAGAGGTGGTAGCGTGCTTCGCTGTCGCGGCTCCACTTTTCGACGGAGAGGCCGAGGCGGGCCATTTCGCGCATCACCTTGGTCATGGCGGTGCCTTCGAAGATTTCGTGGATGCTCAGGCGCTGATTGACCATGCGGTTTTTGCCCGAGCCGTCTTCGGTCGGTACCATGCGCACGATCGTCTCGGCGTAGGCGTCTTCGATGCCCTCGGCGGTGATGAAGCGGGTGCGCTCTTCCTCGTTCTTGAGGAAGACAAACTTTTCTTCATTACCGGTGCGGATGCGCACGAGGTACTTGGGCAAGACGTGGTCGGCGTCGTGCTGATCGAGGAAACGGTCGAGCGTGCAGCCGTAGCGGCTCACACCATTGCCCAGGCGCTCGAGGTAGGCGAGGTTTTCCACGATCTTGTCGACCTTTGCACCGGGGAACTGGTGCTGGTCGCGCAGGCGCAGCAGCGTCACATCTTCCGAGCCCAGCTCGATCAGGATCCGGTTGAGCTGGTCGTCGTTGTCGATGTACTGCTCGCGCTTCTTGCGCTTGATCTTGTAGAGGGGCGGCTGGGCCATGTAGACGTAGCCGTTCTCGATCAGGCCGCGCATCTGGCGGTAGAGGAAGGTGAGGAGCAGCGTGCTGATGTGGGCGCCGTCGACATCGGCGTCCGTCATGATGATGATCTTGTGGTAGCGCGCCTTGGTGGCGTCGAACGAGCCGTCGCCCTCGTGGTCGCCAATACCCGTACCCATCGCCGTAATGATGGCGCGAATTTCGTTGTTGTTGAGCACCTTGTCCAGGCGGGCCTTCTCGACATTGAGCAGCTTGCCCCGGATGGGCAGGATCGCCTGATAACGGCGGTCGCGGCCCTGTTTGGCGGAGCCACCGGCCGAGTCACCCTCCACGATGAACACTTCGCAGATCGACGGGTCCTTCTCGGAGCAGTCGGCCAGCTTGCCGGGCAGGCCACCGCTCGAGAGCGCGCCTTTGCGGACGGTTTCGCGGGCCTTGCGGGCGGCTTCCCGGGCGCGAGCGGCATTGAGCGACTTGCTGATGATCTTCTTTGCGAGGTTGGGATCGGTCTCGAAGATGTACTTGAGCTTTTCGCCCACGATCTTCTGCACGATGCCATCGACTTCGCCGTTGGAGAGCTTCGTCTTCGTCTGACCCTCGAAGCGGGGCTCCGGCACTTTGACGGAGATGACCGCCGTGAGGCCTTCGCGCACGTCGTCGCCGCTCAGGCTCGGGTCCTTCTCCTTCAGGATGCCGTTGGCCTTGCCGTAATTGTTGATCACGCGCGTCAGGGCGGTGCGGAAACCGCTCAAGTGCGTGCCGCCCTCGAAGTTGTGGATCGAGTTGGCGTAGGAGAAAATCTGGTCATTGAACGTGTCGTTGTACTGCAGCGCGATATCGACCATGATCTTGGCACCCTCGATGTTGGCCTCGTTGGCCGGGGCTTCGCCATTGAAGGCGATCGGGTCGTCGTGCAGCACCGTCTTGCCACGATTGAGGTAGCGGACGTATTCGGCCAGGCCGTCGCGGAAGAGGAACTGCTCCTGCTTGCCGCTGCGGTCGTCCTGGATCATGATGGTGATGCCAGGGTTGAGGAAGGCGAGCTCGCGCAGGCGCTTGGCCAGCAGGTCGTATTTGTAATCCAGCGTCGTCTGGAAAATCTCCGGGTCGGGCAGCCAGCTGATCTTGGTGCCATTCTTTTTGGTCGCCCCGATCACGCTCAGCTTCTCGGTGGTCTTGCCGCGGCTGAAGGCCATGTGGTGCACCTTGCCGTCGCGGCTGACTTCCACCTCGAACCATTCGGAAAGGGCATTCACGCACTTCGCGCCCACGCCGTGCAGACCGCCGGACACCTGATAGGCGCCCTTGCCGAACTTGCCGCCCGCGTGGAGGTTGGTCATCACCAGCTCGAGGGCGGGCATGTTGTACTTGGGGTGGATGTCGACCGGGACTCCGCGCCCGTTGTCTTCCACGCTGACGGAGCCTTCTCCATGGAGCGTTACCTTGATCGTGTCGCAATAACCGGCCAAGGCCTCGTCGATCGAGTTGTCCACGATCTCAAAAACGCAGTGGTGCAAGCCCCGTTCATTGGTGTCGCCGATATACATATCGGGCCGCTTGCGCACCCCCTCGAGGCCTTCAAGCTTTTGAATTTGTGAGGCGTCGTAGGAGCCTTTGTTCGCTGTGTCGGTACTCATTGATAATGAACGAAATTAAGCCTGAATGTTAAACGTCCAGATTGCCGGAAACGGGCCCCCGTGGCCAGAGAAAAATGCGGTTCCCAAGGTCATCGCGGCATCTTTCTTCCCGCCGCTGCGCAAGCGGCTTCAGCAGCCATTTCACCGCTCGGCAAATTGCACCAATCTGACTCACTGTATATGGTTATTTCATACTGGGGCGATTTGGGTGACGAAGTGGTGTCTTTCCGCAAACTTTTGCGACTACTCTTGCCGGGGCTGGGATATCCCTCTACGGGGTAGGGCAACATGAAGATCAATTTCACCAACAAGGAATTCCGGACTCTCCTCGAACTCGTCCACGTGGGCGCCATGGTCGCCGAAGCGGCGGAGGCGAGCGAAGAGGGCCACGATGAGCTGTGCGCCAAGCTGCGCGCCCTCGCCCCCGAGTTGGGCTGCGCCGACTGCGTCGAAAAATTCGACGACGAGATCGTGCCCAGCGAGGGCTTCGAGTTCGAGCTGCACGAGAAGATCCTCGACCCTTATGCCGACACCGTGTTCTGGAACGAGCTGGCCCTGCAGCTGGCCACGCGCGATCTCGGCCGCAGCAACCCCGAGCTGGTGGAAGCCGACGACTTCAGCCCGCAGATCATCGAAGCCATGGCCCCGCTGATGCAGCGCTACAGCCTCGAATTTGCCGAAAACGGCCTCGAAAACCTCGAGCTGGTCGGCGGCGGCAAGAACAAGCGCGGGTAACGCTCTGGCACCCAATCGGGTGCCCGAGAGGCCACCTCGGCTCTAATTCGCCCGGCGGAGGTAGACGCCCTGGATGTCTCCGCTCGGCGCTTCCGTTTCGACGGGGGCCGGGCGGTTGGCAGAGCGCAAGAGCGCCTGACGGGGGACGTGGAAGAAGCTGTTGGGGAAGTCTGCGTTTACGCTGACGGAGGAGACGGTGGCGGTCCGGTAGGGCTGGCCGTCGATGCGCGCCTCGATCTCGACCGGCAGGAGCACGCCTTCGTAGCGTTTGTAGCGTTTGTAGAAAAACATCGCCTCCTGCTTTACGCCGGCAAACTCGTCGGCCTGGCGCACGGCCACGGGCAAAAAGCGCTCGCTGTCGATAAAGTAGCGCGGCTGGCTGCCATCGGGTAGCGTCACGTCGAGCAGGTAGACGGGGCGGCCTGCGATCTCGCTCGTGCCCATGTAGCGAAAGACGTAGCCCTTGTCGCGGTAATCGCCAAACGGGCCGCGAAAATCCGCCTTCTGCTGCAGCTTTCTCAGCTCTGGGCCCACCACGTAGTCACCCGGCTTGGCCTCCGGCTTCAGCTCGCGCGCCCAGCCAAACTGGCCATCCGTCACCTGCACCTGCAAGTGCTCCCAGCCGAGGTGGTAGCGGTAGCGCTCTTCGCGATAGCGCCCATCGGCCTGGGCAAAAGTCGTGATCGTGTATTCCTGCGTCGGCTCCACGAAATCCGTCACCACCTTGAGGCTCTTCAGGCTCGCGAAAGCTTCCTGGCCACCGAGGGCCTGCACCACGAGGTCGACAATCTTCGCTGCCGTCTCGTCGGTTTGGGGCGGGGGCGTCTGCGTCCGCTCGATCCTGCCGACCGCGGGAGGGTTGGACGGTTTGGGCGCTGAAGCCGTGCTTCCGGTTTGGGCTGGCAACGCGCAAACGGGCAACAGGATCGGGCACAGCAAGGACAGCAGGCGCAGGCGGGACCTTTTCAGCATGACGGGCTTAGCGTAGGGGAGAAAACAGCGGGGGCAACGGCATTTCCCGCCGCCCAGGCAAGCATAAGCAGCCGTGCGCCTAATCGGCAAGTCGTAGCTCTGCCTCGTAGGTGAGAAACCTCTGCAGGCTCTGAAGAGATGCCTTAGCGTGCGCATCTTCCACCGCTTCCAGCTCGCTCAGCGGATGGGCCAGCCAGTGGTAGGCCTCCGCCCGCTCTTCGTCCGGCAGCCGTGCCAGCCAACCTTCGTTGACAGGGTAGCCCTCGGCACGGGTCCAGCGAAAGAGCGCCTTTAGCAGCACGAGCGTCGGCTTGCGGCTGCGGATCAGCGCACGCCAGGTCTGGAGGGTCAGCTCGAACAACTCCGGCACCGGCTGGCCGTCGGGCACGTTGTCGCGCACCCAACGATTCCACTGCGCCGCGGCTTGAAAGGACGGGTAGTGCTGGGCCAGCTCGGGGTGACGCGCGATGTGGATCGCGTCCTTGAGAAAGCCGGGGCCGCTACCCTTGCGCCGGTCGAGGTGAGCCTCCGCATGGTCGAAGAGGTCGAGCGCGGCCAGCGGCTGGTTTTTGCGTTTGGCCATGCGCTGCAGCAGCATCATGCGCCCATCTTCCCGCTCTAGGCACCAGGTGCGCAAATGGGCCTCGCCACCGGGCTCGCGACCCAGCACCAGCACTTCGAAGGTGCGCTCGGCAGAGGCCATGGGGCTACTTGTGGTGCGATTTGTTGGGCGTGGAGGGCAAAACGGGGGCCGGGGCGGGGATACTCTCGCCCGTCACTGGATCATAACGGGGCACGACCGCGCCGCCCGATATGATGACCTTCATGGCGTCGGCGATCGACATCTCCAGTTCGATCACTTCCTCGCTCGGCACCATGAGCAGAAAGCCGCTGGTGGGGTTGGGCGTGGTGGGCACAAAGATGTTGATCAGCTGCGCCTCGGTCTTGTGCTGCACTTCGCCCCGCCCGTCGCTGGTGAGAAAGCCGAGCACCCACACGCCCTTGCGCGGGTATTCGATCAGCACCGCCTTCTGGAAGACGGCCTTCTGCTGCTGTACAAACGTGTCGCGGATCTGCTTGACCGAGTTGTAGAGGCTGCGCACCACCGGCAGCCTGTCGACGATCCGCTCGAAGGTGTTGACGAGGAAGCGACCGAGCAGCAGTTGCGAGAACCAGCCGAGGATCGCCACCATCAGCACCACGAGGAAGACCGACGCGATGTTGAGGCCTAGCTCGACGAAGGGATTCGCCAGGTAATTCGGCCGGATGAAATCGTCGAACATCTCCCGCACCGGCACGCCCACGCGCTTGATGAGGAGGTTGAAGACAAAAAGGGTGACGCCGACCGGGGCGAGCAAAAGCAGGCCGGAGATGAACCAATTGCGCAGCGGCTTCAAAAGCATGATCGTGAAGCTAGCTTGGCACGGATTGGAGCCTTGGCAAGTACCCCCGGTACGGATGGTCGGGCGTAGCAGGCCTTTTCACACACTGGCGGGCGTCTCAGCTATTCCAGCGCAGCTCGGGCCAGAGCTGTTCCTGGCCGATCACTTCGAGGCAGCGGGCTTCGGCGGCGCGCATGGCCTGGGTGTTTTCGGGCGTGTCGTCGCGCAGGCCAGCGAGATGCAGCCAACCATGCACGAGGTAGAGCGTTACCTCCTGGCGCAGGGTAAAGCCGTGCTGCGGAGCCTCTTCGGCGGCGAAGGGCAGGCAGATCGCGATGTCGCCTGCGTAGTCTTCTTCTTCGCCCGGGAAGGTCATGACATCGGTCACGCTCGGGTCGTCGAAAAAGTCGCCATGCAGTTGGCCGCACTCCTCTTCGTCGATCAGGGCGACACTCAGGTCGCCATCGGGCACGGTCCAGTCGCCCAGCTCGTCCAGGCGGTGGACGATGGCGGCGAAATCTTCTTCGACCAGCTCCAGGCCGTGGACGCGGTTCACTACTTCGACAAGGCGGGGCATAAATTAGCGGTGTTCCTCGCGCGGGGAGGAGGGTGCCGGTTGCTGGCTGGGGGCCGAGGGCAGGCCGCCACCGCTGGAGGGCTTTTGCCGCGCTGCATTGGCGGGCGGGCTGGCCGTCTCCGTGTCGGCCGGGAAGGGCACGCGGGTCTCGCCGGGGAAGGGCGCGCGTGAGCCTCCGGCGCCAAACGGCGGGCGGGTCTTCTTGGCGCGCTTCTTGTCGCTGTCCGAATCCTTCGGGTATTCCACGCGGGCGTGGAGGCTGTTCAGCAGGGTAAAAGCGAAGCTTTCGCGTAGCTTCTTCAAGTCGCGGAAGGTCAGCGGGGTGGCGTCGAGCTGGCCGTCTTCGATCCGCGCGCGCACGATCTTTTCGATCAGCTCCTCGACGCTCTGGGGCGTCACCTTGCGGAGGCTGCGGCTGGCGGCCTCGATGGAGTCGGCCAGCATGATGATCGCGCTTTCGGTAAATTGCGGGGTGGGGCCCTCGTAGCGGTAAGTGTCCTCGTTTACCTTGTCCAGCTCGATACGCGGGGTGCGGCCGGTCGGGTCTTCGACGATGGCCTCGCGCTGCTGCTCGATCGCCTTGTAATAAAAATACTGGATCAGGCTGGTGCCGTGGTGCTGGCGGATCACATCCATGATCACCTTGGGCAGGCGATACTGCTTGGCCAGTTGCACGCCCTCTTTCACGTGGCTCTTGATCACCAGGGCGCTCATCGAGGGGTTGCGCTCCAGGTGCGGATTGTAGCCGTCGCGCTGGTTTTCGGTAAAGTATTCCGGCTTGGCCAGTTTGCCGATGTCGTGGAAAAGCGCGCAGACGCGACAGAGCAGCGGGTTGGCCCCGATGGTGGCGGCGGCGTTTTCGGCCAGGTTGGCCACCATCAGGCTGTGGTGGTAGCTGCCGGGGGCCTCCATCTGCATCTTGCGGAGCAGGGGGTGGTTGAAGTCCGTCAGCTCCAGCAGCGTGATGTCGGTCGTGTAGCGGAAGATCGATTCGCCGAGCGGCAACAGGCCCACCACGATGATGCCGGTGATGAGGCCGGTGAGGATCGCGGAAATGATCTGGTAGACGATCACGACCGGTTCCTGAGCGTCGCGCAGGCCGATGAGCACTGCAAACACGGCCATCGCCAGCCCGGTGGTGAAGCAGGCCCGCACCACGCGCTCGCGCAGTTGGATGCGGCGGCTCGAATAGATGCCGATCAAGGCTGCAAGCAGCGTGGCGATCAGCATCGCCAGCGAGTTGCCTTGCATCATGGCCGTCATCACCGAGATCAGCGCGGCGGCTAGGATGCCCGGGCCGGTGCCGACGAGGATGGCGATCACAATGGGCCCCAGCGCTACCGGGAAGAGGTAGGGCGCGAGCGAGGGCAACAGCGGATTCGTCTCGGCTAGCGGCCCCGTCCCCAGCTCGTACAACAGGCGGATCAGCCCGAGGTTGAGCAGGATGGCGAAGCCGGCGGTGACGATGAACCGGCGGTTGTGCGAGTAGGCTTGATGGAAAGTATGGAGGTAGAGCGCGGCGCCGCCGACGATGATCAGCGTCATGATCATGCGCTCGATCAGCAGCGTTTCGAGGCCCACCTGCGAGACGCGGCTGGCGCGCAGCTCCTTGCGGTAGGCTTCCAACTGCTCCTTCTGTAGGTCCGTAACGGTGGTATTGGGCTCGATGATGATCTCGCCCTCGCGCACTTCGACCGAGACGGGCTCGATGGAGGCGACCGCCTTGGCAATGCGCTCGTTGGTGCGCTGCTCGTCGTAGAGGATGTTGGGCTGCAGGCCGGGGCGCAGCAGGCGAAAGAGTGCGATCGAAGACTCGCGGGGGATGTCGAGGGCCGTCAGGTTGATCCGCAGCGAGCGCAGGGCGTCTTCGAGGCTGAGGATCTCGACTTGCTGGACGCGGCCCTGCCGGTCGTGCACATCGAAGAAGCGCAAACGGCCTTGCGTGGCCTGGAAAGCACCATTTTCGGCGTCGTAAATGCCCGTCTCCAGCAAGTCGCGCATCAGCACGAGGCCTTCCTGCACGGCTTCCTGCCGGCGCTCGGCGGTCAGCTTGTTGATCAGGATGGCCAGATCGCTGGAGTTGAAGCGGTAGGGGTTGCCGCCGTCTTCGCTTTCGAGGAAGCGGTTGACTTCGTCGGGCGTCAACGCGGTCAATTCGCTCTGTGCACCTTCGGGCAGGCCAGCGTAGGCAGCGAGCCGCTCCATCGTGCTGCCCAGGTTTTTCTCAAATTGCTCGAACTCTGCCAGATCGACCCGGAAGACCGGGGGCACCGTGCGGCGGACGGCTTCGACGCGGTCTTCCGTCAACAGCTTGCTCTCGTAGGAGAAGGGCAGCTCGGAAACGACGCGCACCCGGGCCACCTGGCCCACTTGCAGCACCGGACCGGCGGGGGAGAGGCCCACGAAGCAGATGATGACGGCGAGGAGCGCAAAGAGCGCAAAGATCCCCGTGTCCAGCAGACTCCCTTGGTGGCCCTTTTGCTGGGTCGGCTCAAGCCGGGGGCCCTTTAACCGCTTGCGGCGGTTGGCCTCGGCCTGGGCTTTCTTGGACTTGCGGAAAATCGTCATGTGATGTCGGGGACGGCACCGGCCTGGGTCGCCGTCGCTTCAGTGCGGCGGGCGGGGCGGGCGACCGGGAACTGGCTCTCGGCATCGCGCTGGTAGGCGTCGATAATGCGCTGCACGATGGGGTTGCGCACCACGTCCCGGCCCTCGAAGTAATGGAACTTGATACCGGGGGTTCCTTGCAGGATGCGTTCCGCTTCGCGCAGGCCAGAGACCTTGCTGCGGGGCAGGTCGATTTGCGTCTTGTCGCCCGTGATGACCATGCGGCTGTTGTTCCCGAGACGCGTCAGGAACATCATCATTTGCTCGTGCGTGGTATTCTGGGCCTCGTCGAGGATGACGAAGGCGTCGGAAAGGGTGCGGCCCCGCATGTAGGCGAGGGGGGCGATCTCGATCTTGGAGGTACGCTCGCTACCCTCGCGTTTTTCCTGGTCCATCCCGATCAGGCGGCGCCCGTCGGCCTGGCCCAGCATGTCGTAGATCGCATCGTAAAGGGGCAGCAGGTAGGGCAGGATCTTCTCCGTCAAGTCGCCCGGGAGGAAGCCAAGCGCTTCACCGGCTTCGACGGCAGGGCGGGTGAGGATGATGCGCTCCACCCGCTCATTGAAGAGGGCGTCGAGCGCGGCGGCCACCGCGAGGTAGGTTTTGCCGGTGCCGGCGGGCCCGATGCCGAAGACCACCTCCTTGTCGCGAATCTCCTGCAGGTAGCGCTTCTGGTTGATCGTCTTGGGCACGACGCTCTTGCGCTTGAAGGGCAGGACGAGGGGCTCGGCGAACACCCGGCGCAGCTCTTGCGCATGCCCTTCGGCCACTTCCTGGAAGGTATTCTGGTAATCGCTGACGGTGATGCGGATGCCCTGCTCGCGGGCCAGGCGCAGGATGTCGAACAGATCGGTCGCCTTGGCCACGCCCTCGTCGGCCCCGGCAAACTGGATCCAGTCGTCGCGCGTCACCACCTGCACGCCGAAGCCCGTCTCCAGCTGGCGCAGTAGCGCATCGTCCCCACAGTAGAGTTCCGCCAGGGCGCGCGGGTTCTGGAAGTAGAGGGTTTGTTCGGCCATTACAGGTTTGCTTTGAGCCGTTCCCAGGTCTGCTCCAACGCCTGGGGGAGGGTGCGGGTTTTGCCGATCACGGGGAGGAAATTGGTGTCGCCATCCCACCGGGGCACGATGTGGGCGTGCAAATGGTGGGGGATGCCGGCGCCGGCGGACTTCCCGAGGTTGAAGCCCACATTGAAGCCGTCCGGCTTCATGGTGCGGGTCAAAAGCTCTTGCCCGTAGATGATCAGGTCCATCATTTCCGCCCGTTCGGGCTGGTTCAGTTCCTTAAGATCGGCCACCGCACGGTAGGGAATCACCATTAAATGGCCCGGATTGTAAGGAAAGCGGTTGAGAATCAGGTAATGGTATTCTCCACGATGGACGATCAGGGCCTCCCGGTCGTCCTGTTTGGGCAAGTCCTCAAAGAGCCGGTCGTTACGCGACTTCTCCTTGGGAGCCGCCGTAACGTACTCCATGCGCCAATATGATTGCAATATATCCATAGTGCTCTCTCGGGCAATCGATTCGGAGGTGAAGTCGCAAAATAAAAGGGGGTGGCTTGGGAAACGCAACCCCGGATGGTCTGGGAGCACTTGGTGGCGGCAACAAGTACCGCTCCTGTAGTGTGAGATCGTGTCCGCCGGTGTAAAGCAGAATCCTTAAATGACCTGCCAGCGCCAAAAAGCCCGCCAACGGAAAGTCGGCGGGCTGGGAAAGTCGGCTGGGCCGGCTGGCGGGCGCTAGCTGCGCAGGCGCAGGCGGCTGTCGACCTCGTAGGTCGTCACGGCACGAAGGTCGCTGAGGAGGTTGTCACGAGCGCGCTCATTGGCAGCGACTCCAGTGACGATGACGCGTCCTTCCTCGAAACGGAGGGCGATGTTGTCGTAGTCTTGCCGGATCTTGAAGTCGTAGTTCTGAAAGACGTCCATGCGGTTACGCCAGGTCGCCTTGAGGCGAGCGGCGACGGCCTCTTCGATCTCCGTGGGCGAGCCGGTCACGCGGTCTACCTGATTGCCGGAGTAGTCGGGAGCCAACGGGGTCGGTACATCATAGCTTACGCTCTCCTGGGCATAGGCAAAGGCGGGGAGAGTGAGGAGGCCGAGGGCGAGAATGCGGGTAGTCTTCTTCATGATAAGATGAGGGTTGAAGTTTTCGCCTATCATCAAGGCCGGACGCGTGCCATTTCTGAAGGGAATTGCGTTAACTCTTAGTTTTTAGGGGCATAGAGCATGTTTTATTGAATCTGAGTGGAAGGCTGGGCGCTTATTGGTGCTTTCCGCAAGGTAGTTGTGAGGTGTAATGTTGGCATTGTGCAACTAGGGGGTTTCCGCTCGGTAAAACGTTGTCAACGACACTTTGCACGATGCTTATGTGTAACGTTGCAGGCTGCATAAGGTGAAGTTTTACCGTGAGCAGGCAGGTCACCTTTCACCTGGGGCAACGGCGCGGGAGGCCGCTCAGGAAGGCCGTTATCGCGCCGGCGGTGGCGAATTCGGGAAATATTGGCACAATAATGGCAAACCCCCTCGCATCATGCTTTGGAAATGGTTGCCGTGGAACTACCTCATCCGCCGGGCCGCGCGTTCCTATGGGTTCGCAGACCCGGCGACGACGTTGGCGCGGGTGCGTAACTTCGCCCAACCGTCGGAATTTGAAATGCCGCTCGAAATTGTGCGGCACGCCGTGCTCTTCCATTCGCGCGGTTTGATCAACACCCGGGCGATCCAGCACAACCTCGACTGGATCTGGCCCTATTGGATCGAGCGACAATTCAACCCGCGCGATCCCTCTTTCCTGCCCCGGGCCTTTCATTTCAGCCACATCAACCTCACGCACCGTAACTGGACGGCGGTGGGGCTGCCGGATCTCGGGCTCTATAGCCTTGTCGACCCGCGCGGGCTCGTGACCCCGATGCATGATGGCTGGTCGATCGACGCCTGGATTCTGGGCGCCGACGGCCAACGCCTGATCCCCAGTCGGCGCGATCAAGCCAAGCAGCAACTGGCAGTGCAGAACCATTGCCTCAAGACCCGGACCGAAAAGGACGGCATGCGGCTGCAGGGCGAGGCTTTGGGCCGGGCGGAGCAGACCCCGTGGCTGGAGCTGGATTACCACGCCTACTCGCAGTCGGGTGGCTGGCTCGTGATCAGCCTGCGCCCGTACAACCCCGAGGGCATCTCTTTTATCGACAGTGTCGAAACCCGCCCGGACAACCGGAGCTGGCTGGTGAACAACCAGGACGAAGTCCGCTTCAAGACGCGCCCCGAATACTGCCTTGCCTCCAATTACCACGATGGCGACGTCTACCACGAGTTGCCGGTGTCGGAGGCCAGCGAGTCGGTCAAATGCCGCGTCGGCATGGCCACGGCGGCAGCGGTGTTCCCGCTCAAGCCGGGGGAAGAATTTCATGCCTCCATCGAGGTGCCGCTCGCGCGCCCGGCCAAGGAGATCCACCCGCAGTGGAAGCCTACCACCTGGGAGGCCGCCCGTCGCCCTTGCGCGCAGGCTCGCATCCCCGACAAGCGTTTCCAGTTTGTCTACGACGCTTCGGTCAATTCCTTGATCCACCTTTCGGCGGAAAAGATCTATCCCGGCCCCTACACCTACCGCCGCTTCTGGTTCCGCGACGCCGCAATCATGCTTGGTGCCGTCATGGCGCTGGGCTTGAAAGACCGCGCGGCCAAGCACCTCAGCTATTTCCCCACCAAGCAGCGCGCCGACGGCTACTTCGAGTCGCAGGAAGGCGAGTGGGACTCCAATGGCGAAGTCCTCTGGGCCTATGGCCGCTACCACCAGCTCTTTGCCGAAAAGCTGCCCAACGAGTGGCTTAACGCGATGGAGAAAGCGGTCCGCTGGCTGGGCGACAAGCGCATGCCCAAGGACGATTCCGGCCACGCCGGGCTCCTCCCCGCTGGGTTCAGCGCCGAGCACTTTGGCCCCAACGACCATTATTACTGGGACGATTATTGGGCCATCGGCGGCATGCAACTTACGGCCGACGCTTTTGCCGAGGGTGGCAAGGCGGAGACCGCGCGCCTCTGCCGCAGCCTGGCGGAGGACTACAGCGCCTGCGTCGAGCGCTCCATCCAAAACTTTGCGCTGCGCAAGGGCAGGGGAGCCATTCCGGCTTCGCCCTACCGCCGCATGGACTCGGGCGCGATTGGCGTGCTCGTGGCCGACTATCCGCTCCAGCTCTACCCGGCGGGCGACGAACGCATCGCCAAGACGGTCGACTTCTTCCTCAAGAAGTGCTGGGTCGAAGGCGGCTTCTTCCAGGACATGACCCACTCGGGCATGAACATTTACCTGACGCTCGACATCGCCCAGACGCTCTTGCGCCACGGCGACAACCGCTGGCAGGACGTCGTGCGCGCCGTCGTCGATATGGCCTCCGCCACTGGCCAATGGCCCGAGGCGATCCACCCGCACACCAAGGGCGGTTGCATTGGCGACGGCCAGCATGGCTGGGCCTCGGCCGAATTCTTTATGTGGGTGCGCAACGCCTTCGTCCGCGAAGAGGGCGAGCGCCTGGTGATCGGCTCCGGCCTGCTGCCGGAGTGGATCGAGAGCGGCGAGCCGATGAGCTTTGGCCCCGCACCCACCCCGTGGGGCGAAGTCCGCGTCGCCATGCGCCACCTCGAGGACGAGCTGGAGGTGCAGGTGCTGGGCGAATGGCGCGGCCAGCGGCCCGAGATCGAAATTGCACTGCCCGGTTTTTCGCCGGAGCGGTTGCCGGAAGGCGCCGAGCGCGTCACTCTTTCCCTGCAGACGATCTCATGAACATTGCGATGTTTACCAATACATACCTCCCGCTGGTGGGAGGTATCGAAAAGTCGGTCCAGACTTTTTGCGAAGACTTTGGCCAGATGGGGCACTTCACGCGCATCATCACCCCCGAGGCGCGCGACGAGAATGGCGAATCGGCCCGTTCGGGCAAAGGCGTGCTCCGTGTCCCGGCCATTACGGGCATTACCGAGAAGAACTTCTCGATCCAGTTCCCCACGCCCAGCCTGATCGACCACTGGATGGAGGCCATCCAGCCCGACATCGTGCACGCGCACCAGCCCTTCATGCTGGGCGACACGGCGCTGCGCATGGCCCGCAAGTGGCGTGCACCGCTGATTTTCACCCACCACACGCTTTATGAGCGCTATGCCCACTACTTCATGGTGGACAACGAGAACACCCGCCGCTTTGCCGCCACGCTCTCCGTGCAATATGGCAATTTGTGCGACCTCGTGATCGCTCCGACCGAGAGCATCAAACGCCTGCTCGAAGAGCGCGGGATCAAGAAGCCCGTGCGCGTCGTGCCGACCGGCATCCAGGTGAGCGACTTCAGCAATGGCGACCGCGAGGGATTCCGCCAAAAGTGGAACTTGCCGCCCGAGGCCCGCGTGGTGGGTCAGGTGGGCCGCCTGAATCGCGAAAAGAATCTCGATTACGTGGCCGAAGCCGTGCAACAGGCGATGGCGCAAGACCCCAAGCTCTACTTCCTGCTCGTTGGCGAAGGGGAGTTGGTGGAGCCGATCCGCGAATCGCTGCAGTCTGCGGGCCTGGCCGACCGCTTCGTCCACACCGGCGTGCTCAAGGGCCAGGATGTGATTGATGCCTATTCGGGCATGGACCTCTTTGTTTTTGCCTCCAAGACCGACACACAGGGCATCGTGCTGGCGGAATCGTTTGCCGGCGGCACTCCGGTGCTCGCCATCGACGCCCCCGGCGCGCGCGATTGCATCGAAGACGGCTACTCGGGCCGCGTTTTGCCCGATACCACCTCTGCCGAAGGCTTCGCTGCTGCCATTCTCGACATGATGGGCGACGACGATACTCGCCGCCGCTACTCCGAGCAGGCCCGCGCCGCCGCCAACCAGTTTGACCGGGGCGTTTGTGCCGAGCGCATGCTGGAAGTCTACCGCGAGGCCCGGGAAGCCTTCGACGCCACCCACCCGGTGGAAAACAAACCGAAGGATGCATGGAGCGAAATCATGGATCGCCTCGATTCGGAATGGAGCCTGCTAGCTGAAAAGTACGAAGCCGCAAAATCTTTGTTAGCCTGATACAACAGCGAGGAAGTTGGGACACACACGTCAGAATCAATAGATATAGCCTGAAGGGCACGGCGTAGAAGCAGCGCCGTGCCCTTCGCCGTTTAAACGGGCGTCTTCCGGATCTCTGCCGCCCGCTGGCGGATCGTCTTCAGTTCGGCGGGCGACTTGCGGCTGAGGTTCTTGAGCTGGAAGGCCATGCGCTGGTTTTGGGCGAATTTCTCCCGATGGCGGGCGAGGAAGTCGTAATACAGCGTGGTAAACGGGCAGGCCTTTTCGCCGGTCGCCTCCTTGTAATGGTAGCGACACTGCCCGCAGTAGTTCGACATCTTGTGGATGTAGTTGCCGGTGGCGCAGTAGGGCTTGGTGCCGACGATGCCACCGTCGCCGTGCTGGCTCATGCCGAGCGCATTGGGCAGCGAGACCCAGTCGACCGCATCGGCATACATCGCCATGTGCCAGTCGTGAAATTTGCGGGGATCGACGCCGTAGAGCAGGCCGAAGAGCCCGAGCACCATCAGCCGCTGGATGTGGTGGGCGTAGGCATTGTCGAGCACGTTGCGCATGGCATCGCGCACGCAGGCCATGTCGGTCTGGCCGTCCCAGAAAAACGGCGGCACCTCCTCGTGGGCGTCCAGCTCGTTCATCTCGGCATAGTCGGGCATGTGAAGCCAGTAGATGCCCCGCACAAACTCCCGCCAGCCGAGGATCTGCCGCACAAAGCCCTCCACGCTGTTCAACGGCACATCGCCCTTTTCATAAGCCTCGACCGCTTTGGCCACGACTTCGCGCGGGTTGAGCAGCTTTACGTTGAGTGCGGCGGAGAGATACGAGTGGTAGAGGAAGTCTTCGCCCTGCCACATCGCGTCCTGAAAACGCCCGAACTGCTCCAGCCGCTGGTCGATGAATTCGCGCAACACCTGCAGCGCCTGCTCGCGGTTGACGGGCAGATGGAAATGGTCGAGCCGCCCGGGGTGGTCGCCAAAACGCTGCTTCACCAGCTCCAGCACTTCTCGGGTCGTGGCGTCGGGCTGGAAGCGGCGGGGCGGCTTGATGTGCTCCGGGCCCTCGCGGCGGAAGCTTTCGCGGTTGTCGGCGTCGTAGTTCCAGTCGCCGCCCACGGGCTCCTTGCCGTCCATCAGGATGCCTTCGCGGCGCCGCAAGTGCCGGTACCAGGTCTCCAGCACGAGGGCGCTGCGCCCCTGCGCCCAGTCGCGGAACTCCGCCACAGTGGCGTAGAAGTGGGTGTCGCTACGCACCTCCAGCTCCAGATCGAGCTCATCCGCCAGCTTTTCGAGCATCCGGCGCACGCGGTAATCTCCCGGCTCGACGACTACCAGCGCTTCCGGTTTCAGCTCGCGCACATCTCGGCGGAGGATTTCGGCAAAGTCCTTGCCCCGGTCCTTCCGACGGTTGGGCGTCAACGCGTGGTAGTGCACCGTGCGGCCCAGCGCGCGCATGTCGTCGCGGAAGTGCCGCATGGCGCTGAAAAAGAAGACCAGCCGCAGTTGGTGACACCATACGTGCGTCGCTTCCGTTTCGTTCTCGGCCATCCACACAGCGTCCCGCTCCGGGTCGAAGCCCTCAAAGAGCGGGCTGTGGAGGTCGAGCTGGTCTCCCAGCACCAGATGCAAGCGGCGAACGGACGACATGGGCTCAAGGTGCCGCCCTTCCGCGAGCCCTGCGAGGCATCTCTCAGCCTGAGGGCGTCAGAAGCGGGTAAGCGGTTGGCCGCGAAAACGAGCGGCTTCGTTGCGTGTTGCAATGTGACGGGTTATCTTGCCTGCAAGTTGCTGGAGTCCAAGAGGTGTATTCAAACGGTCAATTCGTTGATCCTGCTGTAAATGATGTGTTTATCGCATGGTACTAACCGACTTGGCGCGGCTCTTGTTGATCAGGCGACACACTCAACTCAACTGTCATCCATGACGTCCCGAATCTTCGAATGCTGGGTCAGCCGAGTCAGGTGGCTGACCGCTCCTCTTCTTGCGCTTGTGACGGTCGGCCAGCCTGCCCTGCAGGCCATGCAGCCGGCCAACATCAATCTCGACTACGTGTCGCAGATCGCCGAACAAAAGGCGAAGGAGCCCTTCAAGGAATACCCGAAGGCGCCCGACTACCTGAAAGAACTGGATTACGACGCGTATCGCGACATCCGTTTCAACTCGCGCCGCGCTTTGTGGCGGGAAGAAGGGCTGCCCTTCCGGATCGAGTTTTTCCACCCCGGCCAGTTCTTCCAGGACATCGTCAAGATCAACGAATTTACGGCCTCGCACGTGCAGGAAATCCGCTTCGTGTCGGATCTCTTCGACTACGGCCGCAACGACCGCCTCGCCGACCGCATCCCGCGCCCGCAAGGCTACGCCGGCATCCGCGTGCTTTACCCGATCAACAACCCCGACGTGTATGACGAGGTGGGGGTGTGGCTCGGCGCCAGTTACTTCCGCGTCCTGGGCCGCAACCAGCACTGGGGCCTCTCCGCCCGCGGCCTGGCCCTGAATACGGGCCTCGACATTGGCGAGGAATTCCCCGTCTTCCGCGAGTTCTGGCTGGGCAAGCCGCAGGCGGGCGATACCGCCCTGACGGTTTACGCGCTGCTCGACAGCCCGAGCGTCTCCGGTGCGTATAAATTTGTGCTCACCCCCGGTGAGATGACGACCGTGGACGTGCGCTGCCGCCTCTTCTTCCGCAGCGAAATGCCTGAAGTGGGCATCACGCCTTTCTCCAGCATGTATTACTTTGGCGAAAACAGCTTCGACCCGCCCACCGATTTCCGCCCCGAAGTCCACGACTCCGACGGTATATACATCGAGACGGGCAGCGGCGAGCGCATCTGGCGCCCCTTCGTGAACGAAGCCCGCAACCGCACCAGCATCTTTTCGCTCGAAGGCACGCCCAAGGGCTTTGGGGTGATGCAGCGCGACCGCGACTTCCGCAATTACCAGGACATCGAGGCGCACTACCACCAGCGCCCCAGCGTGTGGGTGGAGCCCAAGTCCGACTGGGGCCCGGGTAGCGTCCGCGTCTGGGAATTCCTGACCGATTCGGAAACGGCCGACAACGTGGCCGCCTTCTGGACGCCCAAGACGCCTCCGGTGCCCAACGAAGCCTTTGAGCTCGCCTACCGCCTCTACTGGATGATGCCGCATCGCAACCAGGACGGCTTTGTGAGCGCCACCCGAGTGGGTGACAGCGCCTTCAAGGAAGGCATCGTCGAATTTGTGGTCGACTTCCAGGGCAAGGCGCTTGAGGAACTGCCGCCCGTCACCGAGATTGAAGGGATCGTGACGGTGGAGAAAGACGCCGAGCTGGTGGAAAAGATCGTGCAGAAGAATCCCTATACCAACGGTTGGCGCCTGATCCTGCACGTCAGGAAAAACAAACCTGAGGCCGGCACTGCGGAAATGCGTGCCTACCTGCGCCAGGGTGAGGAGACCCTTACGGAGACATGGAGCTACCAGTGGATTTGGTAAGCCCCGTCGTTGCGGCGGGAGGAAAGGTCGATGAACAGGCGGATTATACCGCTTGGGACGAGGCCTATCGGCGCGTTGAAGCCTACTTCAGCGCCCTGCGTATCCGAAACAAGCTGCTGTTGAGCACCCTCGTGCACCGCGTGCTCCAGCGCGCCGCCGAGCGCCAGCAGGAGGGTGAGGTAGGCGAGCCCATCGAGCTCGCGATGGACCAGGCTAACCGCGAGGTTACGCAATGGTTCGTCGAGATTCTCGGGCTCGATGAGGCCGACCGCACCGACCCGGCCCTTCGGGGCCGCCTCGCGCTGCTGCTGGCCGACATGCCTCGCCAGTGGCAGCACGAATTCCTGACCGACCCGCCTTGGCCGGAGCCCTTTATGCAGGCCATGCGCCAGAGCTTCCTCCAGGCCGGGCCCGACTTCCACCTCTCGCAAATGGAGGCCCGGCCGCTCGAGCTGGGCCCCATCCCTACCTTTACCGGCCAGGCGCTGCGCGACCTCGATGCGCGCCCCCACCTGCGCAACATCCTGATGCTGCTCGTGGTAATCGGCGCCGCCTTCCTCATCTTTTACCTCACTCGCTGATCTCTCATGGCCACCGCCCAAGACCTCTCTGAGCACGGTCCCGAGGTGCTGCTCGGCTCTCCCGCCATGTCCGCCAAGCGGGCCAGCGTACGCCGCTTCATCTTTCTCGCCACCTTTTCGATCATCTCCGTCGCCGGCATTCTGCTCTTTGCCGACTTTATGTGGCGCACGGCGATGACGGAGATCAAGTGGATCATCCTCGTTCTCTACGCGATCCTGTTCACGCACATCAGCCTCGGCTTTTGCAACGCGCTCTTCGGCTTCATGTCGCTGCGCGGCAACCGCTCGGTGGGCCGCATCAACGCCAGTATCCCGGCCGACAGCGATACGCCGCTCGCGGCCACCGCGATCCTCTTCCCCGTCTACAACGAGGACGTGTCGCGGGTCTTTGCCGGGGTGCGTGCGACCTACGAGGCCCTGCGCAAGACGGGCCAGCACGAGCATTTCGACCTTTTCATCCTCTCCGACTCCACCAACCCCGACCGCTGGGTGGAGGAAGAGGTGGCGTGGCTGCGCCTGTGCAAGGACCTCAACGCGCTCGACCGCATTCACTACCGCCGTCGGATCAAGAACGTCGACAAGAAGAGCGGCAATGTGCGCGACTTCCTCGAAACCTGGGGCGCACGCTACCGCTACATGATCGTGTTCGATGCCGACAGCCTGATGACCGGCCCGACGCTCGTGCGCCTCGTGCAGCTGATGCAGGCCAACCCCGGCGTGGGCCTTATCCAGACGGCGCCGGGCCTGATCGGGGCCGACACTTTTTATGGTCGCCTGCAGCAGTTCGCCAGCCGCTTCTATGGCCGCGTCTTCACCAGCGGGCTCAACTACTGGCAGCAGAGCGAAGGCAACTATTGGGGCCACAACGCCATCATCCGCATCGAGCCCTTTATTGAGCACTGCGAACTGCCGGAGCTGCCCTACAAGGAGCCCATCGGCGGCAAGATCCTCAGTCACGACTTTGTGGAAGCGGCTCTCATGCGCCGCGCCGGCTACGCCGTATGGCTGGTCGACGACCTGGAAGACTCCTACGAAGAAGGCCCGCCCAACCTGATCGACAGCGCCGTGCGCGACCGCCGTTGGTGTCAGGGCAACCTGCAGCACAGTTGGCTGCTCTTCTCCGGCCAGCTCCATGCGGTCAACCGCGTACACTTCTTCAACGGGATCATGGGCTACGCGGGCTCGCTCTTCTGGTTCCTGTTCCTCGTTTTTTCGACCCTCTCCGTGGTGCGCTTCGAGCGCTCGGGCCTCACGCTGTTTGTATCGGAAGGCTTTACGCGCCCCCTCGGGCTCAGCTTGGCCGAGCACGGTACGCTTCTGTTGGCGTTTACGGCGGTGATTCTCTTTACGCCCAAGATCCTCGCCTGGCTCGACGCGGTGTGGGACAAGCAGCGGCGGGTGCGCTTCGGCGGCTTCTTCCGCGTTACCGGCAGCGTGCTGCTGGAGACCGTGACGAGTGCCTTGCTCGCCCCCCTGCTGATGGCCTTCCACAGTCGCTTCCTCGTTGAAGTGCTGCTGGGCCGCAAGTCGGGCTGGAACGCGCAAAACCGCGACGCGGGCGAAGGTACACCGTGGGTCGACGCCCTGCGCGCCCACTGGGGGCAAATGGTGCTCGGCCTCATCTGGAGCGGCATCGCCTGGCACTACAGCACCACGTTTTTCTGGTGGCTCAGCCCGGTCAGCTTCGCGCTCGTCCTCTCCCCTGTGATCAGCAAGATCACCAGCTCGCCGCACATTGGCCGCTCGCTGCGCCGCCACCGCCTCTTGCAGACGCCGGAGGAGCACCAACAGCCCACCATCTGGAGCACCTGCTGCCGTGAAGAAGCCCACCTGCGCGACATGCTCGAAAAGGGCCCGATGCAGGGCGCTGCGCTCGCCTTGGCCGACCCATACATCAACAGCCTGCACTACACGCTGCTGGAGCAAAACCCGGCTGGTGCCCCGATCGAAGCCCCGCCGGCGGAATTGGTCGAGCGCGCCCTGAGCGAAGGCTGGGACGAGTTGAGCAAGGACGAAAAGATCTCCCTGCTGCTCCACCCGCCGACCTTGCGCCGCCTCCACCACGAGCTTTGGCACCGCTCGGCCCGTACCTTGGCCGATTCCTGGCGCGAACGCCTCTATGCCTACCCGGCCACCAATCCGCAGCAATTGCTCGGGTTTGTGTGAGGCCAATCCTGGATCATCGTTTGCCTTCTTCAGCCGCCTAAATCTGCGGCTGGAAAGCAAAATTCTCCCGCCGCCTCTACGGCCTCTTGATCCGGTAAACCGTGGTCAAGGGGCTGTTGGCAACGCTGATCTGGAGGACCATTTCGCCGCGATTCTCCGGGGCGAGGGGGCGGTTCATGGGGCGCTCGAGCTCCATGTAATAATCGGCTGCGCCCAGCATGGGGATCAATTTGTAGCGCTCGCGCACTTCCAAGGGCAGCATCTTGAAGTTGATGATCGCCGTATCGTTGGAAGCGTAGACGCGGATCTTGGGGCTCGAGTCGAGTTCGGCGAGCTTCCGTAGGGCCTCATACGAGCTGGTGCCCCAGTAGTCGCCTTCAAATTGTGCGGCGCGGTAGCCTGGTGCGTCGGAGACGAAGGCGTTGAAATACACGTTTTGGTAGGGGTGGTTACCTATCATGAAGGCGAGGGCTGGTAGGTAAGCGAGCCCAACGGCTCCCGCCGCCAGTGCACACGTCCTGATCCCTCGCTGGGCCAGCCATTGCCAGCCGAGGAACGCAACCGTAAGCCCTGTCAGGAGCAGGTAGGGGAAGCAAAAGTAGACGTGCCTCCAGCCGTCGTAGACGACCGAGTCTTGCACTACGATCAGCACGATGGGGCTCAGCCCGCCAACCCACCACACCGCTCCGTTGCTCAGCTTCTGGTCCCGCCCGATCTGCTTCCAGCGCCGGAGGATCAACAGCGGCATACCCACGATACCACCGATGAGCAGGGCGAGGGTAGGGAGGGGGATCGTCAGCCACATCCACAGCGGCAGGTAATACCAGGGGGCATCCGCCGCCGCGATCTCCCGGCCCATGAAGCGCATCTGCCCTGTCCAGCGGAAATGCGTCATGTTGGCCCAGATCTCGCGCACGCTCTCCAGCGGGTGTTCCCAGAGAAAAGGCCAGGTGCAGTAGTTGAAGGCGACCACGATCAAAGGCAGCGCCAGCAAGGTCGCGCCGAGGTGCCAGCGCTGCTCCGGGACACGCACAAGGCGCAAAAGGATGAAGCCCACCGTGAGGGCAATCGGCACTGCCGCCGCGATGCGAAGCTGGAGCGTCCAGGCCAGCAGGAAAGCCAGCAAGAGCCCGCGCAGGAGGTGCGGCCGCTCGAGCAGGCGTTGCAGCATGTAGAGGCACCAGATATTGGCCACCAGGAAAGGCAGGTCTTTGGAATTGAAGAACGAGTGCGCGTAGAGCCGCGGCATCAGCAGCAGGATCGCGGCCCCGGCCAGCGCAAACCATCGGCTGCCAAACTGGTCGCGCAGCAAGGCGTAAAAAGCGAAGACGCCGCCGAGGTAGAGCAGGTGCCCCATGAGGTGGCGGAAGGGGTAGACGCCTGTTTTCTCCTTGTAGCCCAACCACTCGCCGGCCTGGTAGAGCGCCACTTCGTAGACCGGCCCGTAGTCGCGGTTGTTGAGTTCGTAAATGTCGTATTCACCGATCGCCGCTTTATGGTTGTAGACGCCGATCCAGTGTTGCGCCGGCTCATCCCAGGCAATGCCGTAATCGTCGGCCACATTCACGCCCAGGAAGGTTGCGACGGCAAAAAAGGCCACCGCGCACCACCAGTCTCGGCGCTGGATACGAGCGCTCCACCAGTCGACGAAATGCGTTGTCATGCGGGTGAGGTATACAAACGGCACATGGCACCTGTAAAGGCTGCTTCATGGTCACCTGCCCTTGGGATGGCCTAAATAAGCCTCTGCTGTCACTGGCGAGGAAATGCAGCCTGTGCTAGGATATTGGGAATGTATTCTCTGCCGGTCTCACCCGTCTGCCCGTCTCAATCCTAGCCCCGTCTTTTCTTTTTCGTTTTCATCGCAAATTCAAACCCAGGCTGCCTTCGCACCCAGCGGACCCAGCGCTGCACACCCTCGTGCGCGCGCAGGCGCTCCACGGTGTAGTAATGCGCCGCCAGCTCTTCCAGCGTAAACAGCCGGTGCACCTGATCGCCGCAGTTGCGGCAGACGAGAATTGTCTCGGTGCCACCCTTTGCACGGGGGATCAGGTGGTGCTCCTCCTGATGCCGTTCGGGCGTCAGGCGTCCGCAAATGCTGCAGGGTAAGGCCGGCATTTCCTTTAATTAACGACTCTTTTATCGCGAGCTGCAAGTGGGGTTAAAGACCTACGTTTGAAAATCTTCTGGTAGAAGTACAATCCCTTGCAGCTTCGCCACCTTGGAATACTCTTTATGAAGATGGCCGAAGTGACGCTTGAGAACTGCGACCGCGAACCGATTCATATCCTCGGCCGTGTTCAATCCCATGGGGTGCTGTTTGCCGCCGACCTGCATACCCTGCAAGTCGTCCAGGTAAGTCAGAATATTGAAGATGTGCTGGGGCTGGCCGTTGACGATGTGCTCGAGCACAGCTTGATCGAGCTGTTGCCCGAAGCGACGCGGACCGACTTCGAGAACTTTTTGAAGGAGCCCTTCCCGGAGCAGGTGCCGCTCTGCATCTGCAAATTTCAGCATCCGGTGACGGGGTCTTACTTCAACTGCCTCGCGCACAAGCAGGACTACCTTCTCGTCATCGAACTGGAACCCTGCGAGAAGGATGGCCCCTCCGACGGGCATCTTTCGCTGCTGCGCGCCGCCATCGCCGAGGCCCGGCAGTCGCACGACCTGGGCGAGTTTTGCCAGATCGGGGCCCAGTATTTCCGCCGCTTCACCGGCTTCGACCGGGTGATGATCTACCGCTTCAAGGCCGACCATTCGGGCGAAGTGCTGGGCGAAGCGAAGCGCGACGATCTGGAGAGCTTCCTGGGCCTCAATTACCCGGCCAGCGACATCCCCTCCCAGGCGCGCCGCCTCTACACGCTCAACCCGATCCGCCTGATCGCGGACATCAACGACCAGTCCGTCCCGCTCGCGCCCAACCTCAACCCCGTGACGCATGCGCCGCTCGACTTGAGCTTCAGCTCGCTGCGCGCCGTCTCGCCCATTCACATCGAATACCTGCGCAACATGGGCGTGGCGGCCTCCATGTCGGTCTCGCTGCTAGATGGCGACAAGCTGGTCGGGCTGATCGCGTGCCACCACTATTCGCCGCGCTACCTGCCCTTCAACGTTCGCACCTCCTGCGAGTATTTTGCCCACGCCTTCGCCCTGCAGTTTCGCAACAAGGTCGATCGCGACATCATCGAACGCCAGCGCCGCTCCAAGCGCATCGCCCACGAGATGACGCTCTCGCTACGCAGCGACGAGCCCGTGCAGCGCACCTTGCAGGCGGAGAGCGAGCACCTTCTTGCGATGGTCAACGCCCAGGGCGTGGCGTTCAAGGTCGGCAACCACCTCGTCACGCGGGGAGAGACACCGGCCGCCACCGGCATCAAGCGACTCGTCGCCTGGCTGCGCCAGCAAAAGGTGCGCGGCGTGTGGCACAGCAGCTCGCTCCGCAAGGACTTTCCGCATTACGAAGAGCTCGAAGAACACGCCTGTGGCGCGCTGGTAGTGCCGCTGCAGGACAACTGGCAAAGCTTCATCGTCTGGTTTCGCGGCGAATACGAGCGCACCGTGCGCTGGGCAGGCAAGCCGGACGAAAAGGAAATGCGCGAGCTGGAAAACGGGCAAGTCCGCCTCAGCCCCCGCCGCTCGTTCGCCGTCTGGCGCGAGACGGTGCGCTACCACTCGCTGCCCTGGGAGCCGCACGAGATCGACAACGCCGAGCAGTTTACGCTGACCCAGCTCGCCCTGCGGGTCGAAAACGAGCGCCGGCGCAAGGCCGAAGACCGCTACCGCCGCGCGGTCGACCAGCTCAAGCGCTCCAACCACGATTTGCAGCAATTTGCCTACGTGGCTTCGCACGACTTGCAGGAGCCGCTGCGTGCCGTGGCCGGCTGCCTGCGCCTGCTCGAACGCCGCTTTGGCGAAAAGCTCGACGGCACCGCCGGGGAGCTGCTGCAGCACGCGGTAGAAGGCTCCATCCGCATGCAGCGCCTGATCGAAGGCCTGCTCGCCTACTCGCGGGTGAACAGCCGCGGTCGCCCCTTTGCAGAGGTGGAGATGGAAGGCGTGCTCGAAGAAGTGCAGCACAACCTCACCGTTGCGATCGAAGAAAACAAGGCCCGCATCACGCACGACCGCCTGCCGGCCGTGCGGGGCGACCGCCTGCAGCTCGTCCAGCTCATGCAAAACCTGCTGGGCAACGCGCTCAAGTTCCGCTCCGAGGATACGCCGCGCATCCACATTTCCACCCAGCCCGATGGCGACTACCACCACCTGTTCGTCACCGACAATGGTATTGGGGTGGAGCCTGAGTATGCCGAACGCATCTTCGACATGTTCAAGCGCCTGCACTCGCGGCAGGAATACCAAGGAACGGGCATCGGCCTCGCCATTTGCAAAAAGATCGTCCAGCGCCACGGCGGCGCGATCTCCTGCGAACAGGCAGAGCCGCACGGCGCGCGCTTCCACTTTACGCTCCCGCGTTCCGACCTGAGCCTATCTCCCTCCGCCGAATGAGCCTCGAAGCCCAAATCCGCCCGATCAATATCCTCTTGGTCGACGACAGCGAGACGGACGTCTTGCTGACCCGCGAAGCCTTGGCCGATGCCAAGATCCGCAATCATATGGACGTCGTGCACGACGGCGAGGAGGCCCTCAAGTTTCTCCGCCAGCAAGACCCCTACAAGAACAAGACCCGCCCCGATCTGGTGCTGCTCGACTTGAACATGCCCAAGAAGGACGGACGCGAAGTCCTCAAGGAAATCAAAAGCGACCCCAAGCTCAAGACGCTGCCGGTCGTCATCCTGACCACCTCCAAAGCCGAGGAAGATATCGCCCGCTCTTACGCCTACCACGCAAACTGCTATGTGACCAAACCTGTGGATTATGAGCAGTTCAGCGTAGTAGTTCGGTCGATTGAGAGTTTCTGGTTGAGCGTGGTCACTTTTCCTCCTCACCTTTAAGACATACATGTCGCAACTGATCCACCTCCTCATCATTGAGGACAACCCGACCGACGTCATCCTCCTGCGCGAGCAGTTGAAGGAAGTCCCCGGTATCCGCTTCTCCTTCGATACGGCAGATACCCTCCGTGCGGGGCTGGAGCGGATGGGCAAGCGCAACTACGATGCCGTGCTGCTGGATCTGGGCCTGCCGGATGCAGACGGCCAGGAAGGGATTGCGCGCCTCGTCGAGGCCGATCGCACCATGCCCCTGATCATCCTGACGGGGCTGGCGGACGAGGAGGAAGCCTTGCGAGCCGTTTCGCTGGGCGCACAGGATTACCTGATCAAGGGCGACGCCGAGCCCAGCCTGCTCGTACGCTCCATCCGTTATGCGATCGAGCGCAAGAACATGCAGGTGGAGCAGGAGATGATGGAGCGCCAGATCCAGCAGACGCAAAAGCTGGACGCCATCGGCACCCTCGCCGGTGGTATCGCGCACGACATCAACAACATGCTCACCCCGGTGCTCGCGCTGGCCGAGGTGGGGCGGATGCAGGACCACAAGGATTTCAACATGATCTTCGACGAGATCCGCGACAGCGTGCTCCACGCGTCCGACCTCGTGCAGCAGATCCTCGTTTACAGCCGCCGGGCGCACGACGAAGAGCCCGAGCCTGTGCCGATCCACTATGCCGTAGCCCAGGCGATGAAGCTCGTGCGCAAAACCATCCCCAGCACGGTGCATATCCATCAGGAGATCCCGCTGGAGGCCGGCATCGTGCGGGTCGACCGCACTGCGATCCAGCAAGTGGTGATCAACCTCTGCATCAACGCCGCGCAGGCGATGCAGGAAAACGGCGGCACCCTCACCATCGAAGTCAGCGATTGCCTGCTGGGCGAGCAGGAGGTGCGCTACTTCCGGCCCGACGGCAAGGGCGGGGCCTACTCCCGCATCCGGGTGCAAGACACCGGCACCGGCATCCCGGATAACATCCTCAAACGCATTTTCGACCCCTTCTTCACCACCAAGGAAGTGGGCCAAGGCACCGGCCTCGGGCTCACCGTGTCCCAAGGTGTGGTCAAGCGCCACGGCGGCTTCATCACGGTGGACACCGAAGTGGGCAAGGGCTCGACCTTCTCCGTCTACCTCCCCCTGATGGAAGACGAAGACGCCCTCCCCGGCGAGACCGACTCCACCGCCCCCCATGGCGAAGAGCGCGTCCTTTTGATCGACGACGAGCCCAAGCTGCTCGAAGCCGTGCAACTGCTCCTGACCCGCCTCGGCTATCAGGTGACGAGTTATCAGGATAGCCGGGCCGCCTGCGAGTGGATAGAAGCCCACCCAGACTGCCCCGTGGACCTCGTGATCACCGACCAGACGATGCCCCGTATGACAGGCCTGCAAGTCGCCCGTCGCGTGCGCGAGCGCTGGCCCAGCGTGCCCGTGCTGCTGACCACCGGTTACAGCGACGTCGCCAAGCCCGAAGTGGCCGAAGCCGCTGGAGTCAAAAGCATTATCATGAAGCCCTTCCAGCCCCGTGAACTCGCGCGCGCCCTCCGCCGCATCCTCGACGGGTCGGTCGATTCATTGATGGCGTAAGAGGGGGCTTTTCACAGAAAAAGAAGGCGTCTCTCACCAAGAGCACCAAGGCACAAAGGTTTCTGATGGGCTCAGTTTCTTGGCGGCTCCGCGCCTTGGCGTGAGGCCTCAAGGATTCCACATCCTCAAAAATCGTCCGGCTTCTGTGCCTTCCAGTCCTTCAGGCTGGTGGCGAAGTCGTATTTGAAGACGAAACCGTGGTCGATCAGCCACTGCGGCACGATGTGGGTGGGCATGGCCGCCTTGCGCACGCGCTTGGGGTGGATGCCGGACTTGCCCTTCGTCAGCCACTGGACGACGTGGGCGGCAGGCACGAGAGCCCAGAGGGGCAGGGGCACCGTGGCCGATTTGCGCCCCAGGATTGCCTCGATGTGTTTCACCAGGTCGACCAACGGTTCGGTCGGGTGCTCCACGTAGTTGTAGCGGATGATCTTTTCCTCCCGCTCCAGGGTAAACTCGACGCTGTCGAGCAAACCCTCGATGTAGGCGTAGCTCTTGTAGATCTGCGGGTTGCCGGGGAAGAAGAAGATCCCCTTTTTCACCGCCTGGATCATGCGCAGGATGTTGCCGGGGTCGCCGGGGCCGTAGACTACCCCGGGGCGGCAGGTGACGAGGCGACGCTCGGGCGCGCCCATCGCCCAACGCTCGTGTATCAGCTCCGCCGCCAGCTTGGAGATGCCGTAGCCGGAATTTGGATACTTGGGCGTGCTTTCATCCGTCGCCGTGCGGGTAGGCCCGTAGACGGCGATGGAAGCGGTAAAGAAGATGTTGGGCACGCGGTAGTGCTCGGCAAAAGCCGTCACATGCTCCGCCCCGGGCAAGTTGGTATCGAAATACTCTTCAAACGCGTGGCCCGGTTCGCGGTGTACGGCCGAGTAGTGGTAAATCCACTCGATCTGGCCCACTGCGGTCGGCCCCAGCGCGGCCTCCAGTTGCGGGATCACCGGCTGGCGCACGTCGCAGGTCACAAACGTGACGCCTTCGGGCAACGGCTCGGTTGGCGGCCGCACATCGGCCAGCACAAAGCGGTCGAACCGGGCGCGCAGGCGCTTCCACGTCCACATGCCGATGTAGCCGGCACCTCCAAAGATCACAGCCGTCTTCATGCGGGGCGTTTGGTGGGGAATTGCAGGCCCGTTTCGCGCTCCATCAGGCCGAGCATCTTTTCGAGAAAGGCCTCTTCGGAGAACTGCTCCGCGTGGCGACGGATCACATCGGGGTTCCACGTCTGGCGCTCAAACTCCGGCACGATCGCGGCGAGGCTCTCCGCCGTACCTTGGTGGAAGAACATCCCGGTGACGCCGGGCTTGACCGTCTCCAGGGCACCACCGCCGCCAAAGGCGAGGACGGGCTTGCCGCTGGCCTGGGCCTCGACCGGCGTAATGCCGAAGTCTTCGAGCCCGGGGAACACGAAGGCATAGCAGTTTTGCATGTGCCACGTCACCTCCTCGTCGGAGAGGCGGCCCTTGAACTCGACCGTGGGGCCGGCGAGCGACTGCAGGCGCGCCTTGTCCGGCCCGCTGCCGATCACGATCAGGCGCTTGCCCAGCTTCGAAAGGCCCACCACGGCACGCTCCAGCCCCTTGTAGCCCACGAGGCGCGAGACGATGAGGTAAAAGTCTTCCGACTGCCGCGACACCTGAAAGCGCTCGACATTGACGGGCGGGTGGATCACGACCGAGTCGCGCTGGTAAAATTCCTTGATCCGCTGCTGCACGGTCAGCGAATTGGCGATCAGGTGGGTCATGCGCTGGGCGGCCTTGAAGTCGGCCTTGCGCATACTGGGCAACATGGTTTTGACCACGGCCTGCACCGCCTTGTTGGGCACCTCGTAGGGCAGGTAGCCTTCCGGCTGCCAAAAGAAGCGCGGCGGCGTGTGGCAGTAGCAGAAAACGGGCGTCTCTGGCGTGAACTCGGCCCATTTGGCAAAGCCGCTACTGCTCATCCACACCACCTCATCGCTGATCTTGCCGAGCGATTTGAAGGCAAAGGGGTAGAGCGGGAACAGCTTTTTGAAGTGCTGGTTGATGCCCGGGATGTGCTGCATCCAGCTGTTGCGGATCTTCCGCCCCTGGAATTCGGGAAAGAGCGTCTCGTACTGGGTCGCGCTGGTGAGAATCTCGGCGTCGGGAAAGGCTTCGGCCATCAGGGCGACGACCCGTTCGGCACCGCCCATCTGGATAAAATAATCGTGAACGATTTTCATTTGGTTTCCAGCCGGGCACCCGGGCGGCTACCGCCCCGCAAGGGGGATTCCGGGCAGCGAGCAGAGACGTTGGTCACGGTGCGACACATGTTGAACAGCGAGTTGACGAGAGCTTGCATGAGCGGGAGAGGGCTTTGGCCGGCGAGCATCCACGAGCGGCCATCCGACAATGCAATAGTCGAGTGGGGATACACACTCGGGGAGAGGGCGGCAAGGTCAAAGATGGCCCGGCGAAATGGCGCCTGGGGCGGCCCGGCGTCAGGCGCCGACCAGCTCGTGATCGTGCTCTTCGTTGGCGTGCGTATGGCCCAGCAAGTCGGGCGGCACGTTGGAGAGGGCCTCGATGACGGTCGAGGTGCCTTCCTTGACCTTCAGGATGCTGTCCTGGTGCAAGGTTTTCATGCCGTTGGCCATCGCGATGCGCTTCAGCTCCGCCGTGTCGGCCCCGCGATTGATGGCGCGGGTCAGCTCGTCGTTGTTGCGCATCAGCTCGTGGATGCCCACGCGGCCTTTCATGCCCTTGCCGCCACACACGGGGCAGCCGCCGGGCTTGGCCTTGTAGATCTTGCCGTGCCAGCCGTCGAGCGCTTTGGCGATGATCTCCGCTTCGTTGCCCTCGGGCAGGTATTCGACCCGGCAGCTCTTGCAGGCGCGGCGCATCAGGCGCTGGGCGCAGACGACGAGCATGGAGGCCGAGATCATGAACGGCTCGATCCCCATGTCCGTAAAACGGGCAATGGTGGACGGCGCGTCGTTGGTGTGCAGCGTCGAGAGCAGCAAGTGACCGGTGAGCGCGGCTTCGACCGAAATTTCCGCCGTTTCCTGGTCCCGGATTTCGCCCACGAGGATGATGTCCGGGTCCATCCGCAGGTAACAGCGCAGTGCTCGGGCGAAGGTGAGCCCGATCTGCTTGTGCATCTGCATCTGGTTGATGCCCGGGATGGTATACTCGATCGGGTCTTCTGCGGTCTGGATGTTGATCTCGGGCGAGACGACTTCGCGCAAGGCGGAGAACAGCGTCATGGACTTGCCGGAGCCCGTGGGGCCGCAGTGCAGGATCATGCCGTAGGGCTGGACGATGCACTCGCGGTAGAACTTCAGGTTCTCCTCCGAGAAGCCCAGCATGGTGATCGGCAACGCGCTCTTGGTCTTGTCCAGGATACGCATGACGACTTTTTCGCCGAAGTTCATCGGGCCGCAGGCCACGCGCAAGTCGATGTCGATGTTCTTCTTCGTAAAGCGTTTGAAGACGATACGACCGTCTTGGGGCAGGCGTTTTTCGGCGATGTCGAGGTCGCTCATCACCTTGATGCGGGCGACGAGTGCCCCGGCCACCTTTTTGGGCAGCTTCAGCTTTTCCGCACACACGCCGTCGATGCGGTAGCGCACGACGACGCCGTCTTCCTGGGGCTCGATGTGGATGTCGGACGCGCCGGAAATGTAGGCGTCTTCGATCACGCGGTTGGCCAGCTGGATGATCGGGGCCGAGTCTTCGTCGCCGCCATCGTCGACGATTTCCGTCTGCGCCTCGGCGTATTCCATGCCGATGACGTCGGCGATCTCCGCCATGTCGCTGTCCATCGCCGCCTGGTCGACCTGGCCATCGGCGTCTGCTGCGCCGCCCTGGCCGGTGTATTTACGCAGCAGCTCATCGATCAGCGAGGCGGGAGCGACGGCCACTTCCTCGATAAAGAGGTCGGTGCTGGTGTGGAAGCTCTCGCGACTCGGGTAGTCGAGCGGGTTGGTCATCAGCGCGGCCACGCTGCTGGGCGAGAGCCGCTTGTAGGGCAGGATGTGCGTGCGGCGCACAATGGCCTCCCCCGTCACCTCGATCAGCTTTTCGTCGATCGCGATCTGCGCTTCGCTGGTAATGAGCGGGCTGTCGGTAAAGCGGGCGACGAACTTGGCCGTCTCACGGTCGTCGATCTGGAAATTCGGGTCCAGCATGCGCTGGAGCAGCGGGGTGGAGTATTCCGCCACCTCTTCGACGATATCGAGGTCGTCTTCGGTAAAGATGTCGTCGTCGGCGTCCGGCTCCTTGTTCAGCACCTGGATGGCGCCGACGCAGGTGCCGTCGGAGCCCCGGAGCGGCACGGTGAGCATCGAGTGGATCTCGAAGCCCGTCTGCCGCGCCATCGAGTGGAAGTTGTCTCCATCCAGCTCGCGGGAGAAAATGAAGGGCTGGCCGGAGTCGATCACCTTGCCCACGATGCCGGTGCTGCGCGGCAGGCGCATCTTGAGCAGGGTCTGGCGCTTTTCGGAAAACTCCTCCTGCCGCGAGGGCTCGTCTTCCCACAAGGTGGGGGAGTAGTAGACGTATTTGAACGAGATCGCGTCGCTCTCCAGCAAGTACAGCGTCATCGACTGGGCCTGCAAGGCCTCCACCACACGGCTGGAGGTCAGCTCGATTACCGTCTCGACGTCTTCGCGCGTCGGCTGGGGCTTCGAGATGACTTTTAGCAGCAAGGTGCGTCGGAGGGCGCCGGAAATGTTCTGTCTCATGAGAAGGGGAGCAAGGGCCAGTGGTTGCGCTTGGATCGTTGTTTGCCGGTCAACGTTACCCCTTTAAATAGGAAGTTTGACGGACGAATAAACCAATTTTTCGCGTTTATAGCCTTCTTGGTGAGTTTACCTCAACTACCTCGCGTCCGGCAATCGCGAAACATTGATGGGCGTGCGGCAGGCCCTTTTGGCTGCTGATGCCGTCGGTAAAGGCGCTGAAGGCCGGCAGCACGCCCACCTCCGAGCCGATGGCAAAGCAGGGCAGCCGCAGGCTCTCGCGCCTCCGTCCGACATTTACGGTGGGGTGCACGTGCCCCGCCCAGACGAACGCCCCCGGCACCGGCTCCGGATAGTGCGCCAAGTGAAACGGCCCGCGCACCAATGGCGGCGGCATCCGTTCGATCTGCCAGGCCGGCGGCAGCTGCGGCGCGTGACGGTC
Organism: Verrucomicrobiota bacterium JB022; assembly: GCA_030673845.1. Classification (NCBI taxonomy): domain Bacteria; kingdom Pseudomonadati; phylum Verrucomicrobiota; species Verrucomicrobiota bacterium JB022. Next base: position 164,828 of record JAUTCQ010000015.1, read on the forward strand.
GTGGTTGCCCTCGATCAGGGTAATCGGCAGCGTCAGCTCCGTCCGCCAGGCGGCCACGGCCTCGATCACGCTCGGGTGCAACGACGCGCGGGCATGGATCAGGTCGCCCAGGATCAGGATTTCGCGCGCATCATGCGCCTCGACCAGCCGGGACAGCCGTTGCAGCTCCTCGCCCAACAGCCCCTCTGGCAAGGCCACGCCCGCGGCCCGAAAAGCCGCATCTTTCCCCCAATGCAAGTCGGCCACCAGTAGGGCTCGCTCTTCGCGCCAAAACACGGCCCGCTCGGGCAGGAGGTCGAAGGTGTGCTCGTGGATCGTCAGGTGCATGGGATAGTGGTCTTGGCCACGGATGAAACACAGATGTGCACTGATTTATTCGATCAAAGACAGAGTGAAGGATTTGATTGCAGTTAAACCTTCAACATACCTTCTGCCTCCCCTCCAGTCCCAGCGAATTTTCGTGAAAGGGCCGAAAGGGCCGTCATCCGTGCTGATCCGTGTTTCATCCGTGGCTCAAAAAACCTCCCTACTCCCCTTCCTTTGCGGCCTGTTCCTGCTTGCGTCCGGTGAGGCGGGCGAGGCGGGCACCGAGGTCTTCGGTGGAGAGCTCGGCTGTGAGGCGGTCGGCGATGAGAGGGGTGGAGAAGGGCGTCGGGCGCTTCACTTCGCGCCAGAGCAGGGTGCTGCGTTGCAGGCGGCGGAGGGTGGCCTCCAGTCGGGCCTGCTCGAATTGCTCCTCCAGCACCTCGCGCTGGGCCTGTTGCAGCAGGAGGTTGGCCGGGTCGAAGCGGGCGAAGACGTCGTAGATCAGCCCGCTCGAAGCCTGAAGCTGGCGGAGGCTTTTGCGCTGCGTCGGGTAGCCCTCGAAGACCAGCCCGGCCACGCGCGCAATGGTGCGGAACTGCCGCCGCGCCAGCTCTGCGAGGTTGATGCTCTCCAGTGTATCGCGGAGTAGGTGGCGACGCGACAGCAGGCGCAGGAGGCGGTCGGGCGTTTGCAGCCACTCGCCAAAAGGGAAGCCGCTCGGGCAGAGCAGCTCGAAGCCGTAGTCGTTGGCCGCGTAGGTGAAAGTGGCGGGCGTAAGCTGCGAGAGTCGATAGGCCAGCAGCGCGGCGAGCCCCGTGTGCACCCGCCGCCCCTCGAAGGGGAAGATGAAGGCGTGGTCGCCCTCGCGCGTGTGGCAGGTCTCGACCAGGATCTCGTGGGCGCGGGGCAGGCCGCTCATCTCCTGCTGGGTGGCGAAGATCGGGGCCAGCCGCTGGAGTTCCTCGCTCTGCAACTCGCCTCGGGCCGCCGCGTCCAGCTCGCGCCGTAGGGCGGCGGAGAGCTCGTTGCTCAACGGCATGCGGCCACCGGCGTAGTGGGGCACGTAAGTGCGGCGGCGCTTGGCCAGCGTCACCTGCAGCACAAGATCGCGAAAGCGCACGTATTGCAGCAGGCGCCCGGCAAACAGAAACACATCGCCCTTGCGCATCTTGGCCACAAAGCCCTCCTCGACTTGCCCGATGGTGCCGCCGTGGCTGAAGCGCACCGTCACCATGCCGTCGCTCGTGATCGTGCCGATCATCGCCCGGTGCATGCGGGCCAGTTTGGCGGTGGCGATGTAAGTCCCGTCGTCGAGCCGCGTCAGCCGGTGATGCTCCGGGTAGGCCATGAGGGTGCGCCCGCCCGTCGTGAGGTGATCGAGCACCCACTGGAAGGCTTCGGGCGTCAGGCTTCGGTAGGCGGTCGTCGTGCGCAGCTCCGCCAGCAACGCCTCCGGCTCGAACGGCCCCTGCAGGCCCAGCGTCACCAGGTGCTGACACAGCACGTCGAGCGGCTGGTGCAGGCTGGGCGTGTGCTCGAGTTCGCCGCGCTTCAACGCCTCGCGCGCGGCGGAAAATTCGGTGATCTGCAGCACGTGGGTCGGCACGCAATAGAGGTCGCTCTCCGCCACCCCTGGCCGGTGACGCGCCCGCCCGCCGCGTTGCCGTAGGCGTGCCACGCCCTTGGGCGAGCCGAGCTGGAAGATGTGCTCCACCGGCGAGAAATCGACTCCCAAATCGAGCGACGAGGTGCTAACCACCAGCCGGATCTCGCCCGATTTGAGGCCCGATTCCACCCGGTCGCGCTCGTCGCGGTCGAGGGAGCCGTGGTGGATCGCCAGATGCGGCGCCCAGTCCGGGCGTGCCTTGAGGATTGCCTCGTGCCACAGCTCGGCCTGCGAACGGGTATTGGCAAATAGGATCGCCGGTTCCGCCGGGTCGAGGTGCTTCAGCACGTGAGGCAGCATCTGAGTGCCGAAGTGCCCGGCCCACGGCATGCCTTCGATTTCGGTCGGGAAAATCGTGCGGATGTTGAGCCGCCTCTCGGCCTCCGCCTGGATCAGCGTATAGCTTTGGCCGACGCCCACCGCCGCTTGCGCCGCGTCGTGCGGATTGGCGAGCGTGGCGCTGAGGGCCCACGTGCGCAGGGTGGGGTTCCAGGCGCGGAGACGGGCGAGGGCCAGCTCGGTCTGGGTGCCGCGCTTACTGGTCAACAGCTCGTGCCACTCGTCGACGATCACGCAGCGCAGCCGCCCGAAAAACTTCGGCGCGTCGGCATACGACAGCAGCAGCGACAGGCTCTCGGGCGTGGTGAGGAGCACATGTGGCGGTTTCTGGCGCTGGCGGGTGCGCACGCTGCTGGAAGTGTCGCCCGTGCGCGCTTCGACTCGCAGCTCCCAGCCCATTTCCTCCGCCGGGGCCTGCAAGGCCTTCTCCAAGTCGCGCGTCATGGCCCGCAGCGGCGTCAGGTAAAGGATCGCGAGGCCGTCCTGCGGGTCTGCCAGCCATTCGTCGATCGGGCCGCCATAGGCCGCGTAGGTCTTGCCCGATCCCGTCGCAACCTGCACCAAGCCGTTTTGCCCGGCGGCATACGCCTCCCACGCCTCGCGCTGGAACGCCTTCGGCTCCCAGCCCTTGTGCGCAAACCAGGTGTGGAGGGAGGCGGTGGGTTTCATATCAGCCGCAGATGGGCGCAGATTTTCGCAGATGATTGGCCGATTCCATCCGTGCCCGTCCGTGTTTCATCCGTGGCCCAATTCAACGCTTCACCGGGGCGAGGCCTGGCCTTCGCGGGGTTGCACGTCGAGGGGGATTTCGGTTTCGGGTTCAACGCCGGTATCGACATCCATCACCTCGGGCTTGCGGCCTTCGCGGGCGAGTTTTTCGAGGGCTTCGACGGCAGCGGCGGGGCCGTCTTCGTTGGCGAGGATCTCGGCCATTTTTTTGGCGCGGGCATTCATGCGCTTGCTGGCTTCGACCTTGCGCACGCTGCGGGCAAGATTCTCGGGCCACTTCTTGCGCTTCAGCTCCATGCCTACTCCCAGGCGCTCCATCTCGTCGGCAAAGAACCACTGGTCGCCGATGTGCGGGATGATGATGTGGGGCACGCCGGCGTGCAGCACGGTGCCGGTAGTGCCGGCGCCGCCGTGGTGGATCACGCATGAGGCGTGGCGGAAGAGCTGGTCGTGGCTCACCTTGCCGATGAACTTCACGTCGGGGCGCGGGGTCTCGAAAGTGAGGTTGGCCCAGCCAGCCTGCACGATGATCTTCTTGCCGCGCGGCCAGTTCGTCATGAAGCGGTGCATGACGTGGCGGGCCTGCTCGAAGGTCACGCTGCCGAATGTCAGGACAGGCACCTTTTCGCCCTCGCAAAATGCATTGACAGCCGCCTCGATCTCCGGATTGGGCTCGCTTTGCCACCGCAGGTAGCCAGTGAAGACAAAGCGGTCGCTCCACAGCGTCTTGGGCTGGAAGAGGGCTTTCGAGACCATCACGAGGGCCACGTCGGCCGGCTCCAGGAGGAAGCTCTGCGGCAGCGGCACGTCGTTGCGGTCATAGGCCGGGTGAATGGCCTGATGGATGCGCCAGACGATAAACTTGTCGACAATCTTCCAGAGCAGCTTGTTCCACGGGCGCCGCACGATCTTGGGCCACAACAACAGGCGCGGCAGCGGCTCCGGCGGGTATTGGGAAGAGGGGATGACGTGGTGCGCAAAGTTGGCCGTCGCCACCGGCACGTCGCACATGCGGGCGAGCTGCCCCATGGGCCCAAAGACGTAGCTCAGGCAAAACACGTCGGCCCACGGCAGGTTGTCGAGCAGGATCTGGAAGATCTCGTCGGCGTAAGGCAGTGCCTCGTCGTAGATCTTCTGCAGGGTTTCGAGCCCGTTCTTGGCGTGGGTCAGCTCACGCATGGCCTCGGCAAACCCGGCCTGATTCCAGTCGGGCGGCAGGCGCACGAAGGAGATGCCTGCCCGTTCCACCTCTTCGCGGAAGAAGGGGGTCGTGGCAAAGCGGCATTCGTGGCCGGCATCGATCAAAGCCCGGCCCAGGCGAATCATCGGGTAGATGTCGCCGGTGGAACCGTGGGACGTAAGCAGAACGCGCATGCGAGGAGGGTCAGCTGTAAGGTAACTCCCTGCTACTTATGCAAGGAATGGGCCAGCTTGCAATCCGCGAAGTAATTCTGCTGCAGCGAGTAGGGCGGAGAGGGGGAGATGAGCGCCCCCTTTCCGCTCCAGGGGCTAGAAGTAGCGCGTCACGCTGACTTTCCAACTGCGGGGCTCGCCGGGGATAATAAGGGTGCCGGCGGAGAAGACCGGGTCTTGCCCCAGCCAGTAGTGCTCGTCGAACACGTTGTCGACCCGCAGGTTGAGGCGCCAGTCGCCGATCTCGTAAAACACGGAGGCGTCCCACACCCAGGCGGAGGGGATGTGCAGCTGGCGGTTGATGTCGTGATAGTAGCCGCTACGCCAGGTCGGGCCAAACGCCCCGCCCCAGCCGCCCTCGGTCTGGTAGCGCAGATAGAGGTTGGCCGAGAGTTCGGGGAAGCCGCCGTAGACGCCCTGCGGGTTGTTCGTCAGCGGGCGGTTGCTGTCGCCATTGAGGATGCCGCCGTTGAGCGCGAACTCTTCCTCACTCTGCACATAGGCTCCAAAGCCGGCCGTCTCGTCTTTCTGGTAAACGCGCTGGGCGGTGAAGGCCCCGAGCACGACGAAGCGCTCGCTCACGTTGTAGGTAAACTCGAATTCGGCCCCCTTGGCACGCAGCGGGCGTGCCTCGGCGTCGCGGCTGCTGATCACGGCCTGATCCCAGTGGTAGCCGGCGAGGCTCAGATAAAGGCGCTCGTCGAAGAGGCTGGCCTTCACGCCGCCCTCGAACAGCTCCACGTTGGTGAAGCTTTCCTTGCCCGCGATGGTGCCGCCGTCGCCGGGCGAGAACGCCTTGCCGAGCTGGGCCGCACCGTAGAGGTAGATGTCGCGCCAGATGCGGACGGTGGGGTTGATCGAGCCGTTGAGGTAGGCCGTGTCGTCCTTCGCGTATTTGTCGGCGTAATCGGCCTCCGTCGCGAGGTCCATCCCGGCGGGCAGGCCCTTTTCAAACCACACCTGCTCGGCGCGGATCGCGTAGCTGAGGCTGAAGCGGTCGGGCACGATCTGGGTGCGGGCCTGGGCGAAAGCGGCCAACTGGTAGAGGCGGCTGTATTCGCTGGCCCCGCCGAAGGTCGACCACAGGTTGTTGCCGTCCGGGCCGGTCTGGCTGCCGGCCGTTACCACGCTGTTATCGCTGATGGTGTCGCGCGAAAGGTCGCGACGCGAGAAGGGCTCGGCGTCGAAGTCTTGCCGCATGACGGAGTAGGAGCCGCGGAACGCCACGCCCGTGGTCACATCGGTGCGCAGGTCGGGCAGCTCCAGCTCCAGGCTCAGGCGCTGGCCCACCATAAACTGCTTGGTGTTGTGCGCGTAGCCGTAGGACGAGGCCTTTTCGGTCTCGAGGCCCTCGCTCAGCAGCTGGTAGCGCAGCATCGCCTCCGGGCCCACCTCGTGGGTCAGCTCGGTAAAGAAGAGGAAGTCTTCGGAGTCGGCCTTGTCGCGCGGGTCGGACAGCACGCGGCTGCGGTCGAGCTGCTCCGTCAGCACCTCGCCACCCGCCGCAAAATATTCGGGTGTGTAGACGTAGGCGTCTTGCGGAGCCGCATCGACGGTCGCGAGCGTGGCGGCGGCCGTGGCCTGTTCCTGCGCATAGCCTTCACGGAACTGTAGCCAGCTCCACGCCGGGTCGGCCGCGATCTCCGCATCCGTGCGCACGCGGTAGAGGTTGGCTACCTGGGCGGGGTCGTTGAGGTCGATCATCAGGCCGCGCAGCTCGGGCGAAATCCGCTGGCGGGCCGTGTCTCCCGGGATGGCGAGCGCGTGCAGCCCCGGCTGGACGTAGCCCGTATAGGGGAACACGGTTACCGGGCGGGCCACGGTGCCGCCCCAGGCGCTGGAGGTCAGGTTCGGCGCTTCCCCGATCACGTATTCGCCGGAGTCGATCAGCCGCTGGGTAGGGCGGTTGATGCCCGGCACCTCGCTGGAGCGGAAATTGTAGTATTCGCCGCCGAGGAAGAGGCGCGTCTTGTCGCTCAGCTTGACCTTCAGGGCGCCGTAGACGCTCTCGTAGTCGTTCTGGACGTGCTGGTAATAGCGGTCGCTGCGTTGGCCGGAGACGGAGACGCGGTAGGCCGCCGGCATGTCGCCGAGCAGGAAGGGCGCGCCGTAATCGAGCTGGGCGCGGTAAAAGTCCCACTTGCCGACTTCCAGCTCCACGCTGCCGCGCGCCTCGTCGAAATAGGGCGACTTGGGCCGCATGTTGACGAAGCCGCCCACGAGGGTGGGCGAGAGGTAGGCCGGTGCGGGGCCTTTCACCAGGTCGAGGCCCTCCGTCGAGCCGAAAGAGGTCGGCATCTCGTTGCGCTGATAGAGGCGCAGCATGCCGTTGTAATACAGGCCGGCCTTGGTGCCGCGCAGGGCGGGGGCGCCGGGCAGGCCAAAGTAGTCGATACGCTGGGTGCCGGCCCCGTAGCGGGAGAGGTCGCCAAAGTCGTCGAGGTCAAACGCCGCCATCGTCTCGGGCGTGATCTGGGTGACCGCACGCGGCAGCTCGACCAGCCGGCCTTTGAAGCCGAGGCTGTCTTCGACGCCGGCGGCGAGCGGGGAGAGCGACTCGTGGGTTGAGTTGGCAGTCTCTTCGGTGATGAACGCTTCAAGCTCGTACACCGGATCCGAGGTCTGCCCTCCCAGGCTGGTTGCTGCGAACAGCCCGACCACCGCCGTGGCGTAATGGTAAGTCTTCATTTTCTGGTACAGTTTTGGTTGGGAAGGTAATGAACTGAACTGAAGCTTCCCGACCATGCTGCGCGCCTTTCGCAACGCAAGTACAACCCGCATTAGCAATGGTCATAACGCCAACTCGGTCGATTTTATACAGCGTAACGCTGCTTTGCGTTGATTCGATTTCACCAGAAAAGCCAGAGAGAGGCATCAGGAAAGCAACAAGGGGCGGTTCCTCTAAATGCTATATATTCTGTCTTCCTCTGCTTTTTCTGGTGAATCCTGGATAACAAAAACGCCCGCCGGGATCTACCGGAGGGCGTTTTTCAAAAATCGACGAAAGGATCGCCTTACACTTGCAGCAGCTCGGCTTCCTTGTCCTTCAGGGCCTGGTTGATCTGCTCGATGTGCTTGTCGGTCATCTCCTGGATTTCCTTTTCGTGACGCTTGATGTCGTCTTCAGAGACGCCGCCATCGGTCTTGAGCTTCTTGAGGCTGTCCATTGCCTTCTGGCGGGCCTTGCGCACTTGCACGCGGCCATCTTCGGCGTGGCCGGAGCAGACCTTCACCATCTCCCTGCGGCGCTCACCCGAGAGCTCGGGCACGGGGACGATGATCACGCTGCCGCGCACGACCGGGTTGAGGCCGAGGCTGGCTGCGCGGATGCCCTTTTCGATCGGGCTGACCGTGCTCTTGTCCCACGGCTGAATGCTGATGGTGCGGCTGTCGGGCGTGGTGATGGCCGCGATGTCGCGGATCGCCATGCTGGTGCCGTAGGCCGGCACGTCCACCTTCAGGCCGTCGACCATTGCGGGGGAAGCCTTGCCGGTGTGAATGTTGGTGAATTCGCGCCAGGTGTGGTTTACGGCGCCTTCCATCAGTTCGAGGGTCTCGAGTTGGATTTCTTCAAAGTCCATGATAAATCAGCGAAAAAGGGTGGATATACGGCAGAGAATAGGGAAGTGAGCGAGAAACAAAAGCCTCTTTGCGGCTTAATTGGTGACGAGGGTCCCGATCTTTTCGCCCATTACGGCGCGGCGGATCGAGCCAGACTCGTTCAGGTTGAAGACGAGGATGGGCATGTTGTTGTCCTGGCAGAGGGCGAAGGCGGTGGCGTCCATCACCGCGAGGCGCTGCTTGAGGGTATCCTGGAAGCAGATCTCGTCGTATTTGACGGCGTCCTGGTGCTTCATCGGGTCCTTGTCGTAAATACCGTCGACCTTGGTGGCCTTGAAGATTACGTCGGCCTCGATCTCGCTCGCACGGAGGGCGGCGGTCGTATCGGTCGAGAAATACGGGTTGCCCGTGCCGCCGGCAAAGACGACCACGCGACCCTTCTCCATGTGGCGCACGGCGCGGCGCAGGATGTAGGGCTCGGCCACCTTGTTCATCTCGATGGCGCTCATCACGCGCACCGGCACATCCATCTTTTCGAGGCTGTCCATGATCGCGAGGCCATTGATGACCGTGGCGAGCATGCCCATGTAGTCGCCCGTGGTGCGGTCGACGCCCCGGTTGGCGCTGGCTGCCAGGCCGCGGAAGATGTTCCCGCCGCCGACCACGACGCCCACCTGCACGCCCAGTTCGAAGACGTCCTTGATCTCCTTGCACACGCGGTCGAGGATATCGGCGTCGATCGTTTCGCCGGAGGCGGCGGATTTGAGCACTTCACCGCTGATCTTGAGGACGATCCGGTGGAATTTCGGTTTGGGAGAGCCAGCTTCAGGGTTCATCAAAGAAACTATTGATGGACAACCATGAGGAAGCGTCAACCTCTGGCTCAAATGGAACTGTTTTATCCTGAAACCCGATGAGGGATATCAGCCGGTCAGGCGATAGCTACGGCCCGCCTGCAAAATTTTTTCGCTTTGGGTCGCCAACGCTCTTGACGCGCATCGGGTTACCTGTTCTTATGTCTGACTTTCACAGGCCGATGGTGTAATTGGCAACACAGCGGGTTTTGGTCCCGTTATTCAAGGTTCGAGTCCTTGTCGGCCTGCCACTTTCAAAAAAGCCGCGTTTCTCTTTCGCAGAAAACGCGGCTTTTTTGTGCACTGGAAGGTGCCTTTTTTGTTTCATCAGAAAAGGCAGACAAGACGGAAAAGGGAAGTAGCCCGGTGTCTTGAGCGGGTGCGGCTGAAGAGGATTTAACCACAGAAGGCACAGAAGACACAAAATCTTCAGCGAATGTCTGCTGCCTGATTCTCTTCTTTATTCGAATTGAAGCAGAATCGATTTCAGGACCACTGCCGATCCTGCATTTTTGTGTCTTCTGTGCCTTCTGTGGTTAAATCCCTTGCTCCGCCCCTTGAGTGTCCGGCCCGCTATTCCTGCCCCTGTTTCTCCCGGGCTTCGGCATCGTCGATGGCTTCCAGTAGAGCCTTCTTGTTGGCAGCGAGGCCTTCCTGCACGACGAGTTGGAGCACGTCGCGGGCATCCTGGTAGCGGTGCAGCTCACCTAACACGCGGGCGGTGTGGAGCCGGACGGCGTCGGACTGGATCAGCGAGAGGTCGTTGCGGCTCTGCAGCTTGCGCCAGTGCGCGAAGGCTTGCTCCCAGTCAGGCTCCGGCAGGTCGTAAAACGCTTCGCCGTAGCGGAACTGCAGCTCCAGAAGCTCCGGGGCCAGCTCGGCAGCGCGTTGGTAAGAGCGGAACATGTCCTGGTCGAGCTGGTCGGGCTGGAGGATGCCCGCTTCGAGCAGCCCCGGGCGGTAGGTGTAGAGCAGCTCGCCGAGCGCGTAAAAGTAGAGGGCCTCGTTGGGCGCCAGCTCGGTCGCACGCAGGTAATAGGCGAGGGCTTCGCCGAAGTTGCCCTCCTCGGCGTGGAAGGTGCCCATGTACTGGTTGACCACCGCGAGGTTGGGGTTGAGGCGGAGGGCGTAGGCAAACTGGGTCTGCGCGCCCTCGCGGTCGCCGAAGAAATCGAGCAGCTTGCCGTAGAGCACGCGCGCTTCGACCTTGTCGGGGTTGTCGCTGATAATGCTGTCGAACTCGCGGCCCACCTCGTGGAAGCGGCGGGCGACGTTGCCCTGGTCGATCTGGTCGTCCGGGCGTTGGGCGTATTCCAGCAGCGACTGGTAGTTGGCCGCGACGCGCGCCATGCGCTGGTCGTAGAGGCTGTATTCGGGCTCCTGCCGTGTCTGGGCGGCGGGGGCGGCGGAGTCGGCCTGCGCGTTGGACGAGCTGCAGCCGGCAAAGCTGCCGAGGCCAGCCAGCGCGAGGAAAAGAGTCGTGGGGCGGATCAAGCGCATGCCTTCTAGTTGAGCCCGCACATGCCGGGCATGTTGCCGCAGGCGCAGGGCGGCATGGCCGGAGCCGAAGCGCCGCTGCCCATGGAAGGGGCAAAGGTCGACCACTTTTTCGCCAGCTCGGCACTGCCGCAAGACGGGCAGCTTGGCTGACTCTGGGAGCCCTGCACCAGCGCTTCAAACGCGTGGTCGCAGGATTGGCAGGTATATTCGTAGAGGGGCATGGGAAATACGGTGCGCTCTCAGTCTCAGACGCGTTGGGTGGCGTGCAAGTTCAATCCTGGGCGAAGAGCTGGTCCATGAAGTCGAGCGCGCGCTCGCGGATCGGCTCCACCGGCTCGACCAGCCGCGCGTCGTCGGGCCGGAACGAATTGACGCGGGTAGACACGGCGTGGCGCTGCCAGCCCTTGGCCGGGGTGGGGCGGCAGAGGGCGGTGGCTTCGGCGGGCTTGAGCCGTTCCGGGTGGAGCCAGGCGTCGTGGTGCTCGCGGGGCAGGATCACGGGCATCCGGTGGTGCAAGTCGGCCAACAAGTCGCTGGCGCGGGTGGTCAACAGGCTGCAGCTGCGCAGCTCCGAGCCGTCGGGGGCAAGCCAGATCTCCCACAAGCCGGCAAGGGCAAAAGGCTGGCCGTCTTCGCGCGAGAAGTAATAGGGCTGCCGCTGCCCATCGACTTCCGTCCATTCGTAAAAGCCGGTGGCGGGTACCAGGCAGCGCCGATGTCGCATCGCGCCGCGAAAGGCGGGCTTCACGGCGGCCTCCTCGCTGCGGGCGTTGATGTGACGCTGGGCGGGCTGCGTCTCGCGGATCCAGCCCGGCACGAGGCCCCACTGGAAGACGTCGAACACGGGCGGGTTGTCATCTGCCGGGCGCACGCCCATTTCGGCGCAACGCAGCGACACCACCGGCTGAGTCGGGGCGATGTTGTAGCGGGGTTTCTCCAGTAGCCTGGCCTCGAGCGCCGGCCAGTCGGGCATCGCCTCCGCCAGTTGCGCGGGGCTGCATTTGAGGGTGAAACGGCCACACATGTTCCTGATGTTGGGAAGCTCGCCGCAGTGCGTCAAATCGACTTGCGTTTCACCCGTATGGAGGAGTTTTATAAAGTCGTCCGCCCCGGCTGCTTCGGGGGTTGTTTTTGTGCGCTTCCATCTGCTGAATCCATGTTTTCTGCTGTGTCTGTTCGTCGTGCGCTGCCTTTTTGCAGCTTGCTTTCTCTGCTAACGTTTTCAGGGTGCGAAACCACGCCACCTGCGACCGTTCCAGCCGGCCCGGTCTCCACTGCGGTGGCCGCTCCCGCGCCGCCTCCTCCCGCCCCGGTTCCAGCCCCCGAGCCGGTGATCGAGGCAGCGGCCGACCTGCCGTTGCAGACCATGTCGCCCCCGCGCCGGGGCGATGTCGACCTGCCCTTCGACTTCGCCAACGCCAACGCCCGCGTCGGCCTGCTGCGCAACCGCGAAGGCCAGCCCTCGATCTTTCCGCTCAACTCGACCGGCGGTAACGTAGCCTTTTATCAGGACGTGGTCGGCCTGCCCAAGCTGGAGGTGCAGGAGCTGGACGACGGCCGCATCCGCATCTGGGTGCGCGTGCTCAACCGAGCCACGCGCGACATCGCCGTGCGCGTGCAGTGTGTCGCCGCCTTCGACGAGCAACACGAGGAACGCCGCGCCTACGACGAGGTCATCTTCCAGCGCGACGTCTACCGCGACTTCAGCTTCATCCTCGACGGCCCCAAAGACCGCCGCTTCACCATCCTCGTGCGCGAAAACGGGTAAGGCGCGAATGGTTTGGAGCCGCCGCGTTGAGATTCGAGATCGAGCCGCCGAAGCGGGCTATTGCGCGAGTGCTTCATCCGCCAGCCGGGTGCCGGCGGCCTGGACATGGAGCGCACTCGGGAGATCCTCCGTCGGCGGCAGCAGCACCCGCACGCCTTCGATTTCCCAGCTGCGGCGCCAGTCTTCGGGGATCGGGGCGCCTGCGAGCCAAAGCACCGCCTGCCAAGTCCGCAGGCGCCAAAGCGGATCGCTCGGTCCCTCCGGGGCAATCTCCAGTTGCGGCAGGGGGGCATCGCGCGCAAGGGCTTCGTCGGCCAGCCGTTGACGGACGCCAGCGAGCAGGGGCGCAGGCGTGTCGGCATCGTGGACGATGGCGATTTGCGCCCGCAGGAGGGCAGTGCTGGCCAGCAAGAGGATTAATGATCGGATGAGCACCATTTCGCGTTTGCCTCCTCAGAATCTCCGGCGCTAGGCTGTGCGACAAGATGGAATTGCTGATCGCCGCATGTGTCGGGTTGCTCGGGCTGGTTTTGGGCGGGGCGGGTGCCTATCTTTGGGCCACCCAAGGGGCCCGTCAGGAAGTCGCTGCGCTGCAGGAGGAGCTGATCACCCTGCATACGACGGGCGCCCACCTGCGCGAGAGCCTCCAGCAGGCCGAGGCTCGCTACGAGCAGGCGCGCGAGACCTTGGCCGACCGCGACGAAGAGTTGGGCGACGTGCGGACACGGCTGGCGCTGCTCGAAAGCCAGCGGCGCGGCGAAAAGCAGATGCTGGAGGAGAAGGTCGAAGAGCTGAAGCAGCTGCGCGAGAAGTTTGAGACGACCTTTCGCGCCCTTTCCAGCGATGCCCTCAAGGCCAATCGCGAAGAGTTTATGGCGCTGGCCAAGAACGCCTTTTCGCAGCTCATGCAGACCTCGCAGGGCGACCTCGATAAGCGGCAAACGGCGATCCAGACGATGGTCGACCCGATGTCGAAGACGCTCAAGGAGTTCGACGAAAAGGTGCAACACCTCGAACGCGCCCGCTCCCAAGCCTACGTGGAGCTGCAGCAGCAGGTGAAGGCGCTGCAGGAGACCAACCACATGCTCCGCGGAGAGACCCAGAGCCTCGTCCAGGCCCTGCGCACCCCGCAAGTCCGGGGCCAGTGGGGCGAGCTGCACCTCAAGCGTGCGATCGAAGTGGCCGGGCTGGCCGAGAGGGTCGACTTCGACGTGCAAGTCTCGACCCGCACCGACGAAGATCGCGTCTTGCGGCCCGACATGGTCATCCGCCTGCCCAGCGAGCGCGTGATCGTGGTCGACTGCAAGACCCCCGCCGATGCCTACCTTGCCGCCTTGCAGACGGAAGTGCCCGAAGAGCGCACCGCCCAGCTCCGCCGCCACGCCCAGCATGTGCGCAAACACATCGAGCAGCTTAGCGACAAGGCTTACTGGCGCCAGGTGCAGGAGTTGAACCCCGAGTTTGTGGTGCTCTTCCTGCCCAACGAGGCCTTCTTCAGCGCCGCCGTGCAACAGGACCCCGGCCTGATCGAATACGGCGCCTCCCGCAACGTCATGATCGCGACCCCCACCACGCTCATCGCGCTGCTCAAGACGGTGGCCTTTGGGTGGCGGCAAGAGCGACTGGCGCAGGAGGCCAAGGAAACCTCCGACCTCGCGCAGGAGCTATACGAGCGCGTGGTGACTTTCGTCGGCTACTTCGACGACCTGGGCCGCAGCCTCGGCAAATCGGTCGAGCATTACAACAAGGCGGTCAACAGCTTCGAAAAGCGCGTCAGCGTCACCGGTCGCAAGCTCGAACACCTCTCCCAGAAACAGCTCCCCGACATTACCCCCATCGACAAACTCACGTCGTCCCCCTCGCTGCCCGACGGCACGGGCAGTTGAGCGCAGGCGGCTTGAAATTACCCTTTCTGCTCCGCAGTTGCGGCGATGATTTGGGCGTGGGTGAGGGCGAGGAGGGCGTTGCCTCCGCCAAGGATGGCGTCGCAGTCGACCAGTTCGCCCGCGAAGTAGAGGCGCCCGTGTTTGCGGCTGCCCATGGTGCGGAAGTCGATTTCGTCGCGGCTGACCCCTCCGGCGTAGGTGTGCTCGGGCTTGTGCATCGCGTAGCCGTTGGCACTGAAACGGCCTTGGGTCAGCTGGCCGACCAGGGTGGAGAGGTAGCGCTTGTCGACGCTGCCCCAGGTCTCCTGCGGGCCGATCTTGGCTGCTTCGACCAGGCGAGCCCAGAGCTTTGGCGGCAACCCGGCCTGCGGCTCTTCGGCGATCACCCCCTTGGTATGGTGGAGCGCACGCTGGCTCAGCTCGCGAGCAATCTGCCCACCGTATTGCGGCACCCAATTGATCTGAAAGGGGAAGCGGTAACGTGCGCCCGCCAGCTCCGGGGCGGCCCAAGCCGTCAAGTTGGCAATGGCGGGCCCGCCGATGCCGTGGCCCAGGATTTCGACCTGCCCACGCTCCACTCGGTCAGCCGGCAGGCCTGGGCGGTCGGCAAAGCGCACCTCCGCCTCGACGGGCGGCTGACCCTGCAGGTGGCGCAGGCGGGCGTCTTTCAGCTTTAGCGCAAGCAGGCTGGGGGAGAGCGGTTGGACGGTGTGGCCAAACGCTTCGGCCAAGGCCAGGCCCCGGTGTGGTCCAGTGCCGGTGGCCAGCACGAGAGCTTCGACGATCAACGGCTCGCCCTCTTCGAACCACACCTGAAACCCGTCCGGGCGAGTGGCGACTTCCAGTGCGTTATGGCCGGTGCGCACTTCGATACCGCGCCGATCCAACTCGCGGCCCAGCAAATCGACCAGGGCACTGGCCGCTGTTTCTGCCTGTGCCCCCGGGCTTGCGGCGGGGCTTTGGATCGGCAGCCCCAGGCTCCGCAGCCAAGCCAAGGTCTGTTCTGCGGGGAAATGGTGCCACGGGCCCAGCATCTCCTGATGGCCGCGAGGCAGGCGGCTGGCCCACTCGGCTGGCGTTGCGCCGGCAGGGGCCAAGGCAAAAGGTGCCGCCTCTTGACGCCGGAGCCAAGGTAAGGGCTGAGCCTGTCGATCCACCAGCACGACCTCGTGCCCACGGGCGTTCAATAGCATAGCAAGCGCTGTTCCCGCCAGCCCGGCTCCGATGATTCCGTATCGCATCAGACAGTTACGTAAAAGCTCCTTAAATTCTACTTACAATGCGCCAAATCTCGTTTCAAACGAGTTTTTGGGGTTGTCATCTTACGTTCGCAATTTACCATAAAAGTTTTGGAGAGTCATTATCTTTTGTGAAAGCCAGCGCCGTTCACCCATATCGTCTAAAGAAGTTAGACCCTGCAGATAAGCCCACGTTTTCGGAGCGTTATTGTCATTATGTTCAATGCCCTCTGGAGGAATACGAGGACCATTTGCTTAGGAGGGTTCTCCTGAAGCGTACGCGGGTGTTAGCGGCT
The DNA here is from genome assembly GCA_030673845.1 of Verrucomicrobiota bacterium JB022. NCBI lineage: Bacteria > Pseudomonadati > Verrucomicrobiota > Verrucomicrobiota bacterium JB022. The sequence continues at coordinate 180,384 of JAUTCQ010000015.1, forward strand.
CTTTTCTTGAGTGGTTCGCCTCACATGCTGCATGCTGAACGAAATGTGGTGAGGCAATCCGGCTACGCTTATCGTTGTGGGGATATTCAGGGCGTGATCGAATTTTATCGTCACAAGTTTGTCGGTGGCGACTGGTATCGCGATACCTTGGGCTTTCGCCTTTCGGGCAAAAAGCTGATGAAGATCGCGCGCGAAGTCTTCGACGCCACCGAGGCGGAAGTCGAAAAACTGGCCGCCTCGCCCGATGCCGACTCAGTCGACCGCACCCAGCAGGGCTGATGAGGATGACTTCGGGTCGTCGCTGCCCGGCTTTTCGCAGCGGTTGACAAAGATCTTGAGGGATTTGGGCGCGCCGACCACGTAAACGATGTCGCCCGCCTTCAACAGCAGATCCGGGCGCGGCGAAGTGATGCGTTCTTCGCCCCGCTGGATACCCACGACGGTCACGCCAAAGCGCTGCCGCACTGAGGCGCCGGCCAGCGTGTTGTCGTCCAGATAAGTGCCGGGGTTGACGAGTACCGAATCAATGGCGAATTCCTGATCGTTCTGCACCGGTTGGGTGCCGTCGACGGGCGTTTGCAGTAAGGTGTTGGCGGCGTCGAGCTGTTCGGTGGTGCCGAGCAGGAAGAGGTGGTCGCCCGGGAAGAGAGGCGTGTCGGCCCCCGGGTCGAGCACCTGACGGCCTTCACGGCCCACCGCCACGATGCTGGCACCGGTTTCGGCGCGCAGGTTGAGATCGCGGATGCGGCGGCCTACGGCGACGACATTGTCGGTCAGCACCACTTCCTTCACCTGTACCGGCCAGGGGTATTTGTCGCGGATGTCGCTGATCAGGGCCTCCCGTTTGGCGCGGGCCGCATCCTGCACCTGCATGGAGAAAGTCTCCATAAACCAGTATTCCATCTGGCTGTTGATGCGGATGAGCTGGCGCCAGCCAAGGATGGCGGCGATGCCGAGGATCACCAGAAACAGCACCAGCACGGAGGTGGCGGGCAGGAAGGGCGCGGCCGTGGCCAGGTAGATCGCGCCGGTGATGAAGAGCACCAGCCCGAGCAGCAGGTTGTTGAAAAAGATGCGCAGGTGCTTGGGGAAGATCGGGCGTGGGCTGTTTTGCGCAAACATCGCATCGGTCAGGATAAAGACGATCGCGTTGAGGTTGCGCACCACGGCGAGCACAAGCGGGGCACTGAGGGCGGCGGCAGCCACCCAGATCGCGGGGGTGGCGTAGGTCGTCCACTCGGCCTCGATCTTTTGCACCATGTTGGAGGCAACGTAGGCGCAGACAATGATGCCGTTCTGGATAAAGAAATAGAGCGTGATCTGGAAGAGCGGGCGCTTGATCAGCCGCAGCACCATGTTGCGCCCCAGCGAGGTGGTGATGTTGTCGAGGAATTCGCGGTAAAAGCGAGCCCAGCCCTGAGCGCGCGGCGGCACGAGGCGCACCATCAGGTCGAAGGCCTTGTTCGAATGCTTGTAGAGCATCGGCGAGGCGAAAATGCTGGCGAAGGCCACCCCAAACGCGAGGTTGGTCAGGCGCTGATCGGTTACGCCCAGCGTCTGGCCGAGCGAGGCGATGATAAAGCTGAACTCCGCGATGGCAAACTTGGCGATCATGCCGCGAAAGGCACTGCGCGGGGGCTGTCCGGCCAGGGCAAGGCCGGCCGTGCCGGCCGCTACCTTGCCCATCAGCATCAGGGCGGTGATGATCAGCACCCAGTGCCAGTCCTGCAGGATCAGCTTGGGCTGCAGCTGCATGCCGATCGTGACGAAAAAGATAGCGGCAAACAGGTCGTGCAGGCTGCGGTTGATGTCTTCGATCCGGCGCGCCACGGAGGTCTGCGAGAGCACGGCCCCGGCAAGGAAGGCCCCAAGGGCGGGCGAGAAGTTGGCCTTGAAGGCCATCACGCTCAGCCCCAGCACGAGACCGACACTGACGACCGTGACCGCTTCGCGCGACTTTTCGTCGGTCCCCAGCTTCACAAACATGCGCGGCGCGATCAGGCGCCCGATCACGAACACCAGCACGACGAACACGCCCATCAGGAAGATCACCACCCCCGCGCTGGCCCAGTCGAAGCTACGGCTGACGGCCACACCGGTCAGGATCACGAGCAAAAGGACGCCGAGCACGTCTTCGAGGATCGTCAGGATCAGGGCCAGCTGCGCGTGGTTGGACTGCAGGTTGCCCCCGTCGCGCAAGACCTTGATCACCACCATCGAGGAGCTCATCGCGAGCAGGCTGCCGAAAAACAGGCTCTCCGTCGTATCCCAGCCCAGCGGGATCGCGATGACCTGCGCCAGGTAGATCATCGCCACCGTCTGCCCGATCAGGCCGAGCACGGCAGGCCCAAGAATGGATCTTACGCGTTTGAGGTCGAAGTCGAGACCGATGAAGAAGAGCAGGAAAATGACGCCCAGATCGCTCAGCTGCGTGATCGTGTCGATACTGGAGATGAACGAGGGCTGGAACACATTGGGCCCGAGCAGAGCGCCGGCGGCCAGATAGCCGAAAATGACCGGGAACTTGAAGCGCTGGCTCAGCAGCACAGCCAGAGCCGCCCCCACCATTACGATCCCGAGATCCGCAACGAGGTTGTTGGTCTGCGAGACGGCGGGAGTCTCGGCGGCGGCTTGGGCCAAGGTCAGCATCCAGTTCAGGCCAAGGTGCATAGTTACCTGCTACCGCGTATCGATTCAGACGCAAGAGTAACCTCGTATTTGGGCGAGACAGTGTTTTTTAGGCCACGGATGAAACACGAATTTGCGCGGACTGCCACGAAAGGGAACTGGAACAGGCAATGCCGATCAGAGAATGCTTCCCACGATTCTTCCATCTGTGAAGATCCGTGTTCATCCGTGGCCCAATAATCTAGAGACTGTTTCTACGCGGGCAGCAGTTCGAGCAGGCTGACTTCGGGGCGGCAGTTGAAGCGCACGCCATGGAGGTTGCCGACGCCGCGGTTGACGTAGAGGTGGCGGCCTTGCCAGCGGTAGTAGCCGGAGTAGGTGCTCTGGTCGTTGACGGGGGTGAACCGGCCCTCGATGAAAGGCAGGCACACCTGGCCGCCGTGGGTGTGGCCGCAGAGGAGCAGATCCCAGTCGTAATCGAGGAGGCGGCTCTTCACATCGGGGTTGTGGGCAAGCACGACGACGGGCTGCGGGCGGGCGCGGCGGGCGTTGAGTGCTTTTTGCGGGCTCAGCACCCCACTCCACAGGTCGTCGAGGCCGGCAATCGTGAGGCTGGGCCCGGCGGTCAGATCGACCTGGGCCGCTTCGTTTTGCAGCAGGCGCGCGCCGCCTTCGCGGATCACGGCAATCATTTCGTCGGCCAGCACGCGGTCGCTGGTGCCCTCTTCGCGCGGGCGCCCATCGTGGTTGCCCAGCACGGCAAAGGTGGGGGCGGCAACGGAGAGGCGCTTGAAGGCCCGTACCATTTCGGCCCTCTCCAGCACGGCATTGGTGATGAAGTCGCCCGTCAGGCAGATGATGTCGGGCTCCTGATCAAGGGCGAGCGTCACCGCCTCGTGGATGAAGCTGGCCGGGACGTCGCTCGACACGTGCCAGTCCGAGAGCTGGACGACGCGCACGACGCGCTGGAGGTGAGGCAGGCGGATGCGCGTACGGGTCACCTCCAGGTGACGTGGCTCATAGGAGGTCGCGTAGTGGAGGCTGCCATACGCGGAGCCGCTCAACCCGATGCAACCGGCGAAGAGCTTCAGGAAGCGGCGACGCGGCAACTGGAGGGCAGGGGCCATGCGGGCGGCTTAAGCCGTGGCAGGCTGGGGAGCGAGGCCCAGCGCATGGAGGCGCTGCAACAGGCGACGTTGCAGCGATTCCGGGTCTAGGCCCACGCTCGCGCGCAGGTCGGCGACGCCGTCGCCGTGGTCCACAAAGGTATCCGGGTAGCCGATGCGTTCGAGCGGCACCGCAAGGCCCGCCTCGGAGAGGGCTTCGAGCACGGCAGTGCCGAACCCGCCGACGACGGTATGCTCTTCGAAGGTCACGATCAGCTTGGCCTGCTCGGCCTGTTGCTGCAGCAGCACGTGGTCGACCGGCTTCGCAAAGCGCGCGTTGACGACGCCTACGCTGAGGTGCTCGCTGTTTTCTTCCAGATAGGCGGCCAGCTTTTCGGCCTCCTGTACCCAGGGGCCGAGCGCCCACAGCTGCACTTCCACACCCGACTTGATGATCTCGGCCTTGCCGATCGGCAGGATCTCGCCCTGTGTTGGCAGGTCCGTACCAGTGCCGTTACCACGCGGGTAGCGGATAAACATGGGGGCGGGCGTGTTGAGGCTCGTCCACAGCATATTGGCGAGTTCGGCCTCGTCCTTGGGCTGCATCACGATGGTGTTGGGCACGCAGCGCAGGTAGGCGATATCGAAGAGGCCGTGGTGGGTCGCGCCGTCGTTGGGCGAGAGGCCCGCGCGGTCCATGCAAAACGTGACGTGCAGGTTTTGCAGGCACACGTCGTGGACGATGCAGTCGTAGCCGCGCTGGAGGAAAGTCGAGTAGATCGCGACTACCGGCTTGTAGCCCTCGCAGGCGAGGCCGGCGGCAAACAGCACCGCGTGCTCTTCGGCGATGCCCACGTCGAAGAACTGCTCGGGCAGCTTTTCGCGCAGGTAGGAGAGGCCCGTGCCTGGGGGCATGGCAGCGGTGATGCCCAGCACCTTCTTGTCGCGCTCGGCATACTTCAGCAGGCTGAGGCCAAAGGCATCTTGATAGGCGAGGCCGGGCGTCTTCTCGCCCTTGATCGAAGCACCCGTCTGCGGGTCGAAGGGCCCGAGACCGTGGAACTTCTCCGGCGAGGCTAGGGCGGGCTCGAAGCCTTTGCCCTTTTTTGTGAGCAGGTGGAGAATGATCGGCGCGTCGCTGTCGCGGGCAAACTCCAGATGCTTGATCACCGCGTCGAGGTCGTGCCCGTCGACCGGGCCGATGTAACGCAGCCCATAGGCTTCGAAGAGGCTCGAATTGACGAAAAAGTCCTTGGTCTCGCGCTTCCAGCGGCGGCCCAGCTCCAGCATCTGCTGCCCGCCCGGCACCTTCCCGAGCATGGACTGGATGTCCTTGTCGAGGCGGTTGTAGACGGGGTTGGTGATGATCTCGTTGAAGTAGCGAGAGAGCGCGCCCACGTTCTTGGCGATCGACCACTCGTTGTCGTTGAGGATCAGGATCAGCCGCTTGGTAGTGCCGTCGATGTTGTTCAGCGCCTCCATCGTGATGCCGCAGGTAAAGGCGGCGTCGCCCAACAGGGCCACCACATGGCTGTCTTCGCCCGAGCGGTCGCGCGCGGCGCACATGCCGAGGGCGGCGCTGAGAGCCGTGCCCGCGTGGCCGGCACCATAGGCATCGTGCTCGCTCTCGCTGCGGTTGAGAAAGCCGCTGAGGCCGCCCTGGCGGCGGATCAGGTCGAAGTCCGGCCCCTTGCGGCCCGTCAAGAGCTTGTGCACGTAGCCTTGGTGGGCCACATCGAAGACAAACTTGTCGCGCGGGGTCGTGAAGACCCGGTGCAGACCGAGGGTGAGCTCGACGACGCCGAGGTTGGGGCCGATGTGGCCGCCATTGCGCGCCGTCACCTCGATGATGCGGGTGCGGATCTCCTGCGCCAGCGTCGTCAACTCAGCGCGGCTGAGCTGCTGGACGTCGGCGGGACCTTCGATCTTTTCAAGAATGGCCATGGTGGACTCACTCGCCGCCCTGCGGGAGTTGCATCGGTTCAAAAGACACGTTGTCGCCGCCTTCCCGCAGCTTTTCAATCTTCAATTCAGCATCCTTGAGCCGCGCTTCGCAAACTTTCACCAGTTTGCTGCCCTCTTCATACTTCGCGACCAGCGTGGCCAGCGGCAACTCGCCCGCCTCCATCGCAGTCACGAGCGCTTCCAGCTGATCCAGCGCCGCCTCAAACGCGAGCGGCTGGTCTTCGGCCTGTGCAGACTCTTTTGCGGACGACATATTATCTTTGTATGACAGATTTTCTGCCGCCGACAAGCTGGAATCCCTCGGACGGTGTGGGGTTCTGCTTGGCCTAGTGCCGCTGGCGCTTGAGAGCGCCTACGCGGTTGTTTGCGATAATTAGGGTTGCTCCTTCAGAAAAGTCGCGTGTTAGATGGGGCATAACCGTCTTCTACACTAGATAATGCCTCCTTTTGCTTCACTTTTTCGCCGCTTCTGCTGGAGCGGCCTGATTTTTGGTGCTTCGCTTACGTGCTCGGCCTACGACGCCCTTATTCTCGGTAGTGAGGCGGTGGGCTTCTGGGCTCCAGACGATCTCAAGGCGCCCTATTACCGCGATTTGGTGCGGACGTTCGGTACCGGGGTGGGCCTGCGTGAAAATAGGGAGCTGGTTTTCTGGGCAGGGAGGAATTACGGCTTCCAATACCACTCTACGGTTCAGAATGTAAGAGATTTTCGTTACCCTTTCGTTCTGAAGGAAGACGGAAGGGTGTTCCGTCTGGTAAGGCGTTCGGGTGCACTGCTCATGGAAGCCGAAGCGGTGGACGTGGGGGGACAAGCTCTCCAGATTCTCACCATCGGTGGGGAAGGCCTTTTGGTGCTGCGCGTGGATGGAACCGTAGCGGCCTATGACAAGACCGGGGCGGTCATACCCCAAAAATTGCGCCCGGGAAAGGCAATCGCTTGCACGGAAGGCGAAGTCGCGGCGGTCTTGCATCTCGACGGGACCGTGACGGCGTTCAACCTGAACAACGGCAACCGTCTGGCGTGGGCTGATGAGTTGCGGAACATCTCCCAGATCAGCGCCGCAGATGACTTGGTCGCCTTGGATGCAGAGGGTAAGATAGCGCGATGGGGCGATAATATCGGGGCGCCGACTGAAGTCGAAGATTTTGTCCAGATCGGGAGTTTTTCTGGCCTCAATGTGGCTGAGAAGGAGATCCGCTGCCACTATGGCCTGAGGTCTGACGGCCAACTCGAAGTGTGGGGTGCTGGAGCCGACGATTCGGCGCTGAAGGGGCTGACGAACGTCGTGCATGTCTGGGACGGGGGTGCCCGCCTCGCCAATGGTGATATAATAGCCGAGTGGCCATCGACTTATTGGAGGGGTACGCAGGCCGTTTTACCTGCTTATTTGCGTGGCGTTCAGGACGTACAAATCAGCAACGGACACGGCATCGCTTTATTGGAGAATGGCACTGTGCGCACGTGGCGCAGCGGTGGGGCTATTGAAGTCGATGTGCCAGCAGACCTGAATAATGTGTTGCAGGTTGCGGTGGGCCGATCTTTTTGGCTCGCGCTGGATGACAGCGGTACCGTTCATGGCTGGGGTTCCAACGAATTTGGACAGCTCGACCTCCCGGTTGATCGTGGACCCGCTTCTTTTATCTCTGCCGGACGTGATAGCAGCCTGATCACCTACGAAGATGGCACCGTAGCACACCTCGGCGCTGGTGCCAGCGCGCTCCCTCAAGGTCTGGCTCTGGTGAAAGAGGCAGTCACTAACGGCGATTACAGCTTTGCACGCCACGGAGATGGTACCCTTACCGGCTGGGCGGTGCACCCCCGCGCGTTGCCGCCAGGCCTTGGAAAAGTGACGAAGATCGGGATTTCCGACTATATGGCTACGGCTATCGATACCGCAGGTGCCGTACACTACTGGTGGGCGGCCTATGACGAAGCATATGGAAACGACGGCTATGATGATGGCAAAGGGGATATTAGCTTTGCTCCTGAGGGTGAGGCTTATGTAGATGCTGCCTATGCCGGGTTCGTGGGCGACGCGACGATCATGGTAAGAGCCGATGGGACTGTGGCAGGATTTCCCGACGAACCGGTTCTAGGGATGGAGCGCCCGACCGATCTGCCGCCAGTCAGCCGGGTTGAAGCCCAGTTTGGCGTGGCCATCTTTCTCTACGAGCCAGATGCCGACAACGATGGTCTGCCCGACGCCTGGGAGCTGAACCACTTTGGTGACCTCTCCGCCACACCGGATGCGGACGATGATCACGACGGCCATTCCAACGATTTCGAGTATCTGCTGGGCCTGGATCCGCGTGACCCGACCAGCCGCATCCGCACCATCGTCCAGAATGGCACGGTGTATTTCGGCCCTCTTTCCGGCCAGGAAGGGCTGACCTACCGCCTCTGGTGGAGCAACGACTGGGGCCAGACCGGTTGGAGCGAGTTCTCCGACGCCGATCTCGCGGTTGACACCGTAGAGGGGCACACCGCGCTTTACGGTAAAATCCCGCTCGACTCGCTCCTGAGCGACGATCAGCCGACAGCCTCGCAGCTCTGGCTGACCGTGACGCCGGCTGAAGAGTAGAGCTTGTTCGGTCCTATGTTTGCCTTTTTTGCCTGGGTATTTCTCGCCGTGCTTTGGGTGCTGGTGACGAGTATCCACGTCTACCGTCTCAAGTGGAGACTGGAGCGGCGCGCTCGGGAGCTTGGGGTCGCGTTGCCCTACCGAGACGGAGCCCAGTTTTCGGTGCAAATCCAATGGCAGGTGGAAGACTTCTTTTTGCCTGGCGCCCCGTCCGAGATCACCGCGCAGAAGGAGCAAATCGTCGGCTGGTATGCGCGCGCATGCCGCTATGGCCTCAGGGCCTCGCTGTTGTATCTGGCCCTTTTGCTGCCGGTGGAGATGGTTTGCTGGCTGGCTTGATTGCCCTGGCGCTACTTCGCCGGAATCGTAAGCGGCTTTAAGAGCGTACTGCGGCGGCCGAGCAGGAAACCGGCAAAGTCGTCGTTGGTCTGCATCGTGCGGTAAGCGCGGAACACTTCCAGTTGGGCCGGCGTGAGCACGTCGCGAGCGGCTTCGACCACTGTGGCGTCAAACTCGCGCAGCGTCTCCAGTTGGGTGTCGATTTCCTTCTGCGTGTGGTTCTCGACTCCGCCCACGAGAGGGTGTGGGCGATGAAACGCATTTTCTCGGTGCAAAACCGTCACTAGGCCCTCGAACTGCTCAGGCGTCAGGGCGTTGGCGGGTGCGAGGCAGGTGCCGTAGTCTTGCAGCTCCTTGCGATAGGTCAGGGAGCGCTCATAGCCGAGCAGTGTCTGAAAGTCCCCTTCGTGGTTAAGGAAAGAGCGGAAAACCTTGTGGCGCTCATCACTGAGGGCCTGCGCCTGGGCCACAATGTCCTGATCATCCGCATCCGACTGGTGGTGCTGACGGATCACCTCCCGGTTGCGGTAGTCGTAGTATTGGAGTGCAGCATAGAAGTATTCTTGCTCTTCCTGGGTGAAGTTGAAGCTTTGCACCAACGGCTGGTAGTCGCGCTGCAGCCTCAGGCGACCGCGGCTGTTGGCGAGCTCTAGAAACGTCTCATCGGCTTGCATCAGTTTGGCGCGCTCGTCGAAGTAGCGTTGCCGAGCTTCGGCCCCGCCGGTAACCTCGGCCGTGGACGGCGCTGCATCGAGGGCAGGGGCGAGCGGCGTGAAACCGGCAGTGAATAAAAGCGCAAGGCAAGAGATGCGTGGGAGATGGACCATATGAGGAAGGGGATGGAAATAGTAAGGATCAGGGTTGATAAAACTCTCTCATGCCGCGCGTGTGCAGCATCTCAGCGAGGTCTCGATGAGTCCGGTGTAGACGATCGCGGCGGAAGACTTCCAGCTGTTCGGGACTCAGGGAGCTACTGACTGCTTCGATAATCTTTTCGTCGTGCGCGCGAAGTTCAGCCGCAAAGCTCTCCAATTCGTCGTCGCTGAAGTTGAAAGACTTCTCCTGATCCATCTCCGGGCGCTTGTGCTGCGTTTCAGCTGCGTAGACGGTATCGATCACTTCATCGAGCGCATCTGGAGTGATGGATACGTCTGGTGGCAGGGCGTCGGTAAAAGACCCGATCAAGTAGCGAGTATGCCGCGTTTTTTCGTAGTGCCGAAACGCCTCATAGTCTTCCTCCCGGTTGAGGAAAGTGCGAATCTGTTCGTTGCGCTCGGCTTCAAACGCTTTGGCTTCCCGGTAGCTCTGCTGGGCTTCGTCCCTTGGAAGATGGGGGGCGATCAGACGCATGTAATCCATTGCCTGGTCACGACTCTGCACCAGATCATAGAAATATTCCTGCTCCTGCGCCGAAAGGCGAAAGCGTTCCACAAGCGGATGGTAGGCATTGTAAAGCCGCAGGCGTTTGCCGCTCGCATCCAGTTCCTGAAAGTGCGGATCGAGCTTGATGTTTCTCATGCGCTCGATCATCGCGTTGCCCGTTACGACAGGTGGGGGCGCAGGGGGCGGAGTGTCTGGGGTCAAGCGCGTTGTTTTCAACTGTTCGTTCAAACGCTCGACTTCGCGGGCAAGCATCAGGGGTTCGGTGGCAGGGGGCGGGACGGTAGCCGCTTGCAGGCTCTGAATTTGACGGTGTTGGTAAAACGCGAACAGCGCAAGGCCGGCGCAGAGCAGGCTGGGGATAACCTGCAGCAGAAGACGGGGACGGGACATGGGAACACGGGTTTGGAGTGGTGCACCATCTTTACCCCGTAATTTACAAAGCGCCAGCCAAAAGTCTCGCTCCTCTCACGTTTGAATGAAGTGCATGAAAAACGCTATTAAGCGTTGATCGGCTGGCACAAAAAAGCGCCCTCTATGATGCGGGATAGAGGGCGCGGCGGTAGCAGAGTGTAAACAACCTCAATACGCGTTTTCCTGCTTCAGGAAGGTCATCACGCAGATATAGATATCGAGGAAAATGTTCCAGTTCTCGATGTAGTAGATGTCGTAGCGGATGCGGTCATCGAGGCTGGTATTGCCGCGCAGGCCGTTGACTTGCGCCCAGCCGGTCAAGCCGGGCTTGACGATATGGCGATGGTTGTAGTGCTGGATGTTGCGCTCGAAATCGACGATCAACTCCGGGCGCTCCGGGCGGGGGCCGACGAGGCTCATGTCGCCCTTGATCACATTCCAGAACTGAGGAAGCTCGTCGATGTTCCACTCGCGCATGAAGGCGCCGACTTTCAAGCGGCGGGGGTCGTTCTCCACCGCCCACTGTGCCTTGCCGTTTTCGGCGTTCTGCCTCATCGAGCGCAGCTTGTAAATGGTGAAGGGCTTGCCGTTGCGACCGGTGCGGGTCTGGCGGTAGAGGATGGGGCCCGGGTCTTCGCGATAGATCATGATTGCGAAGGCAGCCATGATCGGCAGAGAGCCCATGAGGCCCACCAGGCCGCCCCCGATGTCCATCAGGCGCTTGGCCACCTGGTTGAAGGGGTGGTGCACGGCCAGCTCTTCGATACCCAGCAGCGGACGGCCGGAAACGGTTTCGAGCCGCAGGCCGGAGAGGAAGATCTGGAACATGGTGGGCACGATCTTCATTTGCACGTAGTGGATCTCGCAGAGCTTGGCGATCTGGCCCAGCTGCTCCTTGTTCATGTCGAGATCCGCAATCACGAGCATATCGGGCTGCTGCTCCTGCAGGACGGTTTCAAGGTCGTCCAGATTGCCCAGCACCGGGTAAATCGTCTCGGGTAGGTCGTTCTCGGCCTCCGGGCGGGTGCCATGGAGGAGCCCTTTGATGCTGTAGGGGTGCGAGCTGTCCTTGTAGATCGCGTCGGTCAGGATGGCGGATTCCTCGTTCCAGCCCAACACGACGATGCTCTGAACGAGGTGGCTGCGGATCTTCGAGCCCTGGACGATGCGGTAAAAGCTGTACTTCCAGAGAATCATCATCCCCAGCACGCTGAACCAGGAGATGACCATGAAGAAGCGCGAGATCGAGGGCTCGAACTTCAGCACAATCGAAAAACACGCGAAAACGACAAACCAGAACGTGGTGCCCTGGATCGTCAGGGGCAGGAAGCGCCTGGGCCGCAGCAGGATCTTCCAGGAGTAGAGGTTTAGATAGGCGTTGGTGAGGATGACGAAAATGACAGCGAGCGCGAGCAGCGGTTGGTAGTCAGCGAAAGTCAACCGGTCGGCGGCTACACCCAGCTCTTTGAGCGGGGTGTGGAAGCGGAGAAAAAAGCCTAAGCCGAGGCCAAGATAGGAGAACACAATGTCTCCCAGGATCATGAAGATGACCAGGCGCTGTTGAAGGCTATGGGCATGTGCCCGTTCTGTTGTGCGTGAGAAGGTTCCTAGAGCCACTGTAGATTGCATGACCTGCGAAGGTGTAGGAGGGAGACCAGAGCTAGATGAGCGTGCAATAGCATGCTCCGACCTCATTTTTTGACAAGGAGAAAAGGGCTCGGGGCGCTCGCGCTAACCGCTAATGGAGACGGTTTTACGGTTTAATTACGAGGCTCTCTTCCGTCGGGTGTTGCAGCTCAATACTTTGGGTAGTGGTATCCATTTCAACGATTCTCCACCCTCCTGTATCGGCAATGTAGTTTCCTTTACGATACAGAATTCCGTCAATCGAGAGCGTAGGAGGTTGCGTATTCACCCACTGTGCCCGCGCAAAAAGTAGTTCCAGTTGCGCAACTTGCGCATAAGGTGTTTCGGCTACTTCGGCCTCGGTAAATGCTTTATTTTCAGTCGGCGATGCTGCTGCCCCCTGTGTTTCCGCTACGGGTTGGGGGCGGGGCGTTTCTACTCTCGGGGTCGTTGGCTCCGGCGTGCTGGTTGCCAGTTGAGGAGGCTGTCTCATGACCAGCCACCAGTAAGCGCCTGCGCCGATTAAAAGCAGCACTAATAACAATGGCAGCAGGGGGGAAGATTTGGGCTTTGCTCCGGGCGGTGGAGGGCTCTTGGCGGTAGATTTGCCCTTGGGCCTGCTCTTTTTCTGCTTCTTGGGCGTGGGAGAATGAAGGTCGTCGTTCTTCTCGAAGATAGCGGTAACCGGCGCTTCCAGATCCTCGTCGTCGTCTCCGTCGGCGTTGGCGACGTCAAACTTCTGGCCGCGCAGCTGGATCTTGCGCTTGGCTCCGGGGTCGTTGCCCGCCGGGCCGTCGTTGGCAAACAGCGGCGGCTCGGGCGGCAGTTCGGAGAGGCCTTGCTCCTTCAACGGGTTTTCCGCCAGTTGGCGGTCGATGTCTTCGGCCGCAGGCGGCGGCGCCTCCGGCAGCTGCATCCGAAAGAGGTCGACCTCCGATGGGCGGTCGGACGGGGGGAGCGGCGGTGGGCTGGGCGGCTGGTCGCGCAGGAGGTCCTCTTCCTCGGGCGTCAACTCCGGCAGCTTGGCCGGGGGCGGGGGGACGGGAGGCGTCGATTCACGGCGCAGGCGCAAGGGGCGGCGCTGCTCTTCGGCAGCCGGTTCATCGCGAAAAAGCGGTGGCTCTTCCGGTGTTTCGGCCGGGTCGGGCCGGCGCAATACCAGCTTGCGTTTCGGCGTTTGGTTCTCGTCGGCAGAATCGGGCATGGCTCAGCGATTACGGTCGGCGGGGAAATCCGGTTCGTCCAATGCGTCGAGGGCGGAGAGGTTGTCCGTGGCTTCCGCTTCCTCATCCTGCGGCTTTTTCACCCGCAGGCGCAAGGGTGAGCGCGTGTGGCGGGCGGTGCTGCGGTCGTCGTCATCCTCCTCCGGCTGGGAGGCGAATGGGGCGCGGGTGGCGGGGAAGTGGGGCTGGTCGCGGTCCGGTGGGTGGCGGGCGATGAGGGGACCGTGGTCGGGCTCTTCCGGCGATTCGTCGCCGGCGGCGCTGCGGAGCAGCTCTTCCATGCTCATCTCTTCCACCGGGGGCTCTTCCTTCGGGCGCGAGGGGGGCTGCTGTTGTTGAGACAGCTGCTTGAAGGAAGGGAAGTCGGGCTCGTCGGATTTCAGGTCGCCAATCGGTTCGTCGGCGGTGCCGAAGACCTCGTTGAGGAAGGCGTCGGTCTCGTCCGGCGAAGCTTCGGGGGCGGGTGCGACGGGCATGGGCGGGCGCGTGTTGCGTGGCTCCGCCTTGCGCGGGGGCGGCGGGGCGCTCAGGGGGTTGAGCATGGGGGCCGGGGCCTGCGTCTTTTCGCCGAAATGGGCCAGCGGGTCGGCCTGGGCCACCGAGGTCAGCGACTGGTCGCGAAAGACCAGTTTGGGGATCCAACGCCCGGCTGGGCCTTGGCTAGTAGCGCTTGGTGTAGGTGACTCCGCCATGATCGTGGAATTTTACCTGGTTTGCGGCAATCTCGGCAATGGTGATCTGTGGGTTGAGGCTCACCACGTCGCCGACGGCAAAGGCGCGGCTACGCTCGGCCGCCGGGTCGAAAAGCAGGATCTTGCTGCCACCGCTCATGACGCCGCGCACCTCGATGTTGGCAATATAGGCCGCTACCTCGGGTAGCTGGGTGGTGCGGGTTGGCTCCGGGGCAGCGGCGGGAGGCTGCACGGCAACAGGTTGGGCCGGCGCGGGGGCAATGGCCTGTGGTGCGGGCTCGTGCGTCGGCGGCTCCGGCTGTTGAGCGCTTAGCGGGGTGTAGCGGATCGGCTCCAGCAGCGGTGCCGGTTCGGCCTCGGCTACCGGGGCAGGGGGCGGGGTGGTGACGGCTACGGCGGGCTCCCGGGCGGGCGTTTGCACGGTCGCCGGCGCGGCGACAGGGGGAGGCGTCTGGGCGACTTCGGGGGCGGGCTTGGCCGGTTGCCGCAACACCAGCCAGAGGATGCCACCGGTGACGAGGGCGGCGACGAGCGCGCCGACTACGATGCCGATCACGATCCCGCCTCCGCCCGAGCGATTGGGCACGAGCATGCCAGCCGTCTGCTGCGGGCCTTGACCGCCGGGGCCGGTATTCTGGCGGGCCTGATCGGCCTGCGCTTTTTTGAGAGCTTCGTTGATCAGGCTCATTTCAGTTCGCACTCCCGGATGGCGCGGCCCACTTCGTGGTAGCCCACTACGTCCTGATTGCGGACGTAGGCGGCGAGCAACGACTTGTCGCACAGGTTGTTGATAATGCGGGGGATGCCCTGGCTGCGGCGGTGAATGCGCGCAATCGCCCGGGGCGTAAAGACGGGGCGGCCCTGGCAGCCGGCCAAGGTCAGGCGGTGCTGGATGTAGTGTGCCACCTCGTCTCGGGAGAGGCGGCGCAAGTCGTAATGCACCAGCACGCGCTGGCGGAGCTGGCGCAGGCGCTCTTCCTTCAGGCGCTCGCGCAGCTCGGGCTGGCCGATGAGGATGATCTGCAACAGCTTGTGCGAATCCGTCTCCAGGTTGGAGAGCAGGCGCAGCTGTTCGAGCGTTTCAAAACTCAGGTTTTGCGACTCGTCGATCAGTACCACGATGTTGCGCCCCTCGAGGATGAGCGCCAGCAGGTGCCGGTTGAGCTGCTCCAGCAGGTGGTGCTTGGAGCCGTGGACGGGCGTTTGCCCCAGCTCGGTCAGGATCGCCTCCAGCATCTCCGTCTCCGTGAGGCGCGGATTGAGGATGAGGGCGGTTTCGACGTTTTGCCCGGCCAGCTCGTTGAGCAACTGGCGGCAGATGGTCGTCTTGCCGCAGCCGACCTCGCCGGTGAGCACGATGAAGCCCTTCCGCTCGTTGATGCCGTAGCGCAAGTGTGCCAGAGCCTCCTGGTGCGTGGGGGCCAGGTAGAGGAAGCGCGGGTCCGGCGTGATGTGGAAGGGCATCTCCCGCATGCCGTAAAACTGCTGATACATAGAGATGAGCCTTAGCCGCGTTAACGGCGGATCGGAGCTCCATTTAAGGCGGGCCGCGTCGCATTGGGCAATCCTTAAGCGTGCCTCCCGTTGCGAGACCGTTGGGCAAGGCCCCGGCCGTCAACCGCTTCCGCCGGGCGGGCCGGGCTTGCGACCCAGCCCAGGCGCGCGTAAGAAAAAGAGATGGAAACTTACGTCGCCTGGCTCCGGGGCATCAACGTCGGAGGTGCCAACAAGCTGCCGATGAAAGAACTGCAGCAACTCTTGACCGAGTTGGGCCTGCTAGAGGTGAAGACCTACATCCAGAGCGGCAATGCAGCCTTTCGCGCCGCCGAGGCCGATCGCGCGGTGCTGGAGCAGCGCATTACCGAAGCTATCCGCCTGCAATATGAGTTTACCCCGCAAGTGATGGTGCTCACCGCTGGACAACTGGAGGAAGCCGCCCGCCGCAATCCCTTCCCCGAGGCGGAGGCCGATCACAAGACGCTGCACCTCAGCTTTCTCGCCGCCACGCCCACCGAGCCCGAGTTGGACAAGCTGGAGGCCGTGCGAGGAGAGAACGAGCGCTTCCAGCTGATCGACCGTGTCTTTTACCTGCACGCGCCCGGCGGCATTGGCCGTTCCAAGCTCGCCGAGCGTGTCGAGCGCTGCCTCGGCGTCCCGGCGACCAGCCGCAACTGGCGCACCGTCTGCCAGATGCGCGAGATCGTGGCCAAAATGTAACGCCAAGTGTTGCTTCGAGTGGTGGCACCCCTCCAGGGTGCATTCCCGAGTTTGGAAAAACCCGGGGTGTCGATCCGCTATGGCGGATCTCAACCCCGCGCTAAGGGCTGGCAAGCCTCTGGCTTGCTGGATGATGCAGCATCCCGGAGGGATGCCATCCCTAAGCCGGTGGTTGAGGACGCATTGCGTCCGACACCACCGGACTATACCGTACCGGTGACTGCACCCTGAAGGGGTGCCACCTCTGATCAGTCCGCTCAATGAAACATTACAGCCGCGCCGAGCCCAGATCCCGGAGCTGGACCGGGCGACCGAGGCGGTGGCGGATGCGGGCGCAGAGCAGGATGAAGACTTCCGCTGTGGTATAGGCGTCGCCGGAGGCGGTATGGCGGGCGTGGACGGGGAGGTCGAGGTTGGAGCACACTTCGTCGAGCGTGGGCGGCTTTTGGTTGGGGTAGCCGGAGCGGCGGAAGGCCTCCAGTTCCTGCATCGCGAGCAGCGCCGTGTCGATTGCGCGGTGGCGCAGACGCACGTTGAAGTGTTTGTGCGCCGCGCGGTCGAGCATGCCCAGGTCGAACGCGATGTGGTGGCCCACGACGAGGTGGGTGCCGAGCAATGGCAGCAGCTCGCCCAGCACTTCTTTTTCGGGCGTGCCCGCTGCCGTCTCGGAGGGCAGGATGCCGTGCACGCTCACGGCGGCATTGGCGGCGGCCTCGGGCTGGTAGACGATCCACTCCTGCGAGCTGGCGATCAGGATCTCGCGCTCTTTTACCTCCACCGTGGCGACCGACAGGATGCGGTCGCGCGCGAGATCGAACCCGGTCGTCTCGGCATCGAGCACCACGACGGGCAGTTGGGCCAGCGGGGCCTTGCTGTTGAACTTGTAGCGCGACTGGTCGAGGTATTGCCGGGCGACGGGCTCTAGCTTGCCCCGGCGGCGGAACAGCTTGCCGATCATCGGTTGCGGGGTTCGAGGTGGAATTCGACCTGCAGGTTGCGTTGGCCCATGCGCACGACGTCGAACACGCTGGAGAGGTAGGTGCGCTCCATCTTGGTCAGCGCGTTGGGCTCGATGTAGCGCCCGGTGTCGCCACGCTTCAGGCCGGTGAGGATCCGCAGGCGCAGGAGGAAGTCGTAGGAATCGTAGGCGAGGCTGGCCCACTCCTTCAGGCGCGGCACCTCTTCCTGGATCTGCTGGAGGCGGCCCCCGGTGGAGTAGTGGCGGGTGAGGCGATACTTGAGCGCGAGCGCGCGGGTGGTGTCGCGGATCGGCGAGAGCGCGCGGCCCTTGATGTCGAGCTTGCCCGTCTGGCTGCCCTTCTTTTCGACCACAAACTTGCCCCAGAAGTTGAGCGGCGGGGCGACTTCGAGCACCAGCTCGGCAATGCGGCGCTGGAGCGGATCGTTGGCGGCCACGGCGTCGAACACCACCTTGCGGATGCGTTCGCAGATGTCGCGGTTGCCGGCCACGTAGCGCAAATCGTAGAGTACCAGGGCGCGCAGCATCGCCTCGCCATCGTAGGAATTGAAGCCGAGGATCTCTTCGCGCCATTCGGCTTCGCTGCGGCACCAGCGGGGGTTGGAGGCCATCACGCCGCCCTGGCAGCGCGAGAAACCGCACTCCACCATCATCTCGACCACGCGCGAAGTGAGTTGCAGGAAGATCTGACGGTTGCGCTCGTCTTCCGCTGGATCGCCGGTCGAGGCAAAGATGAAGGCGTTGTCCATATCCGTCCGCAGCACCTGCTCGCGGCGGCCGTCGCTGCCCACCGTCATCCACGCCCATTCCAGCTCCGGCAGCACTACATTGGCTGCGGCCAGCTCGTCGGTGGCGAGCGTTACCAATCGCTCGACCAGCTCGTCGAACAGTTCGGCGCAAATCTGGCCGAGGATGATGCCCGAGATACCGGCCTCCACGTAGCTGCGGGCAATTTGCTCCACCTCGTCGCACAGCTCGCGCAGGCGCTGGGTGCTCTTGGCAAAGCGGATTTCGCGCAGCAGCCCGGCCGGGTGGTGACCGCTCTGCGCCAGCAAGTCTTTGTGCGTGCAGACGTCGAGGGCCTTGCTCTTGGGCGTGCCGTCTTCCGTCACGCAAATCTGGCCCACCCGCTGGCGCAACATCAGCAGCATGGCCGAGGTGGCGCTGGTGGTGGGCGAGACGGTGTAGACCGGGCTGGCCATCACTTCCTTGACCGGGGCGTCAATGCTCAGGCCCTGCACCATGCCCCATTTGACGAGGTTGACGCTCGTCACCATGCCCAGCGGGCGACGCTCGTTGTCGACCACGAGAATCGAGGGCACGCGCTTGGCCACCATGAGGGTCGAAGCCTGGCGGATGGTCTCCGTCGGCAGGCAGGTCAGCAGACGCTCGACCGGGCGGATCTGGACCATTTGCGCGCCGTCAAGGTGGGCCTGCAGGATGGTACGCTTGGCCTGGAGCTGGGCCTCGTGCTGGTCGGGTACCTTGCCGCCCACGCGGGTGGCCCAAAAAAGGTGGCGCCGGGCGTAGTGGCGAGCCTCGTCGTGCTCCTGCAACAGCTTGCGCATCACCTCGGCGGAGAGCACATACAGCAGCGCGTCCTCGACCACTACGGCGGTTACGCGAAACGGCTCTTGTTGCATGATGGCGGTCAGCCCCAACAAGTCGCCCATGTCGCGCACGTCGACGAGTTCCTGCCCGTGCCCGTTGTCCCAATGGTATTCCACGCGTCCGCGCGCGAGGAAGTAGAGCTCGTCTTGCGGCAGCTCGCCCTGCTTCCACACGATCTCCTCTGCCACCAGCGCGCGCACGCGGGCCTGCTCGGCCAGCCGCTGCACGACGTCTTCGGGTAGCATGGTGAAGGGTGGGTAGCGCCCCAGGGCGGAGGCAATACGGTCGGGGATAACATTCGCGCGCTGCATACCCCTATCATGCAGTTGCCCACGCCCTTAGCAACGGCGAAGGTGAGGGCGGAGGCAGACTGCACGTCGGCAGTTCTGCACCCAGCTCGCTAGGCTGCCTTGGGTCCGCCGGAGAGCTTGCCTACGCCCCATTTGGCGACGTTGAAGGCGCAGAGGGCCAGCAGGGTGAGGCCGACGGTAGGCATCATGATGCCGAGCAGGATGATCACGGCGACGATGGCTTTGGGTACCTCCTCGTTGCGCGTCTTGCGGGGCGCACCGAACTTGCCCGCCGGGCGGCGACGCCACCACATCCACACCCCTGTGAGGCTCATGCCCACGATCACGAGGCAGGAGAGCAGGGCGATGATCTTGGTCGGCATTCCGAAGATGCGACCGGTGTGGATCGAGTAAAAGAGCAAGGCGGCCTTGGCCCCCGGCTGGAGCGTGCTGAAATGAATCACGTCCAAGGTCGCGCCGGTGGAGGCGTCGAGATAGACGGCCCCTTCCTGCAGGCTGCCGTCCTGGCTGTTGCTGAAGATCGTCCAGCAATCACCCGGCTCGTGAGGCGCGGCGAGGTAAAACTGCTCGAAGGCGTAATGCGTGCGCGCCTCGGCCATGATCTCGTCGACGGTGGCGGGGGTAGCACCGTCGGCCAGTTCGCTCGATTTGGGCGGGCTGACGTAGGCGGCGGGCAGCTGCTTGCCAAAATACAGCCCGGCAAAGAACGCGTTGCCCCAGATCTGCGTATAGAGCAGCCCCGTGCCCATGATCGTGACGATGAAGAGCGCGAGGTAGACGCCCGGGATGGCGTGCAGGTCGCGCAAGGTCGTCTTCAGGCCCTTGTCGAGGCGCGGTTTCCAGACGCCTGCGGCCTTGTTCTTGCCCTTGCCGCGCGGCCACCAGAGCAGCAGCCCGGTGAGCATCGAGACAATGCCCCAGCAGGTCGCGATCTCCACCAGATAGCGCCCGAAGGTGCCACCGAGCAGCGTGCGGTGCAGCTTGAGCACGGTGGCGAAAAAGCCGTCGGTGCTGCCGCGCTGGCCGAGCACTTCCCCGGTGTAGGGGTTGACGAAGACACTGTGGTGCTCGTGATGCCCGTGCGCGTCTTCCTCCCCGCTGAAGACGATTTCGTCCGCCCGGTCGGCCCCCACGTAGCGGGAGATGTCGGTAAAGTGCCAGCCTTCGGGCGCGGCTGTTTGGGCCGCCGCCACCCGTTGGGAGACGGGCAGCATTTCTCCACTTGCGGGCACCTCCACCTGATGCATCCCCGGCTCCACCACCGGGGCGAGCTCGTATTCGAAGACGAAGAGCGCCCCGGCCAGCGAGACGATCACCAGCACGGGGGTGATGAGCAGCCCCATCCAGAAGTGCCAGCGCCAGACGGCCGGGTAGATCGCAGCCAGCCAGGAGCGGGTCTTTTTGACCGCCTCGGGTGTGGGTTGAACGACAGGCTCGGGGGCAGTGGTAGTGGTGCTCATCGCTGGCTAGGGGCTAGTAGTTCGCTTCGAAGCCGACGCCGATTACGCGCGGGCGGCCCACGATGGCACCGTAGGTCGAGCCGGCGTTGGCGGTTTCCGACCAGAGGCGGTTGATGTAGTCATCGTCCAGCAGGTTGGTGCCGAAGACGTAGACCGACCAATGGTCGAGGCTGAAGCCGAGCTTGGCGTCCAGCAGCAGGCGCTCGCCGAGGTAGAGATTCGGCTCGTTCTTTTCGCTCGCCCAGGCGTTGTCGATGTAGGTGAGGCTCGCATTGCCAAACCAGCCGCTGTCGTGCCGGTAATTGGCCCCGGCTCCCAGCGTCCAGTGCGGAGCCTGCGGGAACTCGTTGTCGCTGAGGGAAACTGCGCCGACGTTGAAGTCGCGGAAGTTGGTGTGGGTATAGCCGATGTTCTGGTAAAAGCTCCAGCCGTTGAGGAACCATTCCTTGAGTTCGATTTCGAAGCCGTAGTATTCCGACTCAGCCGCGTTCACGACCTCACTGTCATAGACGTCGCTAGAATACTGATAGCTGATCTGCTGATCCTCCCACAACGCGTAGAAGGTGTTGGCATTGAGCGTCACGCGGTCGTCGAGCCACTGGGAGCGGAACGACAGCTCAAAGTTGTGCGTGAATTCCGGGTCGAAGGGCACGATCCGGCCCTGCGCCATGTTGAAGCTCACCCCGCCGGAGCGGTAGCCTTGGGAATAGCTGATCCCGGCGCTCATCTTCTCCGTGATGTTGTAGGTAAGCCCGATGGCGGGCAGCACGGTGTAAAAGTCTTCGCTGCCGGAGTCCTGGGAAGAGGCCTGAGCGGCCAGCCCGGCGATCAGGATGTCTGCCGGGGTTCCGGCGGGGATGCCGAGAGAGGGCACATCGACCAGCGAAACCGCGTCGGGGAAGCCTTGCAGCAGGGAAACGTTCTGGTTGGTCTGGCGGTCTTTCTTTTCGTAGTCGAGGCGCAGGCCCACGGTCAGCGTCAGCTCGGGAATGATGTCCCAGTCGCCATTGAAGAACAGGGCCGCATTGTCGGTCTCGATGGCGTAATCGGACTGGTTGTCGAGCAACACGCGGGAGGGGTTGGGCAGGCCGAAAAGGGGAGGGTAGGCGGAGGGCAGCGTGTAAAAGAACGGGCCCGACGAATTGCTGGAAATCTCTTCGGTGGCCAGATACAAGCCGCCAGTCACGCGCCAGGTATGGCCTCGGCCCAGGATGCGCAGCTCTTCGCTCAGGTTCTTGTTGTCGTAGCCGTAGCCGTAGAGCAGGTCGTCTTGCCCCGGGCCGCTGGGCGTGCGGTCGCCATCGTAGGAAGAGGAGCTGGTGAAGTCGCTCCAGGACGTGGTGGAGCTGAGCTGCCAGCCCTCCCAGAGCGGCTGCTCCATGATCAGCGAGGCCAGGCGGCTGCGACCGTCGAACTCATTGCGGGTGTTTTCCCACGCCAGGCGGTCGAAGAGACCGTCCCAATCGTTGGCGTAGGCATAGGCGCGATCGTTGAAATCGCTTTCCGACTGCTGATACATCAGGCGGGCAGTGAAGCCGTTCCACGACTTGGGGGCAAAGAGCAGCTTGCCACGCACCGTGAGGCTGTCGGTGCGGTCCCAGTCGTCTTCGTTGCGGGTGGTGTTGGTGATGGCACCATCGCTCAGCTGCTGGTCGACGGAGATGCGGAAGGCGAGCCAGTCGTCTACAATCGGGCCGCCAACGGCCGCTGCCAGCTGGTAGGTCTCCAGCTCGGCGTAGGTGGCGCGCATCTGGCCGGTCCAGTCAAAAGTCGGCTGCTTGGTCGTCACGACCACCGCGCCAGCGAGGGAGTTACGGCCCTGGCTGGTCGATTGCGGGCCGCGCAGGATCTCCACCTGCTCGATGTCCCACAGCGTGAGCCCGTCGAGCGTCAGCATCTGGGAGTCGACGCGGGCACCGTCGAGCAAAACGGTCGCCAGTTCGCTGCCTTCGGAGTTGGTCAGGCCGGTGTTGCGGATCCCGCGGATGCTGAAGTTGCCATCGTAGGCGTAGGTGTTGGCCGACATCTTGAAAACGTCGCCGATAGACGTCACGGGCGTGTTTTGCAGGGTGCTGGCCGAAAAGAACGACACGCTGGTCTGCGTTTCCTGCAGCGTGCGGCCCAGCTTTTCGCCGGTCACGATAAATTCCTCCAGCTCGAACACCTGCCCTTCGGCAGGGGCGGTCGAGCTTTGAGCAAAGAGCGAGACAGTGGTGGACAGCAGTGCCAGCGAGGTCAGCAGCTTGGACGATTTCATAAGCGATGTGGTTCTGAGACTCAGATTCAGGCGTGTCAATGCTATCGAGACGCGGTATCAAAATAGGGTATTTTTAGCCATGCCGGATTTCCTGCAATTGGGTCGACTTTTGAAAATGGAGGCTCTTTAGCTGGAGGGCTTTGGGGGAAGTATGGAGACGTCTGTCTTTTACGCGCTGGCGGTGGTCGCGGCGCTGATCTACACGGTGGCGAGCCTGTTGCAAAAGCAGGCGCTGGAGTTCCACGTGGGCGCGATGCGCGTGCTCTTTGTCAGCCACTGGCTGTTCTGGCTGTGCGTGCTGCCGGCTGGGCTGCTGGCCCCGGGGCAGGTAGACGGGAGCCTGTGGTGGGCGGTGCTCGTCACGGGCCTGCTCTCGTCGGCTGGCGCCACCTTCAGTGTGTTGGCGATCAAGTATGGCGACGTCTCGGTGGCGATGCCGCTGATGGGGATCAAGGTGCTGGCGGTGGCCGTGCTGTCGGCCATCTTTCTGGCGCAGCCGGTGCCGCTGGCCTGGTGGCTGGCGGCGGTGCTCACGGTGGTAGCCGTTTATCTGCTCGGGCGGAGGCGCAGCCACTCCGGCAAATCCGTCTGGCTCACCGTGCTGCTTGCCACGCTGGCCAGCCTCACCTATGCGGGGATGGACGTGATGTTTGGAGCCTTTGCGCAACGCTTCGGGTTCTTCCAGTTTGTGGCGGCCAAGCAGACGGTGGTGGTCGCTTCGTCGTTTGTGCTGTTGCCGTTTTTCTCCGGCCCGCTGCGCTCGATCCCGGTCAAGGCGTTTCGCTGGATCGTCCCGGCCGTCATGCTGATGGCGGTTCAATTTTACATGATGACTTACAGCGTCTCGGCCTCGGGCGACCCAACTGCCATCAACATCCTCTACAGCTCACGCGGCATGTGGTCGGTCTTGCTCGTGGCGCTGGTGGGGCATTGGTTCGACAACCGCGAGAGCCATGTGGGCCGCACGGTGATGATCGAGCGGTTTGTCGGGGCGGGGCTTTTGCTGGTTGCCATCGGCATTGTGATGGTGACAGGCAATTAAGGTATGCGAGCAGTCGTCCAACGCGTTCACTCCGCCTCCGTGGCGGTCGACGGGCAAACGAAGGCCGCCATTGGGCGCGGTCTGCTGGTCTTCCTCGGCGTGTGCGCCGAAGACACCGCCGAAGAAATCCCGTGGCTGGCCCACAAGCTGCCGCACCTGCGCATCTTCGAAGACGAAGAGGGCCGTATGAACCGCAGCCTGCTCGACATCGGCGGCGAGATCCTGCTCATCAGCCAGTTCACGCTCTACGGCAACCTCAAGAAAGGCACGCGCCCGTCCTTCAACCGCGCGGCCCCGGGTGCCCAGGCGCGCGACCTCTACGAACAATTTCACCACGCCCTCGAGGTCGAGCTCGGCCAGCCCATCGGCACCGGCGAATTCGGCGCCGAGATGCGCATCCCCGCCGACAACGACGGCCCCGTCACCCTGATCATCGACACCAAGCAGCGGGATCTTTGAGGGGGAGAGGGGGGCTAGCTATAGCGAGTATAAGACAACTGCTCCATGAGCGGAGCAAGCCGATCCTCCAATAGCTTGGCTTCTTCCAATGGCAGGTAGTCGCTCCAATTCTTGGTTTTGGCCATGATCTCCCCGCCTGTATAGGTATGGTGGTTGCGCTTTTTGCTCGCTTTCTTGGGCATCATGGCCGGATCAAAATCAACCTCTACAAAAGAGCATATTTTTCGAATCGTTGC
Source organism: Verrucomicrobiota bacterium JB022 (assembly GCA_030673845.1). NCBI lineage: Bacteria > Pseudomonadati > Verrucomicrobiota > Verrucomicrobiota bacterium JB022. The sequence continues at coordinate 204,911 of JAUTCQ010000015.1, forward strand.
TTCGGGCTCTCGGGTTAATGTTTCGTAAGGCAGCACCATGAAGTTGGGACGACCTTGGGCCTGAACGCTGAGAGCCGTATTTACATAGTGCTCGTAGCGGGTGGCAAAGTCTTGCCACGATATCCCGAGCCAAGAGCTTTTGGCTTTTTCCCCAATCGTTTGAATTTCCACCTGCAGGCGTTTACGATAAGAGCTGAGCACATCGACCGGATGGCGGTAGATAAACATGCACTTCGCGTCTGGGTATGTCGCCCAGATTTCAGGAAGATATAAAATATGATTGGGTGTTTTTTCGACCGGGCGTTGAATTTTCCGAACTTTGCGGGCTTGATCGAAGAACGTACGAAGAGCGACAGGATTTCCACCAAGACGATAAGTTAGGGCGACCAAGGCCGACTGGGACGCCATGAACTTCTTCACTACACGGTAAGGCAGATTCCCGATCGTCTGATAAGTGCGGAGGCTCTTCGTCTTTTTATGAAGTTCCTCAATCGTGTCCTCGTCCAGCAATAGATATTTTGATGATCCGCCACGTCGGTTATAAATCGATCGCGGATGTCGAAAGCAGCCGGCTTCGGCCATCAGGCGCTCCATGGGCTCATCGACACCTGGCTTAAAGACGGAATGCTCCAGGAGAGTTGTATAGACGAGAGTGGTCCCGCTTCGAGGTACTCCCGTTACGAAGACAGGGGTCGTTGACAGAGCGTTCATTAGCAGAGAGAAAAGTGCTAGCAACGGTAAAATCGCTACCTGGTGTGGCAAGGTTAAAATCTGTGACCAAGCGGCTTGTTTCATGGCAATAGCGAGCTCTAGCGTAGTGGTTCATGCTGTTTTCGCTACAGGATCGTCAGATAGGCTTGATCCACGTCAATGACCCCTTGTTCAATGGGTGGTAAGCTACGACGCATCATGAAAGACACCCTGCGCATCCTACCTTTTACGTTGATCCTGGCCGGTGCGGCTGCCTTGAGCGGCTGCGGCGACAAGCCCCAAACCAGCGATTCTGCGGCGGAGACGCCCGTCTTGCATCTGGCGCAGATCGACAAGGCGCCGGAGGCGAGCTTCACCATCACGGCCAACGACCAGATGAAGTTCAACCTCACGCGGATCGAGGCCAAGCCGGGTCAGGTGCTCTCCATTACGCTCGACAACATCGGCAAGATGCCGAAGGCCTCGATGGGGCACAACCTCGTGGTGCTGCACGACGGCGTCGACCCCAAGGCCTTTGCCTCGGCGGCCGCCCGTGCGTCGCAGCACGAATACCTGCCGCCGAGCGAAGCCGCCTCGATCCTTACCGCGACGCGTATGCTCGGCGGCGGCGAGAGCGACACGATCGTCTTCCAGTTGCCCGACAAGCCGGGGCTGTATCCCTTCGTCTGCTCCTTCCCCGGTCACTTTTCCGCCGGCATGAAGGGCGTGATCGTGGTCCAATAGAAAGCCGATCTTTCTAACAGAAGTAAACGAAGAGAACAAAGGAGGTGAATAGGGCGCCATGACGCTCTCCACCTCCTTTTTTGTTTCCTTTGTTCTCCTCTGTTAACGCGAGTCTTGTTCTCAACCGTCTTCCCGCAGGCGTGGGAGCAGCAGGGCGAGCCAAAGCAGGGTGGCCACGATCCAGGCGGCTGCCGCGTAGATAAGGTGGCTGTCGCGGATGGCGGGCAAGGCTTCGGCTACTACGCGCGTGGCCATGGCGAGGGCCCAACCCCCGGCGCAGATCCAGAGCAGCGGCCAGTTGCGCAATAGCCGTTGCTTGCGGCCTGCGTGGGCGAACGCCACCCAGGTGCCCACGCATACCACGATCCATTGAAAGCCGGTGATCACGAGCACGTGCCGCAAGCCAATCCGCAGCTCCGGCCAGATAGCCTCGGCCAAGGGAGCAAGGACGAGGCAGAGCAGCGAGGCTTGCGCCAGGCGGGCGAGCGTGGACGCACGCGGGTAGCGCCACGGCACCTGGGTCAAAATGAATCCCGCTGTAAAGGCTGCTTTAAGCAACGCGCCGCTACGGAACAACCCCGCCCCTTGCAGGGCGATGCCGCCCACGATCCCCGCGCCCAGCAGCAGGCAGATCCCGGCTTGTTGCCGCCAGCGGACATCGGGTTTGCGAGCATCGAGGGGGCTGTGCTTGGGCTCCAGCCCGCCGAAGCGGCCGAGAAAAAACGGAGCTACCCCGAGGATCGGCAGGAGGATGTAGGCCTCAATTAGGAAGTTGCGCCCCAAAAACCACACCGCGTAGGGCAGGTGGGGTTGCAGCCATGGCATTTGGGTGAGCGCACCCAGCACGGCACCGAGGGACCCGAGCCCGACCAGGACGAAGCCGGGAGGAGGCAGCCCCTCGCGTTGGCCACAACGGCGTGCAAGGCTGAGCCCGAAGAGCATCATCGCTGCGACGAAGCCCAGCTCGGCCCAATTTGCCCAGCCGATGAGCGACGCAACTTGCCCGGTGGCCCAGAGTCCGCCGACGAGGCCCCACTCTCCGAGGCCCAAGGGGCGAGCGTCGAGCATCCGAGGTCCGGCGGTGCCGAGAAACCCGAGGATGAATGCGGTGAAAAAGCCTTCGACCATCAACCGCACGTGGGCCGGCCCGGGATAGGCCTCCACCCAGCCAGCATACCACAGCGGCCAGAGCGCAACCCCCACTACGCCTACGACGATGCCCAGCGGGAAAAACGCTCGGTAGGGCTCGGCCGCACAGGCGGCAGCAAAGTCGCGCCACCGGATGGTGGGCAAGGTGGGAGAATCGGCGGCGGGAATCGCCTGCGAGGGCAGCGGGCTCATCATGCCGGCTATCTTACTCGAGACGGCTCCCGCGCGCCTTGATCTGCGTCAAGCGCAGCCTTCAGGAAGATCAGGATTGCCAGGTAAGGCCTTTCTCGACTAAGCTAAAAACCACTAGCCTGCCATGAGTAATAACGACGAATTGAATTTTGGCCGTTATACCGGTCGCCTGATCCTCGAGCCCCTGTCGGATGGCCGACGCATGAGGGTGGTGGAAGACTTCGGCTTTCACGATGTCGATGATGCGGCATGGCCCGTGCCCATCGGGGCGAAAGTAGATGGTGCGTCGATCCCGCGGGCGCTGTGGTCGGTGATTGGCGGGCCGTTTGCTGGCAAATATCGAGCCGCCTCCGTCGTGCACGACTTTTATTGCGATGTGCGCAGCAAGCCCTGGAAGTCCGTGCACCGGGTGTTTTACAACGCCATGCGCGCCTCGGGCGTTTCCGAGCCACAGGCCAAGCTGATGTATGCCGCCGTGTATTTTGCCGGCCCTCGTTGGCCCGAGACCGTCGTGGACAATGTCGGCCTCCTCCGCCGCAGCAAGCGCCGGGGTGGCCAGAAGGTCTTCCGCCCGCAGGTTTCCGATGCGATGGAAGCCGATGAAATGCTGGGCAGCTTCGACCTGGAAGAGCCCGAGACTGAAATCCTCTCGACCAAGGCGGTTTCGCTGGATCTGGAAGCACTACAGGCCCTTATCCAGCGGAATGCGCCGAGCCTGGCCGACATTGATGAGGCGATCGACAAGGCGACAGACCTGCCGCGCCCTGATGCGGTCCACCTGCAGGAGCGGATCCTCACCGTGAAATCCGGGCGGGCACCCGAGGAGTAGGAGAGGGAAGGGGAAGCCTCTCGCGGCCTTTGTTTGCAACCGGAAAAAGGAGAAGGCCCGGAGGATTTACCTCTCGGGCCTTCAAATGGCGGGATAGACGGGACTTGAACCCGCGGCCTCCTGCGTGACAGGCAGGCGCTCTAACCAACTGAGCTACTACCCCTTTGGGAAAGCTCTCATACAGTCAAAATGGATTGAATCGGTCAAGCATCTTTGTGGAGGAAAGTGAAAAAAGTTTTCCACCCCTCTCAGGTAACGGTGATGCGCTCTTGCGGACACCCCTTCCGATGGCGTAGGTTGTCTCCCGGATGGCTGTGGAGCACAACGCCCAAGGCAATGGAGGCGGAAAACCGCCGTTTTGGCTGATCGGCCTGGTGGCGGGGGCCGCGCTCGCGACCTTCGCCGCCATGCACTACTTCGAGTGGCCTAGCTTCCCCAAAGACGAGCCTGCGCCAGTCGTTGCGGGTGAAGACGCTGCCGACGAGCCGCTCCTGCATCCGCTCGATGTTCAGGCGATCCTGCGCCAGTGGGAAGAAGCCCACCCCCTGCCGAAGTTGCAGGACCCGCTGGAGCAGATGAACCGCCCGCCTGCCGCCGCGCCCCGACCGATGGCGGCGACGGCGCCCGGGGCGGCGGACGCTGCCGCTTACCTGATGCGCTCCTGGTTGTCCCCCACGCTCGACGGCAAGCGCGTGGTGGTGGCGATCGACATGTCTTCGCCGATCAAGCGCAAGCTGGAGGCGCAGGGGGCCGATATGGCGGCTTTGGCAACCGAAGTCGGAGACCTCTTGGGCGGGTTGACCCCGACGACTGAGGTGGCGCTGCTGCAGTTTTCGCGCAGCTATGCCTGGGCGCAACCGCAGATGGTGCCACTGCAGACGGGGTTGCCTGGCCTCAATACCTGGCTGAGCGACGGCCTCGTCAAGAGCGGACGGGCGGGGCGAGACTGGCAGCGTGGGAGCCCCGATGGGATTCAGGGCGTGCTCGACGTAGTCTGGGCGCTGCAGCCCGATGCGGTCGTGGTGATCAGCGACGCCAGCTTTCAATACACCACCGAAAAGGGAGGGGGGCGCAGTGTACCTTGGGAGGCCCTGACGGAAGATGTCGGCCGCTGGCAGGCGCGCAACCCCCAGCCGGTCGCCCTCTACGGCCTGTGCGTGGATGCAAAGGAAGACGATCTAGCGGCCTTTAATGTGCTCGCGCAGCAGCATGGAGGCTGGGCGCGGGCGTGGACCCCGGTTGCCAGCTTGGCGACGACGCCAGAGCCTGCTGCCAGTCGCTGATCTCGCCCGGATAGGCAGAGTCGGCCAGTCGGCGCGTCAGTTCGATGGCGGAAGGCTCTTGCAAATGCGAGTGCGGATCGCCGGGCAGGGAGGGGGCGGCTTGCCGCGCGATATGCCAGGCCGCCCACGACCGCGCGCGCCGCAGCGTCTGCCGCTCTCCCCGGTAACGCTCCGCCTGATGCTGGAAGGAGATGCGCGGGTTGCCGATAAACGAGTCGCCCGGGTGGTGGCGGATGATCCAGCCGATGGCGCCATAGGGCAGGGGGTGGGCGGTCTCGATCACGAGGTCGGCATACAAGGCGCGGGCCAGGGCCAGCAGCGCGCGGGCAGATTCACCCCGCTGCCACAGGTATTGCCCGTAATGCAGCGCGGTCAGAAAAAAGGCCTCGCCACGGTTTTCGCCCAACTGGTTCAGGTCGCGATAACTCATGCGCGCCTCGGGGCTCAACGTCGGGAGCCAAGGGCACGGCGCCCGAAGGGTAGGGTCTGGCGACGATTTCACCTTCTTATTATCACCATAAGGGGCAGCTGCATCAAACCTTAAACCGGATTGGGATGCATGCTGCCGCTGTGTGAGGTGCTAATCTTCGTTTTCTTCGAGTTGATCGAGCGAAAAACGGCTTTCTCCACGTCGGACATAGGTAATGATTACGTCCTCTTTTTCCACACGATAGTAGACAAGGATAGGGCGGATGCTGACACGGCGGTAAATGGTGCCTGTCAATTCTGCTGGTCGTGCGCCGGAGCGGGGAAAGACTGGCAAACGGTTTACTTCGTGCCATACTTCGCGGCCCAGTTTTTTGGCTGCTGTTGGATTATCTTGAGCAATGAAGCCAAGGATATCTTCAAGCTGGGCGAGCGCGTGTTCAGCCCAGATTAATCGAGCCACCGCTTTAAACGTTGAGCTGCTTCTTCATTCGAAACCACCTTGCCTTCGCGGTAGTCCTGTTCTCCTCTTGCCAGCCCTTCAAGTAGTTCGAGGCGATCTTCGATCCGTTGGTATTCTGCGGCGGAAACGAGATAGGCGGCTGTTCGACCGGCTTCTGTAATGGCCACGGTTTCGTTGCTCTCGCTGACCTCCCGGAGTAAGCGGTTTGCTTCCTGGGCTAAGGCTGTGGCCCTTTCAAATTTCATTTCTCAAGCTCTATTTCAAGTCGCTCCTCCTGGCAATCGAGATCGCTTCAGATTTATACACGGGCGAAATTCTTTCCTTCATGGATGTTTCCCCTCCCCCTTGCTGCCGGGTGACTTTCGAGAGCACACCTTCGAGTAGCGGGGTCATCAGGTTGAGACGTTTGGCCTGGATGACGGCGTTCCAGAGCGGTTCGAATTTCTTCCAGCCGCTGGTGTAGAAGAAGTGCTTCAACTGGTGCTTGAGGGTGCCGTGGGAGAGGCTGGCTTCGAGGATGGAGCCCCAGCGGTAGAAATCGCGGTAGGCGAGGTCGTAACCGGTTTTCAGCTCGTGCGGTGTCATGCGGGTGGGCTGGAAAACGACGTGGCGCGTGTCGTAGAGGTCCCAGTTGTCGGACAGGAGGCGACCGGCCTGCTGCATCTTAGTGTAAAACGCGGTGCCGGGGTAAGGCGTGGCGATGTGGAAGGTGGCCGTGGTGATGCCCATTTTGACCGCCCAGTCGACCGTGCGCTGAAAGACGTCGGGGCCGTCCCCGTCGAGGCCGAAGACGAAGCTGCCGTTGATCATGATCCCGAGGTCGTGCAGGCGGTTGATGGCCTGGGCGTAATCGCGACCGAGGTTTTGACGCTTGTTGCTCTGCTGGAGATTGGCGAGGTCGAGGCTCTCGAAGCCGACGAAGATGCTGCGCAGCCCCGCTTCTGCCGCGCGCTCGATCAGATCGCCGGTCAGGATCGAATCGACCGTGGCCGCGCCCTGAAAGAGCCGCCCCATGCCCTGCATCCCGCTGAAAAGCTCGCGGGCGAAGCGCTGGTGCCCCAGCAGGTGGTCGTCGAGGAAGTAAAGGTGCCGCCCCGGGAGGCGCTCGATCTCCGCCAGCGCGTCGTCTACCGGCTGGGTATAGGACGACTTGCCGCCCGTGAAAAACGCATCCTTGTAGCAAAACTCGCAATGGTGTGGGCAGCCGCGGGTGACGACGATCGAGTTGGGCACGAGGTAGAGCCGCCGGTCGATCAGGTCGCGGCGGATCGGCGGCACGCCGTGTAACGAACGCGTGCGGGAGCGGTAGACCTTCTCCGGCTGGCCCGCGCGATAGTCGCGCAGGAAGCGCGGGAACGATTCCTCCGCCGGGCCGAGAAAAATCGCGTCGGCGTGGGCCTTGGCCTCTTCGGGCAACGAGGTGACATGCAGCCCGCCGAGGATTACATACACGCCCTTGCTCCGGTAGTGGTCGGCAATCCGGTAGGCGCGGTAGGCATTGGTGATGTAGACCTGGATGGCGACAATGTCGGGCCGGTCGTTGAGGTCCAGCGGCTGCACGTGCTGGTCGACGATCTGCGCCTCGTCGTCGGGCGAGAGGTAGGCGGCGAGGGTGGCGAGCCCCAGCGGCGGGAAGAGCGAGTATTTGATGGGCCGCCAGAAAGGGCTCTCGGCTTCCGTCAACGCGGGGAGGATGAACTTGATCTTCATGGTGGTGCGCCGTTTTGTTATCTGTATCGCAGATTAATTGCCATTAAAATCTGTGATGCAGATTATTTTTAGGATGCCTCGATCACTCCCAAGGCTTGGCAACTGCGCGGGCATGCGCACAGTGGTGGGTATGACTGACACGCCGCGTCCGCGCCGACGCGACACCACCCACGCCATTCCGCCGAGCAAACGCTGGCTGCTCTACCTGATCGCCTTTGTGGCCGATTGGTGGATGCGCAGCCTGCGGATCAAGATGGATGCGGAATCGCACCGGGTGTTTCGCGAGACTCCGGCGCCGGCCATTTTTGTGCTCTGGCACAACCGTTGCCTCATCAACCAGGAGATCTACCGCCGCTTCCGCAAGCCGCACGGGCACCGCCTCTGCGGGCTCGTCAGCCGCAGCAAAGACGGCGCGTGGCTGGCTGCGCTCTTCGAGCTATGGGGCACGCGCCCTGTGCGCGGCAGCACCAAGCGGGGCGGCACCGAGGCCGTGCGCGAGCTCGTGCGCGTGATCCGCGACGAAAAGCTCGATACGGGCATCACGGTCGACGGCCCCCGTGGTCCGCTCTATCACGTGCACCAGGGTGCGGCGCTCCTGACCGTGCTCACCCGCGCGCCCATCGTGCTGACGGGCATCCGCTACCATCAGTTTTTCCGCCTGCCCAGCTGGGACGCCTTCTTCGTGCCCCTGCCGTTCAGCAAAGTCACGCTGACGATGCGCGCGGTCGACAGCGTGACCGACACCTGGGGGCGCGACCGCGACGCCGTCGCCGCCGGAATGGAAGCCGCGCTCAAGGAAGTCTCTGCAGGGACGGACCCGAAGCGCGGGATCTAGCTGTTTCTGTGCGACCTCACGTTGCTTCCGTTTGCCATGATCGCTTTGGCGCTATTCGATGGTTTACGTCGGGCCGCATCCGGGTTTGTGTGGAAGGTGAGGATGCGAGAACAAGCAAGACAGGCGTTGGCGCGCCACTTCGGCTTTTCGGCCTTCCGCGCGCCGCAGGAGGATATCGTGACGGCTGTGCTGGAAAAGCGCGACGTGCTCGTCATCATGCCCACCGGCGGCGGCAAGAGCCTGTGCTATCAGCTGCCCGCGCTGCTGATGGAGGGGGTGACGGTGGTCGTGTCCCCGCTCATCGCCCTGATGAAAGACCAGGTGGACGCGCTGCAGGCCCGTGGCATCGCCGCTGCCATGATCAACAGCAGCCAGAGCTGGAACGACCAGCTCGCCATCCTCGACGACCTGCGCGAGGGGCGGCTGAAGCTGATCTACGTGGCCCCCGAGCGTTTCCGGGCCGAGAGCTTTCGCCGCGCGCTGCAGGGCATCCCGATCGCACGACTGGCAATTGACGAAGCGCACTGCCTTTCCCAATGGGGGCACGACTTCCGCCCGGATTACCTGCGGCTGGGCGAGGCCCGCAAGGCGATGGGCAACCCGCCTTGCCTCGCGCTGACCGCCACCGCTACGCCCGAGGTGCGTCGAGACATCCTCGACACGCTGGAGCTGAGCGAACCGGCGACCTATGTGGCGGGTTTCAGCCGCAAGAATCTCGCCTTCCGCATCAGCCGGGTGGAGAAGGACGAGCACAAGATGGTGCGGATCAAGAGCCTCGTGGAGGCCCACCGCACGGGCATTATTTATTGCGCCACCCGCAAGAGCACCGAGGCCGTCTCGGAGTGGCTCAACTGCGAGCATATCGACCACGTCGTCTACCACGGCGGCCTGAGCGACGACGCCCGCAGCCAGGCGCAAGAGCGCTTCCTGCGTCGCGAAGTGGGCGTGGCGGTCGCGACCAACGCCTTTGGCATGGGCATCGACCGGGCCGACGTGCGCTTTGTCTGTCACTACGAGCTGCCGGGCAGCATCGAAGCCTATTATCAGGAGGCGGGCCGCGCCGGTCGCGATGGCAAGGAGAGTGTGTGCGAGCTGCTTTTTCGCCCCAGCGACCGCCGGGTGCAGGAGTTTTTCCTCGATGGTGCCAACCCGCCACCCGCGCTCGTCCACCAGGTCTTTACGACCCTCAAGCTCCATGCCGACGACCAGGGCGAAGTGCTGCTCTCCATCGACGACCTCACGGCAAAGGTCGGGCCCGGCACCAACCCGATGGGCGTGGGCACCAGCCTCGGTCTTTTGACCCGGTCGGGCGTGATCGAGCGCTTCGACGTGGCAGGCCAGCGCATCCGGGGCACGCGGTTGAAAAACCCGGGTATGAAGGCACGCGAATTGCCGCTCGATACCCCGGCGATGGATGAAAAGCGCCGCCGCGATTACCAGAAGCTGGAGCGCATGATCGACCTGTGCCACGCGCCGGGCTGTCGCCAGCAGGCGATCCTGCGCTACTTTGGCGAGCAGTCGGGCGAGACCTGCGGCAAGTGCGACCGCTGCGCCCGCCGTTCCGGTTCCGACCTGCGCGAGGGCAACGCCGAGGAGGTGCTGCAGCTACGCAAGGCATTGAGCGGGGTTGCGCGCATGAGCCGTCGCGAGGACACCTACAGCTTTATCCCGCGCTTTGGCCGCACGAAGATCATGGCCTGCCTGCGTGGCAGCGAGCGCGAGGATCTCAAGGAGGCCGGCCTGCACGAGCTTTCGACCTACGGGCTGCTCAAGGACATGCCGCAGGCCCACCTGCGCGCGCTGTTCGACGAGATGGAGGCATCGGGCCTGATCGAGACCAGCGGCGACGAATACCGCCTCGTCGGCCTGACCGAGCTGGGCGCGCGCGTCATGCTCGACGGTGACACCGTGAAGCTGCGTTGGCCCGCCACCGCCGCCAGCCCCTCGGGGGAAGACGAGATCGACTACGACCGCCACCTCTACGACGAGCTGGTACGCCTGCGCAACCAGATGGCCCGCGAGCGCAAGAACGCCCCCGCCTATACCATCTTTCCCAACCGCGTGCTCAAGCACCTCGCGGCCAAAAAGCCGCAAACGGCCGCCGAGGCCCAGGAGCTGCCCGGTATCGGCCCCGCCAAAGCCAAGAGCATTCTCCCGCGCTTCCTCAAAGTGATCCAGGCCCATGCGCGCGGCGGAGCCGTGGCGTAGGAGGGAAGCAATCCCATTCCTGCAGGAAACGGAAGCACCAAGGGTGGATGGGCCCCAACCTGATCTTGATTGGGTGCCAAGACTCCCAAAAAATGGAGTTCAGCTCCATTTTGTTGCCTGCTTTACAATCCAGATCGGCGCAGAGCGCCGCACTCCATCGCGCGGTGGAAGGTAGCTACCTTAAATAACCTCTCAGGATAGAGAGTGTCGGCTCCCGTTTCTTTCTTCAACCCGCTACTCGCCCCAGCCGAGGGGCTCGGTGTCGAGGATCTTGCGGGCGAGCTCGTCGAGTGCGTCGGGAGAGAGCTGGTAAATGGCGTCGGGGAGGTTTTGACGCGAAACGAGCAGGCTGGATGCGTCGACGCGGGCTTCGTGCAGCACTTCTTCGCTCACGGCGTCGCGCCAGACGATGTCGGCCTGCACGGCCAGCTCAAAAGTCAGGTCGCGCCCGGTGTCTTCGGGCAGGCTGGCGCGCGGGGTGGGCACGGCCTGGATCAGTGTCACTTCGAGCACGTAGTCGGCGACATCGAGGTCGCCCGAAAGCTTATGCCCGGGGCGGTTGATCAGGCGCTCTTCGAGGCGCAAAGTCAGGGTGGGTGAGGCCAAGGGCAGGCCGCTCTGGTTGACCACCGGCTCGATATAGACGTGGCTGATCTCCTGACGCTGGCCGGCGGCTGCCGTGCCCCATTGGTAATGCTGGCAGCCGGTAAGCGCGGCGAGGCTCAGGCAGAGTCCCAGGGAGGTGAAGCGCAGGAGGCTCATTCGACGCGGGCGGCATCGCCTTCGGCAGCCGAAGCGGCCGGGCTGTCCGGAAGGTTGTCGACCGGGCCGGCTTCGACCGGCTGGGAAACCGTTTCACCAGCAGGGGTGTCGGGCTCGGGTTCGCCTTCTTCGGCGCGGATTTCGGCGATGCGGGCGAGCAGTTCGCGCGCTTCCTGGGCGGCTTCGGAATCGGGCGCGAGGGTGATGGCCTCGTTCAGGAAGATGGAGGCGGCGGTGTAGTCGTCGCGGTAGCGGAAGAAGTAGCGGCCCAGCACGAGCTTGCTGCGGGCGTTGAGGTCGAGCATCTCTTCGAGGCCCTGCTCGGCCTGGGAGACTTCGTTCTCGTTGGGGAAAAGGATCAGGTAATCGCGGTAGTAGTTGATCGCTTCGCGGGTCGCGCCTTGGTCGTAGAGCGCACCGGAGGTCTCGGCGGCGAAGGTGGTGGCCAGTTCGAGGTAGGCGTCGTCGGTCAGCTGCCCGTTGGGGTAGAGGTTGATCATGCGGTCGAGCGCGTCCACCGCCTGGATCGTCTTGCCATTATACTGGTAGATCCGGGCCATGTTCATCAACGCCAGCGGGGCAAACTCGCTGTAGGGGGCGTTGAGCACGATCATCTCGAAGTGCGCAGCCGAGGTATTGTACTTCTTGTAGGGGAAGACGAAGAGGAAGCTCAGGCCCTTGCCCTCGGCTTCGGCCAGGGCGATCTCGAACTGCAGACGGATGACTTCGTTGAAGTGCGGATATTCCGGGTAGCGCCCGATGATCTGCTGCAGGGCCTCGAAGGCCGGAGTGTATTTGGCGTCTTCGTAGCGGGCGCGGCCACGCAGGAAGAGCGCCTGAGCGGCGTAGGAGGAAAGGGGGTAGCGGCGGGCGAGGCGCTTCGTCAGGTCGGCCGCTTCGTCGAAGTCTCCCTTGTCAAACTCACGCTGAGCGCGTTCGAAGAGTGGGCGAGCGGCAATATCCTGCTCATCCGCGCTCATCTGGGCGGGTTCGATGCCACGATCGAAGGGGTTCCACCAGGCAGCGTGGGTGTTGGGGGTAAGGGTGGCGGCGGCCAGCCCAAGGAGGGAGATCAGACGGAATCGCACCATGACGGATTTTAGAACCACTTTGCGAGCGTTGCGCCCCAGGTCAAGCCCCCGCCAAAGGCCACCATCAGCAGATAGTCGCCTTTTTGCAGGCGGCCAGCGCGGCGGGCTTCGTCGAGTGCGAGCGGGATGGAGGCGGAGGAGGTGTTGCCGTAGCGGTCGAGGTTAATGACGATACGGTCCATCGAGACGTTCATTCTTTCGGCCATCGCCTCGATGATGCGGGTATTGGCTTGGTGGGGCACAAAGAGTTTGAGCTGTTCGGCCGAGACGCCGTGGGCAGCCATCAGGTCTTGCGAGATCTGGCCCATCACGCGCACGGCGTGTTTGAAGACTTCGCGCCCGTTCATGTAGATCGTGTCGGGCGCAAACTCGAGATCGACCGGCCAGGTGGGGGCCTGGGTGGGCATCATGGGCACGCACAGGATGTGGTTTTCATTCCCGTCGGCACCCAAGCGGGTTTCGAGCAGGCCATAGCCCGGCTCGTCTTCGAGGCCGAGCACGACGGCCCCGGCGCCGTCGCCAAAGAGCACGCAGGTGGTCCGGTCTTTCCAGTTGAGGATGCGCGACATGACGTCGGCACCGATCACGAGGGCGCGGCGGTGCCCATGGCGGCGCATCAGCGCGTCGGCCACATCGAGCACGTAAGGGAACCCGGCGCAGGCCGCCTCCAGGTCCATTGCCGGGCAAGGTTTGATGCCCAGTTGCCGCTGCACAATGGTCGCCACGTTGGGGAAGGCCATGTCGGGCGTGCAAGTGCCCACGACAATCAGGTCGATGTCCTGTGCGGCTACCCCGGCATTGGCCAAGGCGTTGCGCGCGGCCTCGGTGGCCAGGACGGAGGTGGTTTCATGCTCAGCGGCGATCCGGCGCTCACGGATACCCGTCCGTGGACGGATCCAGGCATCAGAGGTATCGACAAACTGGGCGAGATCGTCGTTGGTCATCACACGGGCGGGGGCGTAGCTCCCCGTGCCGAGGATGACGACCGACTTGTTCCAGGCACTGCTCATCTCGGAAAAAGGTCAGCAAGATCGCTTTGCCGCCACCTGTCAAGGAGGCAGGCAGGCGGGGGTGGGCAAGAGGCGCGCTCGGGTGAGGCGCGCATTACGCTTCCGACGGGGCGGGAGCGGCTTTCAGGCGCTCATTGGCCCAGAGCACATCGTTGTGCACGTGGGAGATCAGCTTGCGCTCGACCACTTGGGCGGCGATGCGGATGGCGTTGGCGATGGCTTCGCGGCTGCTGCTGCCGTGGGCTTTGAGCACGGTGCCGCGCAGGCCGAGCAGGGGGGCGCCGCCGTAGCGTTCGGGGCTGAGGCGGTGCTTCATGCGGCTGATGGCAGGCTTGAGGAGCAGGCCGCCGATGGCGGTCAAGGGCTGGGCCTTGGCCTCCTGCTTCAGCACGCGGTTGATCATCTTGTAGAGCGCCTCGCTCGATTTGAGGACGACGTTGCCGGTAAAGCCGTCGGTCACGACCACGTCCACCTCGCCATTGAAGAGGTGGAAGCCTTCGATCAGGCCTACGTAGTTGAGGCGGTCGTCCTGTGCGGCGAGGAATTTCAGCAACTCGTGGGTGCGGGAGGTCAGCTCCGTCCCCTTGCCTTCTTCGGTGCCGATGCTGAGCAAGCCGATGCGGGGCTTTTCGATGCTCAGGGCGTCGCGGGCGTAGGCATTGCCCATCAGGGCGTAGTGCACCAGGTGCTCGGGCTTGGCCATGGGGTTGGCACCAGCATCGAGCAAGAGAAAGTGGCCGTTTTCGGAGGGCCAGACGGTGGCCAGCGCAGCGCGGTCGACTCCATCCAGCGTGCGCAGGCGCAGTTGGCCGGCGGCCATCAGGGCTCCGGTGTTGCCGCACGAGATGCCTGCCTGGCAAGTGCCGTCGCGCACCAGCTCGACGGTGCGAACGAGCGAGGCGTCTTTTTTCTGCCGGATGGCCTGCAGCGGCTTGTCCGACATTTCCACCACCTGCGAGGCGTGGAAGATCTGCACCCGCGAGTCGTTGGCAAGGCCGGCACCCTTGAGCGCCTCCTGGATTTGGGCTTCGTCGCCGACGATCACCACGCCGTCGAGCGCTTCACCTTTTTTGATGGCTTCGGCCGCACCTGCGACCATTTCCTGCACGCCGAGGTCGGCGCCCATGGCGTCCAGTGCGATGGTTCGGGCTGAATCCCCCATAATCGGGCAAAAGAAAGCCGGTCTGAGTGAGACCGGCAAGCTTGTAAAAAGTGACTCCTGAAACCGAGATCGACTAGATCTGGTCGACCTCGATGATCTGACGGCCGCGGTACATCCCGTTGACCGGGTTCACGCGGTGCGGGCGGAAGGCGGAGCCGTCGGTCGGGTCCTTGGCCAGTTGGGGCGCGGTGTAGCGGTTGCCGCCGCGGCGGGTGCGGGAGCGCTGCTTGGAGGTCTTGCGTTTCGGCTGGGCCATGGTCTTGGAAAGTCTTTAGAGATTAAAGAAAAGGAAAGAAAAAATGCCTCCCCGCACTCCCTGTCAAGCGGGAAAATAGGTACGGGCGGAGGGAAATCGGGTTGAACAGAAGGAAACGAAGTAAACGAAGGAGTTTTGGAAAAAGGAATTCTGAACAGAAGAACGCGAAGAGCGCAAAGCGTGCTTAAAAAACAAAGCTGCCGCACCGGACCTTCGTGTTCTTTGCGTTCTTCTGTTAAAGAAAACTCTTCGTTTCCTTCTGTGAACCCCCTTCTTTTCTATCCGGCGATGAGGCCGAAGTAGACGACCACGACCAGCGTGAGACCGAGGCGGTACCAGGCGAAGACGCTCAGGCCGTGGCGGCTGAGGTAGGAGACGAGCCACTTCACGGCGAAGGCGGCGAAGAGCATCGCCACGATGCAGCCAAAGAGCACCGGCCCGAGGTCGAGCACGCGCATCATGTCGGCCCCGTCCTGGACGGTCTTGTAGGCGGCGGCGGCGGTCAGGGTGATGAGGCCGAGCAGGAAGCTGAATTCGGCGGCGCGTGCCGGGGAGAGGCCGACCACGTAGCCGCCGACGATGGTCATCATGCTGCGGCTGGTGCCGGGCCACATGGCAACGCACTGGAGGAAGCCGATGGTCAGGCTCTGCAACAGGGCGAGGTCGGGCAGGTCGGGGCCGCTGTCGGGTTTCATCTCGCCATGACGGCGGCGGCGCCATCTTTCGACCCCGAACATCAGCAGCGAGCCCGCGAAGAGGGCAACCGCTACCGGCCAGACGCCGAAGAGGTAGGCCTCGATCACGTCATTGAAAAGCAGGCCGAGCACGGCGGCGGGCAGGAAGGCCACCCCGAGGTTGAGGGCGAGGCGGAAGCCGCGAAAATTCTCCTCCGGGTCGCCGATGCGCACGCCAAAGTGGCCCAGCGCCCAGCAAACGCTGCCCTTGGAGGCGTGCCAGATGCGCCGCCAGTAGATCAGCAGCACGGCGGCGATGGCCCCCCCCTGGATCACGATCGCATAAGCGTCGGCGGCCTGCTTCAAGGTATAGGGCTCGCCCGCGCTGTCGACGATCTGGGCACCCGTGTCGTCATACATCACATCCTGCAAATCGAGGCCCAGCCAGGCATTGGTCAGCAGCAGGTGCCCGGTGGAGGAGACGGGCAGATACTCCGTCAAGCCCTCGACCGCGCCGAGGATCAAGGCATCCATATACGTCAACTGCCGGGAGTCGTCCGCCATCACGTCGGGCGGGGTTTCCTCGGGGGCAGTCTCCGCCTGGGCGGCAAGAGGGCATATGAAGGCAACTAGAGCGAAAACCAGAGCGAAGAGGCGAGCCATGCGCTGCAGGGAAGCGCCTGTTTGGCGATGGCGCAACCTCGTAGTGGGCTTTTCGCTTGTCCCCCAGCGCATAGGGCAGTAATCCATGCGCGAAATGGATATGTTGCTCGAGCTGACCCAACAGGTGCGGCAGGGAGTCGACCTCGAACGCGCGCAAGTGGCGGCTGTCGCCCAGGCCTTGGCCTCGGCCGACGCCGATGCGCGCCAGAAGGAAGACTTCCTCGCTGCCCTGCACGCCAAGGGAGAGACGGTGGCTGAGATCACCGCTTTCGCTGGCGCCTTCCGTGAGATGGCGCTGGACCCTGGGCTGGAGTCGTGGCGAGAGCGCGGCATCGACATCGTGGGCACCGGCGGTAGCGGCATTGGCGGCTACAACATCTCCAGCGTGTCCGCTATCGTGACGGCGGCGGCGGGCGTGCCCGTGCTCAAGCACGGTGGGCGGGCGGTGACCTCCAAGAGCGGTGCGGCGGATTTCTTGACCGTGCTCGGCCTGCCCATCCAGTCCGACCCGGCGAAGCTGCAGGCCTCGGTCGAGCAGCTCAATTTCTGCTTCTTTTTCGCCCCGGCCTTCCATCCGGCGTTCAAGGAAATCGTGCCGGTGCGCAAGGCTTTGGCCGCCAAAGGCCAGCGTACGATCTTCAACATCCTCGGGCCGCTGATCAACCCCGCCCGCCCGCAGCGCCAGTTGCTTGGCGTCAGCCGGGCCGACCTGATCGAGCCTTTGGCCGATGCGCTGACCATTCTGGGCCTTACGCGCGGCTATGCCGTGGGCTCTCGCGTGGTGGGCGACAAGATCATGGATGAATTTTCCACTGCCGGCGACAACCTCGTGGCCGGAATTGGACAGCTGAAGGATCAGCGCGGCACCTGGACCCCGGAGGAGCAAGGTTTTGCCCGCGCGGAACTGGAAGAGCTTTGTGGGGGCACGCCGGAGGAAAATCTCGTGCTCTTCCAGCAAATCCTCGACGGCCAGGGCCGCCCGGGATTGATCGACACGATTTGCCATAACGCCGGGGCTGCATTATTTATCGCCGAGGCAGTTCCCAACTTGCCCGAAGGATACGCCCTAGCCCGAGAGTTGCTGCTGGGAGGGAAGGTCGCCGCGTGGGTGGCCAAGGCACAGGCTTTTTACAGAGAACTCGTATGAAGTATTTTGGTACAGACGGAATCCGCGGAGCAGCCGACAGCGAGCTGCTTGCCCCCGCCTTCGTGCGCCGCTTTGGTCGCGCGCTGGCCCTGCATTTGCGTGACCAGCACCCGCACGGGTTGATCCACGTGGTGGTGGGTCGCGATCCGCGCGCCTCGGGGCATGCAATCTCTCAGGCGCTCATGCAGGGGCTGGCGATGCCGTTCATCCGCATTTGCGATTGCCAGGTGGCGCCGACCCCGGCCGTGGCGCTGGCGGTCAAGCAGCTCAAGGCGGCGGCGGGCGTGGTCGTAACGGCCTCCCACAATCCGGCCAGCGACAACGGCCTCAAGCTGTTCGCCCCCGGCGGGGTGAAGTGGAGCGAAGTCGAGGAAGCCGCCTTCGAGGCTCGCATCGACACCCTCGACGAGGTGTCCGCCGGTCCGCTCCCCCCTGTTTACCTGCACGACGCACGCCGCCACTACCGCCAGTTTGCGGAAGAGACCCTTGGGGCGGAAGCGCTTTACGGCATGGTCATCGCCCTCGATGCGGCCAACGGCGCGACCGCATTGACCACCCGCGAGGTGCTGGAGTCCCTTGGTGCCCGCGTCTACGCGATCGGTGTCGAGCCCGACGGCCAGAACATCAACGACGGCGTGGGCAGCGAACACCCGGAGCGCCTGGCGGAGATCGTGCAGGAGCAGAACGCGCGCCTTGGCATCGCCCACGATGGCGATGGCGACCGTCTGGTGCTGGTCGACGAACACGGCCAGATCGTGGATGGCGACGCGCTGCTCGGCCTGCTCGCGCGCGAGCTGAAGGCACAGGATCGCCTCGCCCACGACACCCTTGTCACCACCAGCGTGAGCAATCTGGGTCTCGACCTCTCCCTCAAGGCCCACGGCATCAAGGTCGTGCGCGTCGGGGTGGGGGACCGTCTCGTGTTCCACGAGATGCAGCGCCACGGCTACACGCTGGGCGGCGAAAACAGCGGCCACCTCATCATCGGCGACCGCATGATGACGGGGGACGGCTTGGGCGCGGCCCTTGAGGTGCTCAAGGTCATGCGCCGCACCGGTCGTCCCTTGAGCGAGCTGGCGCGCGATATCGAGCTGCTGCCTCAGCTCAAGGCCAACCTGCGCGTGCAGGAAAAGGTGCCACTCGACCAGTTGCCCGACTACGAGGCTGGCATCCAGCAGCTCGAAGCTGCGCTGGCTGGCGAAGGCCGCATCCTCGTGCGCTATTCCGGCACCGAGCCCAAGATCCGCCTCCTCGTCGAAGCCAAGGACCCGGCCAAGGCCCAGCAGACCTTCGCCGCGCTCAAAGAGCTGACGGCGAAGCATCTGAAGCTGGTCTAGGCCATGGAGCCGCTCGGCAAAGCCATCGTCTGCCTCGGCCTGCTACTCGTCGTAGTGGGCCTGGTCGTCTGGCTCGCGGGCGGTCGCGGCTGGCTCGACTGGTTTGGCCGTTTGCCGGGCGACGTGCGCTTCGAAAGCGGCAGCACGCGCGTCTACTTTCCGGTCGTCACCTGCATCGTCGTCAGCATCGTGCTGAGTCTGGTGATGTGGCTGTTCCGGCGGTAGGCATGGCCAGTGTCAGGTTGAGGGGACCTTTTCGCAGTGGCACCCCTTCAGGGTGCATTCTTGAGGCTTGAAAACCCGGGGTGTCGATCCGCTAACGCGGACCTCAACCCCGGGCTAAGAGATGGCAAGCCGTTGGCTTGCTGGATGATGCAGCATCCCGGAGGGATGCCACTAGCTTAGCCGGTGGTTGAGGACGCTTGGCGTCCGACACCACCGGATGGTACCGCGCCAGAAAATGCACCCCGGAGGGCGTGCCACTGCGGCGAGGTCCACTCAACGCGACACTAGTTGCTCGGCGAGGAGCCCCACCTTTCAACCCTCCAAAAATAAAACCGGACGACTCCTCGGGGAATCGTCCGGCGACATGGATTTGATGGAACTCTGATGAGTAAAGGGGCGTCTTAGCCGTTGCGCTTGCGGCGGTAGGCGACGAAGCCGAGGGTGGCGAGGCCGGCCAGGATGGCGTAGGTGCGCGGTTCGGGCACGGCGGCCAGTTGGGCAATCGCGATGTTCGACATGTAGTCGATCGTCACGCCGTCGAGCGAGCCGATGGCGAAGGTAAAGTTGTCGAAGGAGATGCCTTGGGCCTCGTAGCCGTCGGTCTGCTCCGGGAAGTAGAATTCGAAGTAGATCGTTTCACCAGCGGCGATCGGGCGGTCGGAGATGTTGAGGCCCAGCGCGGTGGTGTCGAAGGGCATGTCGCCCGCCGCCCCGCCCGGCACATCAGTGGAGGCCGTGTAATCGAGGTTGCTGTAATTGCGGTTTGGCGTGCTGCCGTCCGGGTCGATGTAGTTAAACTTCCAGTTGCTGGCCTTGCCGCCGTTATTGCCATGCCAGTGCTCGGCATCGAAGCCCACGTAGTAGGAGTCGATGGTAAAGCTCAGGTTGTTGGTAAATCCGATGCGGATGGAGGCGGAGTAGCCTTCGTTGGGCAACATACCGAAAGAAAAATCGCCGTTGCTGCCGTAGCTGTAGATGCCGCCCAGCTCGCTGGTGCCGTCGCTGCGGCCCAGATAGCCGGGGCCGCGGCTGTCGCCAGCGCCGATCACGGTCCAGTTCGGCGCAGCGCCGGTGCCGGCGAAATTGTTGAAATTGTCGTAATACGCGAAGTCGGCGCTATTGATGGAGACGGCAGCAGACAGGGAGGCGGCTGCGGAGAGGGCCAAAAGGCTGAGGGACAGTTGCTTGCGCATATTGTTTTCGAGTTTGAGTAAGATGGTCGCATGTGTTCCGCACCTTTGCGGGACTTGAGCTCCTTTATCCACGGGGCGTGCCAGCTTGGGCCTTCCCACTCCCTAACTCACGGGTGGAAAATGGTTTAGCACCCGGGGTATTGCCCATCTTGAGACTGAGGTTCATGCAGAATGCTGCAGGGTGCCAGCCCGTTGGGGTGAGGATCTTGCACGTTGCGCGGGCGAGGGAGGGGATATTGGTTGACAGTTTTACTTGCTCTTCCCCCGCCCTTTGCACATCTTGTCTGGTTTCGGAACTTTCTTCCATCTAACTGCCGTGAGAGACGAATACATCAAAGCCGCCCAGAAAGTGATCCCGGACCCGAACATCCTCGTCAACGTGGTGTCCCGCCGGGTGAAACAGCTCAAGTTCGGCCAGCGCCCGATGGTCGAGTCCCTGGAGCGACTGAGCCCCGAAGACATCGCCCTGCGCGAAGTCATCGAAGGCAAGATCACCTACGAACTCTTCGAAGGCGAAGAAGACGAGGAGACCAACGAGGCTCCGCGCCTGTAGGCGACACCCCAGCTGCTTGAAGCAGGGCGAGCGTGCAGGCAGCACCCTCGCCCTTTTTGCGCTTACCCAGGCGCAACCCCAGAGAGAACGCATTTATGGCCCGCAAAAACAGCAAATCCGGTGAGCGGTATTGCGAGATCCGCAACAGCAAGGCTCAGCGCGACTACTTCGTGGACGAGACCCTTGAGGCTGGCCTGGTGCTGCAGGGCACGGAAGTGAAGAGCATCCGCGCGGGCGGTGCGCAGATCAGCGAATCTTTTGTGCGCATCGACCGAGGCGAGGCGATCCTCTACCACGCCAACATTCAGGAATACGCCTTCGGCAACTTCCAGAACCACAACCCCTACCGCCCCCGCAAGCTGCTGCTCCACCGCAAGGAGATCCTCAAGTGGGAGCAGGCGATCAAGGCAGGTGGGCTGGCGATCATCCCGCTCAAGATGTATTTCAAGAACGGCATGGTCAAAGTCCAGTTGGGGCTCTGCCGCGGCAAGCGCGAGTATGACAAGCGCGAAGACCTGAAGGAAGCCGTCGACCGTCGCGAGATGGACCGCGCGATCAAGGCTCACCTGCACCGCTAAGCCGCGATGGATGCCGAGCCGCGCCTGCACCTGGTGCTCTTTAACCCCGAGATCCCGCAAAATACGGGCAACGTGGGTCGCCTCTGCGCCTTTACCGACTGCCGCCTGCACCTGATCAAGCCGCTCGGCTTTACCATTACCGACCGGCACCTCAAGCGCAGCGGCATGGACTATTGGCACGAGCTGGATCTGCACATCCACGACGACTGGCAGGCTTTTCGTGCCAGTCCGTTGGCTCCACAGCGCCTCTGGCTCTTCACCACGCACGCCACGCAGACGTATTGGCAAGCCCAGTTCCAGCCCGGCGACGGCCTCGTCTTTGGCAACGAAGGCCACGGCGCGCCTGAATGGTTGCACGACGAGATCGGCCCCTCCCAACGCCTGACCTTGCCGCGCTTCAGTCAAAAGCCCCTGCGCTCACTCAACCTCTCCACCGCCGTCGGCATTGCCGCCTACGAAGCGCTCCGCCAGTTCGAGTTTGGGGCGTGAGAGTTTTGTGGTTTAGAGTTTCATCGAATGGACCTTGCCGCAGTGGCCTCTTCAAGAGACCCCCTTTTGCAGAGATCTCTGAAGGGGTGCTACTGCCGATAAGTTCACTCGGCTTCGCCTCTATTCCACGCCCAGACGCTCGGCTTCGTCGAAGATCGCGTTGCTGAGGTCGAAGCCGCGTACGGCTTCTTCGAGCACGAGGGAGCGTTCGTTTTCGGTCAAGGGCGTCTCGTCGATCCAGTTGCGGAACTGCTCCTTGTAGGCATCGAGATCGGGTATGTCGGCAAAGTTGTAGAAGTTGAGACCCACCTCGTCCGGCAGTTCGAATTGGCGCTGAATGGCTTGACCAATCATCTGACCGCCCGACATGTCGCCGAGGTAGCGCACGTAGAGGTGTGCCAACAGTGCGGCAGGAGTCTCGGCGGCGATTTCCTCCAGGTGGCGGGCGTAGTGCTGGCCTGCGTAGGGTAGGCTTTCTACCGGTTGCTCGCCGTCCGAAACGTCGGTGAGTTGTTCGATGTCCTCCGCCAGGGCCACTGCGCGGAAAAGCTCCGGGCGGACGAACTGCGTAAGGGCAGGGTGGGCCGAGTGTGTCCGTAAAGCGGATTCCAGGGCTTGGTAGGCTACCTGCAGTTCGCGCAGGTAGAAGATGTATGCGGGCAAAGACAGGGGGCCACGGATCAACCGTCTCACAAAGGGAGACCGTTCGGCGGCGCGGTGGGATTCCGCTGTCAAGGTGCGCAAGGCGGCAGAAAGCTTGACCGACGAAGAGGGCATCAACCTTACGGTAGATGCCCCTCAACAAGTGTCCAGCCTATATGACCTTACGGCTGCAGATTTGGAGCGAGCCACTTCTCCATTTCAGCGTAAGGCTTGTCCTTTCTCTCGGCATATTGCTTGAGCTGATCTTCGCCAATCAGGCCGACGTTGAAGTATTTTACGTCGGGGTGGGCGAAGTAGAGCCCGGAGACGGAGCCGCCGGGATACATGGCGAAGTTTTCCGTCAGCTTGATGCCTGTGCGGGCTTCGACGTCGAGCAGGTCCCAGAGGATCGCCTTTTCGGTGTGGTCGGGCGTGGCCGGGTAGCCGGCGGCAGGGCGGATGCCGCGATACTTTTCGTCGATCATCCACTGCAGGTGCGGATTTACCTCGTTGTGAGCCGAAGTCAGGTCGCTCGCGGTGGTAAAGCCTTCGCTCTCGCCGTAGCCCCAGAGGTCGCGCACGTCCTTGTGCAGCATCTCGGCAAAGGCCTCGGCCAGGCGGTCGCCGATTGCCTTGACGAGGATCGAGTTGTAGTCGTCGTGCTTGTCTTCGAAGGTCTTGGCGTATGCTTCGACCTGCGGGCCGCTGGTGACGGCAAAGCCGCCGCAGTAGTCGATCCGGCCGCTGTCCTTGGGGGCGACAAAGTCCGAGCAGGCGTAGTAGGGCATGGTGCCGTCGTCGTTGACCTTCTTCTTCTGCTGACGCAGGAAGTGGAACTTGGTCAACAGCTCGCGGCGCTGGGCGTCGCGGTATAGCTCCACATCGTTGCCTACGCTGTTGGCCGGCCAGAGGCCCCAGACGCCACGCGGCTGGAAGCGCTGGTTGCGCACGATGTCGTCGAGCATCTTGCGTGCGTCGGTGTAGAGGCGGCTGGCTTCCTCGCCATACTTCTGGTGGCTGAGGATCTTGGGGAAGACGCCCTTCAGCTCCCAGGTCCAGAAGAAGGGAGACCAGTCGATAAAGGTTGCGAGGCGTTCGAGTGTGACGTCCTTCACCTCCTGCAGGCCGGTGAGACGCGGGGTGGGGATGTCGACGCTGCCCCACTCGATCTGCGGGCGGCGGGCCTCGGCCTCTTCGTAGGTCATCAAGGTGTCGCCCTTGTTGGCCTGACGGCGCTCGTGCGAAGCGCGGTGACGGGCATTTTCTTCGCGGAACTTCGCAAAGGCCGCTTCGCGCTTGGCCGGATCTTTCTGGAGCAGGTCGTTGACGACGCCCACCACGAGGGAGGCGTCGGCCACGTGGACCACCGGGGCCTTGTCGTACTCCGGCTCGATCTTGACCGAGGTGTGCGCCTTGGAGGTGGTGGCGCCGCCGATCAGCAGGGGCACGTCGAAGCCGCCGCGCTGCATCTCCTTGGCGTTGTGGACCATCTCGTCGAGCGAGGGCGTGATCAGGCCGCTGAGGCCAATCGCGTCGGCATCGACTTCACGGGCCTTTTCGGCGATCTTGTCCCACGACATCATGACGCCGATGTCGTGCACCGTGTAGTTGTTGCACGAGAGCACGACGCCGACGATGTTCTTGCCGATGTCGTGCACGTCGCCCTTCACCGTCGCGAGCACAATGTCGCCGTTGTTCTGCTTGAGCTTTTCGACCGGCACGCCTTCGCGCTTGGCCTTGGCTTCCGCTTCGGCCATCGCCTTTTCCTTCTCCGCCTCCATGTAGGGCGTCAGGTAGGCAACGGCCTTTTTCATCACGCGGGCGCTCTTGACCACCTGGGGGAGGAACATCTTGCCGTCGCCAAAGAGCTGGCCGACGATCTTCATGCCGTCCATCAAGGGGCCCTCGATCACCTCCAGTGGGCGGTCGTATTGCTGTCGCGCCTCCTCGGTGTCGGCGTCGACAAAGTCCGTGACGCCGTGGCGGATGGCGTGGGCAAGGCGTTCGCCGACCGGAGCCTCGCGCCAGGCGAGCTTGTCGGTCGCCTTTTCCTCAGTCTTCTGCCCCTTGAACTGCTCGGCGTAGTCGATCAGGCGGTCGGTTGCATCGGGGCGGCGATTGAGCAGCACGTCTTCGATGTAGCCAAGCAGCTCCTTGTCCACGTCGTCATACACCGCGAGCATGCCGGCGTTGACGATACCCATGTCGAGCCCGGCGTGGATGGCGTGGTAGAGGAAGGCCGCGTGCATGGCCTCGCGCACCACGTTGTTACCGCGGAAGGAGAACGAAATGTTGCTCACGCCGCCGCTGACCTTGGCGTAGGGGCACACCTGCTTGATCTCGCGGGTGGCTTCGATGAAGTTGACCGCGTAGTTGTTGTGCTCCTCGATCCCGGTGGCGACGGTGAGGATATTGGGGTCGAAAATGATGTCGGCCGGGTTGAAGTCCAGCTTCTCGCGCAACAGGTCGTAAGCGCGCTTGCAGATCTTCACCTTGTCGTCCTTCTCGGCCGCCTGCCCCTGCTCGTCGAAGGCCATGATCACGGCGGCAGCGCCGTAGCGCTGGATCTTGCGGGCGTGCTCGAGGAATTTCTCCTCGCCCTCCTTGAGGCTGATGGAGTTGACGATCGCCTTGCCTTGGACGCACTGCAGGCCTGCTTCGATCACCGACCACTTGGAGCTGTCGATCATGATCGGCACGCGCGCGATGTCGGGCTCGCTGGCGATCAGGTTGAGGAAGCGCACCATGCACTCCTCGCTCTCCAGCATCCCTTCGTCGAAATTGACGTCGATGATGTTGGCGCCGTTTTCCACCTGCTGGCGGGCGATCTCGAGAGCCGCTTCGAAATTGTCTTCCTTGATGAGCTTCTTGAAGCGGGGCGAACCGGTGACATTGGTCCGTTCCCCCACCATGATGAAGTTGGCGAATAAATTCTGAGACATGAAAAAATGGGAATTATTTGGAACAGGAGTTTGCTGAGTAAAGGGAGCGGAAACCTTTAGATGTTTGGACTCCTTTTACTCCCTGAACTCCTGCTCGAATTTTGATTTACTGGATGACGCTGGCTTCGAGACCGCTCAGGCGCATGACAGGTTCGAAGCTCGGGATCTGGCGGACGGGGCTTTGCTTGAGGCGCTCGGCAATGGCTTTGATGTGGTTCGGGCGGGTGCCGCAGCAGCCGCCGACGACGTTCAGCCAGCCTTGGTCGGCGAATTCGCCCAGCACGCCCGCCATGTTGGCCGGAGTGTCGTCGTATTCGCCGAAGGCATTGGGCAGGCCCGCGTTGGGGTAGCAGCTGGTGTAGCAGTCGGCCAGGCGGTGGAAGTCCTCTACGTGCGGGCGCATGTCAGCTGCCCCGAGCGCGCAGTTGAGGCCTACGCTCAGGGGCTTGGCGTGCGCGATGGAGGCCCAGAACGCCTCGACCGTCTGCCCGCTCAGCGTGCGGCCCGAGCGGTCGGTAATCGTCACGGAGATCTGGATCGGCAGGCTGTAACCGAGATCGTCGAAGAGATCGTAGCAGGCAAAGATGGCGGCCTTGGCGTTGAGCGTGTCGAAGATCGTCTCGATCAGGAGCGTGTCGACGCCTCCTTCGACGAGGCCCTTGGCCTGCTCGTAATAAGCGGTCTTCAGTTGCTCGAAATTGATCGCGCGGAAGCCAGGGTTGTTCACGTCGGGCGAGAGCGAGGCCGTGCGGTTGGTCGGCCCGAGGCCCCCGGCCACGAACACCTGGCGGTCCGGGTGCTCGGCCATAAAGTCGTCGGCCACCTTGCGGCACAGCTGGGCGGCCGTCACGTTCAGCTCCGGCACCAGGTGCTCCAGATGGTAGTCTGCCTGCGAAATGCTGGTGGAGTTGAAGGTGTTGGTCTCGATGATGTCGCTGCCGGCTTCGAGGAAGCTGCGGTGGATGTTGGCGATCACATCGGGGCGGGTGATGACGAGCAGGTCGTTGTTGCCCTTGAGGTCGCCCTCATGGTCCTGGAAGCGCTCGCCGCGAAAGTCGTTCTCTTCCAGCTTGTAGCGCTGGATCTCGGTACCCATCCCCCCGTCGAGGAAGACGATGCGCTGGCTTAAAAGCTTGCGCAGGGCTGCTTCGCGTGCCTTCACGCGCTGGGCATTGGATTGGTCAGTCATAAATCATATCATCAAAATCTGATGATATGTTGTCAAGCGGGGCAGGTGGCAACCAACTGTCAATAGTGTCGCGATTTAGACGTTTGGTCAAGTTTTTACATTTTCGACGCAAAAGAAGTGTTGGACACGGGCTGGTACCCTCCCATACTTGGGGTTAGTTCATCGGATTCGGGGGCAAGGCTTCATGAACGACAGAAAATTTCTTGCACCGTTCCATGAACTCGGTACATAATCGTTACATCTTCCTTCTCAGGTAGATCAACTCTAACTACTCAATAGTTTATCCATGAAACTACCCCAATGTCTCGGTCTGTTTCGTTGGTCCAGTGTCGCTGCGGCTGTCGCCCTGCTTGGCTCTGCCTCCACTGCCAACGCCGAACTTTTCGCCTACGAAGGCTTCGATAACCCTACGCTCAATGCGCTGCCCACCTTTAACGCGCCTGATGCTACGGATCTGAGTGCGGTTGCTTCCAGTGGTTATGGCTTCAGTGGCGGCTGGACGCTTAACAACAAAACTCAGGTCGAAAATTCCAAGTATTACTCCGCCGGTCTGCAGTACCCGAGCAATTATCCGGGTTCGTTCACGGCTGTAGGTGGCCACGGGGTCAACGCAGCGGGCGGTGCCAATTCAGCTTTCCGCCTTAATTTCAGCACGGACACCGCTACTGCAGTCAACTCTGCCAGTAAGGTTTATATTTCTTTTCTGGGCCAGCGCCAAGGTCAGATCACTCCGGAAACGGGCCTCAACGGATTGGCCGCCCCCGGTACTTATATGAACCCTTACCCCCGCCCGGCTGGGTTCCGTATCCCGCATCAACCGACCAATAATGATAACGGCGCGTTGGGCTTGTTCGGCACCAACGGGAATAATGCTGAAAATAACGGCTGGGGCGCCTGGGGCTTCAAGGACGCCAACGGTGTTATGAGCGGGGCTGATGTTGATTCGGTGGACTTCATTGTCGCTGAACTCGATATGGTCACCTCCACCATCAGCTTCTGGGTAAACCCGCAGGTTGACGGTACGTCTGACGGCTACGTTAGCTTCGTTTATGCCGATGGCGGCGTTGTCCAGCCCATCAGCATGTATGCCTTTGGTGTGGAAGCTGGCAGCGGTAATGCTGAGCGCGCACCGGGCGAGTGGGCTTTCGACGAGATTCGTATTGGTGATTCCTGGCAAGATGTCGCTGGCTTCACGGTTAGCGGCCCAGTCGTGCCGGAACCCTCCACCTACGCCGCGTTTGCGGGCGTACTGGCGCTGGGCCTCGTGGTCTACCGCCGTCGCCGCAGCTAAAATCGGCTTCAGGTAAACAGGATTTTCAGCCGCTCTGTTCATCAGGGCGGCTTTTTTGTGCCCCAAATCAAAGGTCTATCGGGCCGAGCCTGGGCGCAACCCTTGGGGCATTTCGGCCGCAGGGCGCAGATAGAGCTGCCCTTGAGCGGTAAAAAGCACCACGTAGAGCGTCTCCGGGCGGGGCTCGATACTCACGCTGCTGCCGTAGATTGCGACGATGCCTTCCGTATCTTTGGCGGTGGCATCGTGGGCGTGTTCCCAGATCTGCGACCAGAATTGCTGGTTCACCCGCTCGGGCACGGCTGAAAACGCTTCCCGATAGCGTGAAGGAATGCTGGAAGTTTCATGAAATAAGTCCGCTCCTTCGGCTGGTTTTTCATCATCCCCAAATACGCGCCGCCACAGCAGCAGGGCCCGCTCTTCACCGTCCGATACCAACTGGTTATCGAATTTCACCACCACACCCTCCAGGTAGACTTGCCGCCCGAAGATGGTATGGGTCTCGGGCTCAGGCATCGCCTCCCTGCTCGCAGGCTCTTGCAGCACTACGCGCAGATGCGGTTCGGTAATCGTCGGTTCAACCTCCAGTGGTAGCACACGCAGGTAGGCGACCACCTCTTCCTGCTGCAGATTGCTCAAGGCGCGCTGCAAGGCCTGGTTTTCGTGCACCAGCGTTTCCAGCGTATGGGTGCCGGCCCACCAGAAATAGCCGCCCACTGCGGTGATCGTCGCCGCTCCGATCAAGGTCGCCCGTGTCATCCACTTCATGACCCTCAAGATGCCCTTCCTCGCTCCCGGGGGCAAATTCTGACGCGCGGTTTCCGCAGTGAAAGCTTGAGGCCGTCAGGCTTTGCCTGCAGAGTCGGTCCTGCCTTCGCTGCTGCTACTATGGACTCCGCCGAACACCTCGAATACCACAAAGACGGCTCGCTCTGGGCTCGTGGTCAACGCCTTGGTGGGACGCCCGTCGGCTACTGGGAGTGGTTCCGCAAAGACGGCACCAAGCTACGCTCCGGCCACTTCGACTCCGCCGGCAATCAAATCGGCGAATGGACCACCTACGACCAGAAGGGCGAAGTGTATAAAGTCACGCGAAAGAAGGCAAAGTGATCACCGCACCGTCATCCGATACGCGCTGTAGATCTCCTGATCGTTGAGCTTCGTTTGGGCCCAGACGATGTAGTTGCCGGGGCGGTCGGGGCGGAAATTGAAGCGTAGGTCGGGGTGCTCGGTGGTTTCGTCTTGCTGCACGTAGGCGAGGTCGGCGGAGACGGGGTGCAGGTGGGCAAATCCGCGCTTGTCGGCATCGAAGGCCACGACGTGGGCAAAGCTGTCCATGATCTTCTGGAAGCGCAGGGGCGCGTCGCCCTCAGGCGTCACCTGCAGTGTAAACTCGTAGGTCTCGTTGGGGCGAAATTCGCCGTCGTGGTTGGCGGAGAGGCGCAGGTCGTAGTCGCCATGGTCGCTCGATTGGCCAAGGTCGACCGCCGGATGCGCGAGGGGATGCTCGTTACCCGTCACCTCCACCTGCTCGGCCAGCAGGATGCGCCGGCCGGTCTCCAGCATCACAAAGTCGAGAAACACGTGGTAGGTGCCAGGTAGCCGCGGCTGGAACTCCAGCAGATACTCGCCCCCTGCGCCAAGGCCTTGCGGGTGCACGTGCTGGTAATCCCGGCCGCTTTGGTCGACCACCATGCAGTGGAGTCGCTTGGTGTGGCTGATCGCGAGATCTTCGTAGCTTACCGGCTTGCCGCTGACGGTCTGGAGCTGCAGGCGCACCTGGGCGGGTTCGTCGACGCGTAGCTCGTTCAGCGGCTGGACGGAGGTCGTCAGCGGAAAACGCAGCGCGCCGAGGTCGAAAAAGTCCACCTCTTCAAAGCCGCAGCCCTCGATCGCCCCCTGTTCGTTGAGGTAGTCGCCGTAGTGCAGGATCTGGCATTTTTCGACCGGAAGCGTGCGGACGACGGCAAACGCGCCGGCGCAGCCGACGGTGATCAGGGCGATGGAGAGGAAGGGGCGCATGGGGCAGGCGGGGTTATTTGCGGTCTTGCTGAATCTTTTTCACGAAGACCTCGGGCGACCACATGGTGCCGGGGAGGCGGTAAATGATGGTACCGGTTGGGTCGACCAACGTAGTGGTCATCGTGTGCTTGATGATGTTCTGCTCGTCTTCCTCGGCCAGCACGCCGAGCTGCTTGGTGAGGTTGCGGGTGACCGAGCTGGGCCCGCTGAGGAAAATGTGGCGCGACAGGTCGACGCCTTTGTTTTCGGCATACGCGGTCCAGATGCCGGGCGTATCGTAATCGGCATCGAGCGTGATCGAGACCAGCTTCACATCGTCGAGCCCCGCGTCGTCGAGCAGCGTGTCCAAGGCCTTCATTCGCTCGGTCGCGGCCGGGCACATGTTGGGGTCGGGGCAGCGGCTGAAGATGAAATTGATGACGGCATACTGGCCCTTGAGGCTCTCGCCGAGGAAGAGGTTGCCGTTATTATCCCAGAGGGCAAAGCGCGGCATCTTTTCGCCCGTGTTGCGGAAGGCCTTGCGTCCGCGCTGGAGGGTATCGCGCTGCAGCTGGTCGGCCATCAACGTAATTTGCCCCTGGGCGTTGGGCGTGGCGGGCCAGACGGCCTGCAGTCGCGTGATCGAGCCGATTTTCGCCAGCTCGGCCTCGATCTGGTCGCCTGCTTCGTAGATCGCCGCATCGCCCGCGCCGAGGCGGACGGCCACCGTCTCGCCATCTTCGAGTTCGAGCACGGCCCGGCCTTGTTCGCGGTCCACCGATTGGAAAGTGCCGGAGACCTGCTCCGCAGCATGAACGAGGGGAGCGGACACCAGGAGCAGCGCAGCCAGCTGCAGAAGGGGTTTCATGCCGACACCTTTACCACCAAACCGCCCCGCGTGCAAAGGAAACCGGATTGGCACGGGAAGCGAACATTTTTGCTATACGTTTGTTCCGTGTTTCTGGTAAAGAAAAAGTGTCACCAATGACGGTGACACTGTTCTTAGAAAGGAGGTGGTAAGTATGGATCCATCGTTGTTATTCGCGATGGTCATTCTGCTTCTGCTGATCGTGGCAACCAAAGCCTAACTTGGTCGTCACTCCCCGGTTTCCAGCCGGGGTCCTTTCTAAGACTTTAATTTAGTCAATCTGCCTCTTATTTCAAGCAAATCCGGCTACGGTGGGGCAGGGTGCATTTCGCTCAGCCTCGTTAATGGCGTTTTTACATTTCATTAGCGACGCTGTTAATACAAGTTCGTGCTGGTCATGACGGCAGAAGTAGCTTATCTGATGCGGAACGAAAGCGCTGCTACCGGCGATCACCCCCTTTCGTCTGATTTGCTTTGCGGTCTTCCTCTCACAGAACGGTCGAGTTCCAGCCCTGGCTGAGCGGTTATGCTTTCCTGTGCTTTGCCGTGACGTTGATTCTGCTCTATGCGGGCGGCTTCACCACGACGATCGGCGCCGGTATGGTGTTCCCCGACTGGCCTTTGAGCAACGGCTCGCTCAACCCGCCCGGGTGGACGACCGACCAGGCCATGATGGCCGAACACGGGCACCGCCTCCTGGGCGCGACGGTCGGCAGCCTCTGCATTGGGCTCGTCGTGTGGACACAGTTGCGGGAGGGCCGGAAGTGGGTGCGTCGTCTCGCCATTTTGGCGTTGGCCTTTGTGATCTTCCAAGGCCTGTTGGGCGGCGCGCGTGTGCTGCTGGTCAATACAGATTTGGCGATGGTGCATGGCATCACGGCGCAGATTTTCCTCTGTATCCTGGCCTCGGTGGCGGTCTCCTGCTCGCGCTGGTGGCGGCAGATCGAGGTGACGCCCGAGCAGAGTCGCGCATGGTTTGGCCAGCGCTGCCTCGGTGCCGTGCTCATCCTCCTGACTCTGGCCCAGC
The DNA here is from genome assembly GCA_030673845.1 of Verrucomicrobiota bacterium JB022. NCBI lineage: Bacteria > Pseudomonadati > Verrucomicrobiota > Verrucomicrobiota bacterium JB022. The sequence continues at coordinate 236,540 of JAUTCQ010000015.1, forward strand.
TCACCGTGGGCTCCGTCCTCCGCCATGATGGGGTGGGGATGGCGATCCCGTATTTCCCCGCTGCCACGGCCGACGGCAGCCTTTTGCCTGCCTCCTGGAGTTGGGCGACGGGCATTAATATGACCCACCGCACCCTCGCGCTGTGCATCTTTTTGCTGGCGCACGTCTGGGCTTGGCGCGTCTGGCGCACCCCAGGCACCACGATGGCGATGAAGGGCTTTGCGCTGGCCTCGCTGGTGCTGGTTTACGTTCAGGTGCTGCTCGGTGCGAGCGTCATCTGGAGCATTCGCGCGCCGATCCAGACGACCCTGCACGTCCTGAATGGCGCGCTATTCCTTAGTGTAACGTGGGTTTCGGTTTTTGCCTTCGCCAAACCCTTGCTTTCGCGACGGGAATCTGCTCATGATCTTATAGCTTCTGCTAGTCCTGCTAATAGTGAGTCTTCCGATACATGGCCAACCCCAGCCATCTCCTCGCGCTCCTGAGTTACCCATTTTTATGTCTTCTACCGGTCAAACTTTGGCGCCGGCCACTTCGGTGGCGGGCGAGTCTCGTCTAGGCGATTACCTCGAGCTGACCAAGCCGCGGTTGAGCCTGATGTCGGTCCTGACTGCCGTGCTTGGCTACTTCGCGGCGGGTCCGCAGGTCGACCAAGGCGTCTTCTGGTGCCTGCTGATCGGCACGAGCCTGGCGGCGGGTGGCGCGGGTGCGCTCAATCAGTGGGCCGAGCGCGATGCCGACGCCCGGATGCGCCGCACGGCCAATCGTCCGGTGGCTTCGGGCCGCGTTTCGCCCATGGCCGCCTTTACCTATGGTGCGGGCCTGAGCCTTGGCGGAGTCGCCTGCCTCGCCTTGGGCGTTAACCTCACGGCCAGCCTGCTCGCGGCGGCCACGGTGTTGCTTTATGTGCTGGCCTACACGCCGCTGAAGAAGGTAACGCCCTGGTCGACCGAAGTGGGCGCGATCCCCGGCGCACTCCCCCCGCTGATCGGCTGGGTGGCGGCGGGCGCGGGCTTCAGCGCGATGGGCTGGGTGCTGTTCGCAGTGCTCTTTACCTGGCAGATCCCGCACTTCATGGCCATCTGCTGGAATTGCCGCGAAGACTACAAGGCGGGCGGCTTCAAGATGCTGACGCTGGTCGACGCCGACGGCAGTCGCACCGCGCGCAAGGCCTTTATCTGGAGCGTGCTGCTGGTGGGCGTAAGCTTCCTGCCACTGATGGAGGGCGAGTTTGGCTGGTTCCTCGGCGTGAGCGCGGCTCTGCTGGGGGCCTACCTGCTGCGCCCTGCCTGGCAGTTCTGGCGTCAGGCATCGGAGCGCACGGCGACGGCGCGCCCGTTGTTTTTCGCGACGATCGTCTACCTGCCGCTCTATCTCTCGGCCCTCGTGGTCGACCGCTTCTTTCTCTAACCGCTTTCCTGTCTTCTCCCTATGAGCAAATGGTTGCCCCGTATCTGGATCGCGGCGCTGCTGGTGGTCTTCGCCTTTGCCGTCCCGCAATGTCTTTACACCGAGCACGGCCTCTTTAACCTCGAAGCGCAGCAATCGGCCCTCGACCCCAAGGGCATGGTAGCGCAAGACCAGGCCGACACGTTTTACCTGATCCTTTGGGTCACGCTGGGCCTCTTTGTAGTGGTGGGCGGCGCGCTGGCCTGGGTGCTGGTGAAGTTCCGCCGCCGCCCCAACGACGACCCCAATTTCATCCCGCCGCAAAGCCACGGCAATCCGCTGGTGGAGGTGGGCCTTGTCATCGTCTCCGCCGCCGTGCTGGTGGTGATCGCTTTCCCGACCTTCGCCGGCATCGTGCTGAAGGAGCGCTTGCCGGCCAAGGCCTTCGACGAAGAGCCACTCGTGATCAACGTCACCGGCTACCAATGGTGGTGGAGCTTCGAGTATCCGGAGGAAGGCGGCTTCTATACGGCCAACGAGATGGTCTTCCCGGTTGGCCGCCCGGTGCAGATCAACCTGCACGCCAATGACGTGATCCACAGCTTCTGGCTGCCCAAGCTGGCAGGCAAGAAGGACCTCATGCCCGGCCAGACCAATCACCTCTGGTTTGTGGCCGACGAAGAGGGCGAATACTGGGGGCAATGCGCCGAATATTGCGGCGACAGCCATGCCTACATGCTCTTCCGCGCACACGCCGTCTCCCCGGAGAAATACACCGAATGGCGCCGCCACCAGGCGAAGGCCACTACGGCGTCCGGCCAGGGCGGTCCGCTGCCCGCGCTGGCTCGGGAGCAATGGGTGGACCCGCAGCGAGTGGAGCAGGGGGCCCAGCTCTTTGCCGCCAACTGCGCCACCTGCCACAGCCTAGACCCGATGGTGCAGAGCCAAGGCCCCAACCTCGCCCACTTTGCCGCTCGCAGCACCATTGCCGCCGGCTGGTTTGAGAACGACTGGGAGGTCCGCGACGGCCAGGTGCACAACGAAGACCTGCACCGCTGGATCAAGGAGCCCAATGCCGTCAAGCCCGGCAACTTTATGTGGCACGGCTTCTACAGCTACGATCGCTCCACGCACGAGAACTCGCTCGTGATGGAGGGCCTGATCGAGAAAAAACTGACCGACGAGCAGGTCGATGCCCTCGTCGCCTACCTTTACAATTTGAAGTAACACCTGCCGCCTGCGCCATGGCCTCTACCCACAGCCCCGACACCCTTTCGCACCCGCAGCCCGGCTCCACGCACGACGAGCCGAAGCACACCGGCATCTGGAAACGCCCGCTGAAGCCCGACGGCCTCGTCGGCTGGCTCACCACCGTCGACCACAAGAAGATCGGCATCGCCTACGCGGTGGCCGCGCTCTTTTTCTTCCTCGTGGGCGGCGTGGAAGCGTTGCTGATCCGTCTCCAGCTCTTCCGCCCCGAGCAAGAGCTGATTACGGCGGAGACGTACAACACGCTCTTCACCATGCACGGGACGACGATGATCTTCCTGGCGGTGATGCCCCTCAGCACGGCGTTCTTCAACTACATCATGCCGTTGCAGATCGGCGCGCGCGACGTGGCCTTCCCGCGGCTCAACGCGCTCGGGCTCTGGACGTTTATCCTCGGCGGCATCCTGCTCAACCTCTCGTGGTTCTTCGGCGGGGCGCCCGATATGGGCTGGTTTGGCTACGCGCCGCTCACGGGCCGCCAGTTCAGCCCCGACATGGCGACCGACTTCTGGGTGCTCAGCCTGCAGGTGCTCGGTATCGCCTCCCTCGTCGGCTCCTTCAACTTTATCACCACCATCCTGAACATGCGCGCGCCGGGCCTCAGCATGATGCGCCTGCCACTGTTCACCTGGATGACGCTGATCACGAGCTTCCTTATCATCCTGGCCTTCCCCGCGATTACGATTGCGCTGGTCGAGCTGATGTTCGACCGCCACTTCGGCACGATGTTCTTCGACGTGCTGGGCGGGGGTAAGCCGATCCTCTGGCAACACCTTTTCTGGGTGTTCGGTCACCCGGAGGTCTACATCCTGATCCTGCCCGCGATGGGCATCATCTCGGAGGTGCTGCCGGTGTTTTCGCGCAAGCCGCTCTTCGGCTACCCGCTGGTGGTCTTCTCCGGCGCGGTCATCGGCTTCCTCGGCTTTGCGGTGTGGAGCCACCACATGTTCACGACCGGCCTCGGGGTGGTCGCCACGAGCGCCTTCGCCTTCCTCACCATGCTGATCTCGATCCCCACCGGGGTGAAGATCTTTAACTGGATCGGCACGATGTGGGGCGGTCGCATCACCTTTACCACGCCGATGCTCTTTGCGGTCGGCTTTATCTGGATGTTCATGCTCGGCGGCTTTACCGGCATCATGCACAGCTCGCCGCCCGTGGACGCCCAGCAGCAAGACACCTACTTCGTGGTGGCGCACTTCCACTACGTGCTGATCGGCGGCTCCATCTTCGCGCTCTTCTCGGGCATGTATTACTGGTTCCCGAAAGTCACCGGGCGCATGATGAGCGAGACCTGGGGCAAGCTGGTGTTCTACACTATGTTCGCGGGCTTCAACCTCGCCTTCTTCCCCATGCACATTCTCGGGATGACGGGTATGCCGCGCCGCACCCACACCTACCAGACCGAACTGGGCCTCAACGGGCCCAACCTCTGGAGCACCATCGGGGCGTTCATGCTCGGCTTTGGCGTGCTGATGTTTGTGGCACAGGTGATCTACAGCCTCAAGAAGGGCCAGAAGTCGGGCCGCGACCCTTGGGACGCGCGCACGCTGGAGTGGGTGACGGACAACCCGCCCAAGTTCTACAACTTTGCCTACACGCCCATCGTGCACGCCCGCGACCAGTTCTTCGAGAGCAAGCACGGCAAGCCCGAGCGCCGCATGGAAAAGCTGGCCCCCGACGACCACGGCATCCACATGCCCGACCAGAGCTGGTGGCCGCTGATCCTCTCGATCGGGCTCTTCATCGCCGCTTTCGGCATGGTGGTGCTCGGCCAGCCCCGCGAGGCCTTCCCGCTGATCGGCGGCATGCTGCCCGAGGGCGACTTCTCGATCTGGGAGTTTACCGTGCCGGGCCTGGCGCTGACGCTCTTTGCCGCTTTTGGCTGGGCTTATGAGGGCCCGGGCGGCTTCCACGTGCACCCGCCCGCCAGTGAAATCCAGGACGACGAAATGGGCACCGTCTTGCGCACCGCTCCGACGCGCCCCGAGCCCAACGGCCACTCCGGTCACTAAACCTCACGCAACCCTTTCTCCCGCATCTTTCATGGCACACCCCGCCTCCGCCGACCCGCTCACCGAGCTGAAGCAGACCAACACCGGCATCGAGAACAAGAAGCTCGCCATGTGGGCCTTCCTCGCGTCGGACTGCATGTTCTTCGGCACCCTCATCTCGACGCACCTCATCTACCGCCGGGTATATCCCGACGTGGTGAACCCGCCCGAGATCTTCGACATCGAGCTCACCGGCATCAGCTCGTTCGTGCTGCTCGCCTCGTCATTCTCGATGGCGCTGGCCGTCTCTTCGGCCCACAAAGGCAACCTCAAGATGGTCCGCATCGCGCTGGCGGCGACGATCTTCGGCGGGTTGGTCTTCCTTGCCGGTCAGGTCTACGAGTTCAGTCACTTCGTGCACCACAAGCACCTGACGCTCGACAGCAACATCTTCGGGTCGACCTTCTACCTGCTCACGGGCACTCACGGCACGCACGTGGCCATCGGGGTGCTCTGGCTCACGGCTCACCTGGTCCATACCTTCACCCCGTGGCATGGGAGGCAAAATGCGCTCGATATCGAGAGTACGGGCCTCTACTGGCACTTTGTGGACATCGTCTGGATCGTGATTTTCACCGCCGTCTACCTTGTTGAATACCTCAACTTCTAAGCTATGAGCCACTCTGCCCAGCCCACGATGACGCACAAGGTGGACGATCACCACCTGATCGAGGAAAACCAGAAGTACTTTACCTTCAACGCGGTTGCGATGGCGCTCGCCTTCATCACGATGATCGAGCTGGTCATCGTGTACCTGCCGATTGCCGGTTGGATCGTTTTCACCATCCTGACTGTGCTCTCGGTAGTGAAGTTTGCGGCGGTCTGCTGGTGGTTCATGCACCTGCGGTGGGATAAGATCCTGCTGACGCTGCTCTTTTGCCTGGGCCTGCTCCTGGCTGGCGGCACCGTCATCGCGCTGTTCTTCCTCTTCCAGCAAGACCCGAACGGCGCCCCGACGTTCTAGAGACGGTGAATACCTCGCCAGAACACGAAGGCGTACCGCGATAGATTCCTTTCTCCTTTGTGCCTTTGTGACCTTGGTGAGAGAACCAATCCCAGTTACATTTCTCCATGCTTCGGTGGACCCACTGGCATAACGAGCCTCTCCTGATCGGCGGCATCCTGCTGGTCGTGTGGCTCTATGCCGTGCTGGTGGGGCCGTTGCGCCGCTGGATCGACCCGGAGGTCAAGTTCCCCAAGCGAGAAGCGTGGTGGTTTGGAGCGGCGATCCTCAGCTTTTACCTCGCGGTGGGGTCCCCCCTCGATGCGGCGGGCGAGAACTTCCTGTTCAGCGCCCACATGCTGCAGCACAACATCCTGATGTACCTCACGCCGCTCTTCACCATCTGGGCACTGCCGGAGTGGCTGGTCGACGGGATTCTGGATCGTTCGCGCACGCTGCGGGTGCTGGCGCGGTTTTTTGTGCACCCCGTGGTGGCCGGGTTCCTTTTCACGGCAGTCTTCAACGGCTGGCACGCCCCCGCGCTCTACGAGCTGGCCCTGCGCCACAAGGACGTGCACACGCTCGAGCACCTGACGATGTTCGTCACTTCAGTGCTCATGTGCTGGCCGATCATTGGGCGCAGCGTGCTACTCCCCCGGCTGCATCCCGGGTTGCAGATGCTGTATCTATTCCTGCTCATGGTGGTGCAGATCCCGCTCTTCGCCATCCTCACCTTCGCGCCCGACGTCTTTTACACCACCTACGAGTATGCGCCGCGCCTCTTTGCCGCGCTCGACCCCTTGGAAGACCAGCGCCTGGGCGGCCTCATCATGAAGGTGGCCAACATGGTCTTCTCGCTCAGCTTCATCGCCTACGCCTTCATCCTCTGGCAGCGCGAGAGCGAAGACAACCTCACGCCCACGCGCGTGCGCATCGCTACGACCACGCGCCACCATATTGCCTAAGGTGGCGGGGTCGAAAAAGGGGGAGAGAGCTGCGTAACCCTCTCCCTCAACCTGCCGGTTCAGGTCCGAGGTGGATACAAGCCCTCGATGCAGATCACGAAGTTGAGACCGAGACAGGGGGGCATGATTGGGAATGGCTCTGTTTGGCCTGTTTCGTTTCCGCCTGTGTAGCCGTTTGCCACTTCAATCTCCCCGATAACGTTCGCATCGGTCGAAATTATCCCCGTCGCCGTTACGTTGACGGAGTCCGCGTGCAGGTTCACGTTCGGCGTATTTTGATTGTACGTCTCGTAGGCGTTAAAGCTGCGACCATTGTCTCCGACGGTGGCAAGGCTTGCCCCGGGGGTGGCGGCGGTCTGAGTCGCGTTTTGATCGCTGGCATTCAGCGTGGAGCTGGTGGTGATATTGACGGTGATGCCGCCGGTTTTGGCCTTCATTTCGCCAGTAGCGGCGACGGCTTGGTGAGTGTGGCGAGGCATTTGGGTCGGATCGAGCTGGGTCTCCTCCTGCCCGATCATCTGCCCCAGGAAGCGCTCCGTGAGTGCGATTCCCCTCCCGGTGCATAAGGGTAGGCGGCCACGCAGATCAGGAAGTGCGAACGTGGTGCGTCCGTCTCCTCCGTAGTTGGTGCTGAGCAGGGAATACAGGGCCTCGTTGCCAGCGATAGGAAGGATCTGGCCATAACAAAACGCCCAGCCGCGCGGGGGGTAGGTGTTGGCGCAAATCGAAATTGCGCCGAGGTAGAAACAGTCGCTAGGTCCCATAGTGTCCGTGGATTTGAGGTGGGTTTTGAAACGTTGTCTGGAGGTTTCTAAAGCAGGTGGTGCAGGATGTAGTCGACGATGGCTTCGATCTCCGATTCCGGGCTCATATAAGTGACGCCCGGCAACAGCTTATAGCCCGGCTGGTTTTCGATCGGCCCCGGGAGGATGAGTTTCACTTCCTCGTTCCCATTGAGGTAGGCATGGCTGTAGGCGCCCACGTGTTGCCAGCCCAGCTCCTGCAGAAAGGCCGGGAGGCCGTTGAGCGGCATATCCAGCTCCTTCCCGTTGGGGTCGTAAGGGGGGATCTGCCCGACCACGGTCGAGTTAGTAAAAGGCTGGTTGGGCAACATGGTGTAGGTGATGCCCGAGCTGTTCGCCCGGCCTTCAGCCTTGCCCACGATCACCTCGAGTTGGGGGGCAAGCAAAGAGCCGGGTGCCCCGTAGAGGCTTTCGATTTGCGTCATGTTGGCGGGGCTGGATGGCGCCGTCGCCCACGCATGGGGCACCACATCGAGGTGGTTCCAGTGCATCACGTTCCAGCTTGCGTAGGCAGCGTCGAGATCGGTCGAAACCGGCTTGAAGTTGTCCGCAAAATAGCCCGCAAACTGGCCATTGCCCGGGGTGGCGCCTGCCGTCGGGAAGACCAGCACCTGCCCGAACTTGCCGAGCAGACCCTTGCGCTGCAGATAAGCGGCCAGGGTGGGGGAGAGTGCGCCCGCGAGGCTGTGGCCGGTGAAAATGAGCGTGGCGGTGCCGGCATCGTCTGCCGGGATCGAGCTGAGGAAGTCGACCAGCGTCTCGCTGACCCCCAGTGCGCCCTTGTGCGGATACAGCGTGGCGATGTCTTTGACCCCAAGTGCGGTACCCTTGGAGATGTAGGGCGTAGTCGCGTCGTTGGGCCGGTCGGCGTCCTGAATGTCCTGAGGCTCGAAGGTCGTGAAATCGACCACCTTGTCGACCAACCCATCCTCAACGATCCAGTCGATCATCGAGTATGGGTTGGTGGCGGCGATGGCGACCACGTAGACTTTTTGGCCCATGATGCCCTGCCCGGCGGGTGCGGCATCCGTCGAGGAGGCGACAAAGACGGCGTTTTGTGGGATGCCGCTGTCGGTTTCCGGGCCCTTGACTAGTGGGCCCCATTCCAGCTTCCAGTTGCCGATGGTGGAGATGGAGTCGGAGCTCGGCTGGAGCACGTATGAGGCGGGCCCGGAGCCCTGCATGTCCATGATCTGAGAAAGGGCGACTTGTAACTGCTCCGTCAGCAGCTCGGCCGTGCTGCGATACGGGATCAGTTTGTTGGCGTACATCGAAAGGGTGAAGACCCGTTGGAAATAGTCCCAGGAAGGTGTAGACATCGGTTTGCTTAGTGAGAGACGAGGTGGAAGGGCCTGCGGCGAACGCTTGGTAGCTGCGGGACGCCGGGCCGGCAGATTTGAAATCCAACGCCTAATATAGTCAAGGTTATCCCTCTATTTATTGAGGCGCTTGTTTTGGCCGACTGCGCAGTGAGGTCCATAACGATCAAGCGACGGTGGCTTTCACTTGAGCTGGGGGGAGAAATGCGTATTATGAGCATACGCCCCTAACCCCCATGAAGACTCTACGCTCCCTCCTTTTTGCCGCCGCATGCCTGCTGGGCACTCTTCACGCGGCCACCCCCGAAGGCTTTACGCCGCCCAAGCTGCAAAACGCCGACGCCATCCGCTACCCCGATCAGTTGACGCGCTACGGCATCTTTGAAGGCTCGGTGGTGTTGCAGCTCGAAATCGACTCCAATGGCAGCTTGACCGATTGGCTGGCGCTGGCGGCAACACACGAGGGCTTTGTCGACCACCTGCGGCACCGCATCGGCGATTGGCGCTTCAAGGCGGCGCGCGAAGACGGCGAGCCGGTCGTAAGCGGGCTGCTCGTGCGGGTCGATTTCCGTTACAACGACGTCATCAGCCTCAGCGTGGGCGAGATGGCGGGCGCCTTCATCAACAGCCTGGGGCCCACCGCGCAGACCAAATCGCGCGTGGCCAAGCTCACCCAACTCGACCAGCCGCTGGAGCCGCTCCACGTCGTCGAGCCGCAAGCCATCGCGCCTCAAGGCAGCCGTCTCGACGGCCACGCCACCGTCAGCTTTTACGTCGACGAGCAAGGCCACGTGCGCCTACCCGTCGTCACCGATTGGGAAGGCGACCTCACCCTCATCTCCACCGCCTATACGGCACTGCTCGACTGGCGCTTCGAGCCCCCCACCATCAACGGCCGCCCCACCATCGTCCAAGCACGCCAGCGGTTTAACTTTTCGCCGGTAGAGTAGGCCTTCCTACCTCCCTGCCACCGCGTCAAAATCCACGCGTTCGAAGACCTCGAGCTTGCCGCCGCGGGTGGCGTTGGCGATGCGGATGCCGTGGAGCTCGCAATAGGTGCGCGCGTGGCGGTAGGCGATCTCCTGCTCTTCCAGGCGCGGGCCTTTGAAGATGTCGCCCGGCTGGTAATAGTCTTTGCTGAAGTGGCTCTGCTGCCCGGCGGCGACATGGATCTCGTAGTTGCCGAAGCGCTTGGTGTCGTCCGTCTTGGGCGGGGGCGGGTAGTTGAAGTCGATCCCTAGCAGGTAGATCTCCTTTACGCCCATCCAGACGGCAAACTGGATCATGTGGTAGGTGACGGTCTGCCCCTCCCATGAACCGGCGAGCAGGTTGTGCGAAAACGGCGTATCGTCGCGCGGCTCCCGGGGCTGCAGGCGGTGGAAAAACGTCGCACCATGATAACGCGGGATGTGGTGCAGCAAGTCGTAGGGGTAGAAGCGCGGCTCCTGCAGGTGGGGCAGCTCACGGATGCAGTTGAGCGCCGAAAGCTCGTCGGCCACGAAGTAGTAACTGGGCCGCCAAGGCGTCTCCTTGTAAGCCACGAAGATCTTGTTGGCGGCGAAGCACACCTCGCCCTGCAGGCGGTCGAGATCGGTCGTGCGGAGGCTCGGCCCGTTGCCGATTATGAAGGCGCGCTGCCCCGCGTGCTTGCCCTTCAGGTCGAGCAGACGAAAGTCGTTATCCGAAAAAGGCACGCCCGCGAGCTGCATCCGGTGGTGCAGGCCATTGCCCGCCCCGGCTACCCGACGCGCTCCCGCTCGGGCCACCCGACACCCCAATCGCCATGGAGACAGCAATAGACCACTCATGGCGCGCATCATAGCCCTTGCCTGAGCCGAGGCAAGGCGGCAAGGAAGCGGGCGGCGGGCAAAACTCTATTTCGGCACCACCGCGTCGAAGTCCACGCGCGGGAAAACATCCAGTTTGCCCCCGCGGCTGGCGTTGGCGATCTTCCAGTCGCGCTGATCCATCTCGCGTCGGGCAGCCCGGTAAGCTGCATACTGCTTGCTCACCAGCGGCTCCAGGTAACGCTGGTTGGGCTCGAAATAGTTGGGGAGAAAGTGGTTGCGCGAATCCTGTTGCTCGCGGATCGTGTATTCGCCCGACTGCCGGGCCACCGCGTCGTTGGCATACTGGTAATCCCAGTCGACCCCCAGCAGGTAGATCTCCTTGATACCCATGAAGACCGCCCACTGCAGGCAGTCGTAGGTGACGGTGCAGCCCGTGCTTACGCGCGCCTGCGGCTGATAGGAAAAGGGTGGGGGCTCCTCGTCGGCCGGAGGCGGGCTCTTGCGGAAAAACAGCGCCTTCGGGTCTTCGCGGTAGTGCTCGAACAGGTCAAACGCGAACAGTTTCTGCGGCCCTTGGGCGGCCATCACCAGCGGGCGGAAATTTTCCGCGTTGAGGTGGTCGACCATCACATAATAAGTCGGCCGCCAATCCGTCTGATCAAAGGCCTTGACGATGCCGTTGGTCGCGAAGGTGATCTCGCCCCGCAGCCGCTCCAGGTCGGCGATGCGCAGGCTCGGCCCGTTGCCGATCACAAACGCCCGCTGCCCCCGGTGCTTGCCCTTGAGCGCGGCCAGCTGCTGCCAGTTGCGGCGCTGCTGCAGCTCCAGCTCCCGCCCCATCTCCTGACGGCGCAGGTGCCACTGGTGTTTGATCTGGCGTAAAAACTGGATCATAGCGCGACCTCGCGGGCAAACCTATCACGTTGCCACGACTTTTTCTTGCCAACCCGCCAGAAAAAGTCGATCCTTTACGTTTTGGTGCACACTACGTCCTCGCACCAAAACCCTGTCACGGAGAGATGCCGGAGTGGACGAACGGGTCTGACTCGAAATCAGAAGTGCCCGCAAGGGTACCGGGGGTTCGAATCCCTCTCTCTCCGCCAGGTTTCTAAATCATTAGCCCGCAAGTAATTGCGGGTTTTGTTGTTTCTGGGAAGTGCCTATCTAAGAATGAAACTAAGAATATGGCGTCGAGAGGCGAGGGACGGCGTGAATCACGATTTGCCTATCCAAAGCCAATTCGTGTCGTGCAGGAGCTAATTCTGCGACTATGCTTGAGCTCCGGCCTCCCTTACTTTCGTGCTGCTGACGGACGCAACATATTCTTCCCTTTGCTTGTGCAGCTCGCCAAACGTCGGTGGGGGCTCAGATGGGAGATAGTATTTGTCGGCGTAGTTTTTGAAACGAATTAAATCGGCTCTGCCAAATGTGGTATAGAGTAGAAACTCTGGTAAAAATGCGCCGCTTTGGAGTAGCGGTTTTATTTTTTTTATAAATCCAGGCTTTGCGCTCTTGAGAATGTATTCAAACGTATCTTTGTATGTAATTTCTCGGCGATGAGGAAACATCAATTTTGTTGACCACTCAGTATGGTTTCTCAAGTAAATTTCAGGTATAAGAAAGTTCCCATTCTTTTTGGCGCAAGCTTGCACTAAGTTTGATAAATATGACGTTCTGTTTACATGGCTAATGAATTCGTTCCATGTTGAATGGGTTGCCTTTTTAGATAGGTAGGTAAGGTTGTTTAAGACCCTGCAATATAACATAGTTCCCAGCGCGATGTCCACGGGCAATAGAGAGCATGTCAATGCGTATGTACCGGTTTCGAAAAACGCGTGGGCTATTGTGTTGGTGCAGCCATAGAGGGGTGCGCCCCAGCATGAGCTAAGGATTACTAGAGGGATCTGTGGGAACTGATCGGCGACTATATCTCCCGTTAATCTATCACTGCCAATCTGCAATTCGGTTCCGGTTTCGTTCGAAGTATATCTTCCGTGTGTATCGAGGATTAGAAGTTGAGGTCTGAATGCATTTATCTCTGTTATTAAGGAATCCAAAGTGTCGCAGTAGCAAAGGCGCCATGGCCCTTTGAGTGATTTGGTCGCCTTTGCGAATACTTGTCCAATCGGATCGTCTGGCGATGTGCCACAAACGACAAGAGTTTTAGATGGTAGATCCTCTCCGATTTCAAAGTAGCTATGTAGGTTTCTGTTAAAATGGTTAAGGATGTTTGTAGGACCGGTTTCGGGAATGCGACATACGTCTTTAAGGAAGGATAAAGGAACGCCGTTGAGTCTAGTCCATTCAATGGGTAAGTCCGAAATAGCGACTATAGATGTTGTATTTTTCTGTATTTCAATTGCTGTCTCCGTTGCAATCGCATTGGCTAGCAAACTTCCAGTTCTGGCTATCCTGCGGTGAACAGATTTGGGGGTCGGATTGGATGGGTATTTGTCTGGATGAAAATAGCTTAGGGCATCGTTTAAGGAAGAACCTTTTAGTGGTAGGCGTAGGTAGGGAGAGCATTCAAAGCTGCTGTGCAAATAGCCAACAAAATCTATATAGTTAGCGTAGTCTGCTTTGGCTTCCATTGCATATATGGCTATTTCAGGTAAAGGTTCTTCAGTGCCTATTCGCTCAGTAGTACATAAGTAAGTAGCGTGGTCTTGTTCCAGCAGTCTTAGGTGCTTGAATATTCTGAACTGTTCCTTTAGTTCGGGCGGAAACTCTCTATGCAAAGATCTTATCCATTCGACGAAGTTGCGGTTGATGGAAGGGGATGCAATGATTGAAGAACAGACCCGTTGTTGAAGTTTTTCATTCTCTCTTGGGCGAATAATCTGAAAGAGCGCATCTTTGGTTAAGTGATGGGTTTGTGCTAGGTGATATGTTCTGCTGCTTATATCGTTGTTGGGTATATTCCATCGAAAGCTGAAAGCTCCGAAGAGTTGCATAATTTGGTGAAGGTTGTTTGAGCAAGCGCGAAAGTCTAAGGTTGAATTGTACTGGTGGAAGTCTAGGAAGGCCGAGAGTTCTTTGTTGTTTGTTGCGTTTGATTCGTCCCAATTAGAGTCTTCTATCGTTGCTGCTTGAGCGCTAATGAATTGTAATATTTCTTGGAGGTTTGATGCGCTAGGTATGTTGTGTCGGCGGCAGTGCTCGGTAAGCTGATTGTTCAGGTCCTTTTTCGCGCTTGGTACTATTATAACGGGTGCTCGTGCGGATTTTATTGTATCTATATGAGCGAATACGTCGCATGCGCAAAGTATTACGTAAGATCCTATTGGATAGGATAGTGTTTGATGGAGTGCTATGTCTAGATCTTCCTTGAAAATACAGCCGAAGTTAACGGGATCTGGCCAGCCGTATGATGCGAGCATTCTTTGGTAGCTAATTGGCTGGTTTATTTGAAGAAGATTCTTGGGCAGTCTAGGTATGTAGCTCAGATGATGATGTCTGAGATCGTCAGGTACTTCTATGGTTATTGTGGGTTTTTCACAGATTAGGTAGTAATGAATAGAGGTGTTGTTAACGCGACTTATATGAGTGTCGGGGTGTAGCTTCTGCAGATTTAGTTCTGGCATTGGATTTGGCCTCTCGCCGAGTAGTGGAAAGATATTAGATCGTCGGCAAGAAGCCCCGAGTCGGCATCGCAAACAAGCACTTTCCGCTGCTGCGTTCAGCCCAGAGCTCGCCGACCTTGGCCTTCTCTTGCTGGTCAATGTTAGAAGCCAAATGCGCGCCTTTGTATTCGACGACCATGATTCGCCCGTCGTGGAGTTGGACGAGGAAGTCGGGGTAAAACTTGTTGCGGGAGGTTGGCAGCCAGAAGGCGCCGGCTTTGCGCTCTACGTTTCGGATCCACCATTTTACCTTTGGGTGGTTGTCGATCCACTGGGCGCATTCAAATTCCTCTCCGCTGCTTTTGAGGTTCCCGATTTGACGGAAGAAGTGCTTCTGGAATTTGAAGTAGCCGCTATAGGCGTAATCAAAGGCGTAGCGTCCTTGGCGGAAGGCGAAGGCGGGATCGTCGTTTTGTTCGACGGTGATCATGCCGGGTAGGGCCGCCCATTCTTCGAAGACCTGCTGGCGAACCTTCTCCAAGCCTGCCTTCAGCTTCTCTTCGATGGCTTTTCTTAGGCGGAATTTACGAAAAGCGAGCTCTTCAATGCTTAGGCCACGATGTTCGGTCAACTCTTGAAGCACCCTGAGCAGCCAAGCTCTCTTTTGGTCTTGGGTAACGTAGGAGAATGTAGTATTGCGGTCAATCCAAGAAGTGAGCGCCAAGATATCCCAGCCTTTTTCGGTCAGGAGAGCGCTTAGCTGAGCTTCCATCCGTTCATATTCAGAGGCCGTGACAGTCTCCTCTTGCGTGATACTCAAGCGTGCCCGTTGTAGGTCCTCCGTCTTGGTCGGAAACTCTGCTTCAGTCAGGATGGGGTCAAAGGTGGAGATTTCCCAGTCGCCCTGAAGAAGTGAATCCGGCTCAAGCTTACCTGAAAAATCTCCTTGGTGATATATGAGCGTTGGGAGGCTCCAAGCTTCTCCCGCATCGCTCGGAGTCTTCTTAAATGCTGGGAGAGCAAGAGGGGCTAGAGTGTCGATCTGGTTGGCAAGATTGTCCTGAGATTGCTTAGATGGCATCGCTGCGATCAGCTTCTTGCGGAACTGAGCAGTAATAGGCCCGCGCACTACCATCCGTCCTGTTTCGGGCGTTAGCTCGACTCGTTTTTGCTCGGTGCTGCTAAGGGCGGTGAGATTGGGTAAAATCATGCGCCCGTTTTCCTGCGACAGCTCGAAGGGCGTTTCCTCCGGTTCCTTTGGCGAGCCAAGCTCGATCTGATACGCCGGGCGAATCAGGTCTTTGGCTTCCATCCGCTCAAAGCCGTTTTGGACGAGGCCGTCTCTCAGGCTTCCCAGGACGGCACTAAATTGGTTGGAGCAAGCGTAGGCGTAGGCGCGATTCAAGCGCTCCGTTTGCTTCCGCTTGACGTGTGGCATGCGCAGGATTCGGCCCACAAGCTGTTCGATGGCCGTAGAGCTGGCACTGTCGCGGAATGTCATCAGCACATAGGCGGTCGGGCAGTCCCAACCTTCCCGGAGCTTGTCGACTGTGATGATGATACGAGGAAAGTCGAAATCGCCGATCCGCCTCTTTCCGAGCTCATCGGTTTTGCCGGTCACAATCGCGATCTCAGCTTCCGAGACGCCGAAGTTGCTCACCAGCTCTTGCTTGACTCGTTCGGGAGTCATGGTCTCGCGATTTGAAT
Organism: Verrucomicrobiota bacterium JB022; assembly: GCA_030673845.1. Lineage (NCBI taxonomy): Bacteria > Pseudomonadati > Verrucomicrobiota > Verrucomicrobiota bacterium JB022. Next base: position 252,342 of record JAUTCQ010000015.1, read on the forward strand.
AAGATTTGTCCGCCTGAATGAGCAGGGTAGGGCGGATATCCTCGCCCGTAAGCTTGGCCTCGCTCTGGGCATCATGCTCCAGGGCGTTGCGCTGCGCAAGGGCTTCACGCAATACGACTTGCCAGTCTTCTTGAACTGCAACCTCTAAGGGCAGCTTCAGCATGTCTTCAGCTTGAAGGACGCTTGCCGAGATACTTTGCAGCACATTGCTAGGATTGGTCGCTCTGTCAGGCGTCGCTGTCAGCTCCAATACCGCACAAGGGCGGAAATGGCTGATCGTATCCAGCGCCAAAGGAGTTCCTTGATTGTGCGCTTCATCTACGACGACAAATGGCCGTCTGAGGCGAAGCATATCCACAAAAGAATGCTGGCCTTTGGCGGCCGCATCCGGAATGCCGGAGAAGTGCGCCATTAGATCCCCGTTCTCCTTATAGACATTCAAGCTGCCGGTATCGTCTCGCTTAAAGGCGGCCATCGTGCTCACGACGATCACGTGGCTGCTGTCCAACGTGGCGGGTTGAATACGGACCGCTTCGGAGACTTCCATCACCGTAAATTCTCCTAGCGAATCGCGGATGCTCCGTCGTATAGGGGAGGCGGGATCTTTGAGGACGGCAAGTGTTTGTTCGCGGATGGGCTCGGTTGGGACAAGCCATAGCGTCAGGCTATAGTCGCTGGGCAAGTAGTGGCGGCAAACTCGTTCGATGGCGTGCCCCGCGATAAAGGTCTTCCCGCCACCTGTGGGGACGCGCAAGCAAACAAAAGGCGTTTCGGATGCTGCGGAATTGCTTTCCCGGTTGGGTAAGGGACGATAAGGGATGCCTACTCCGAAATGTTTCCGTGTTTCGGCCTCAAAGGCTGCTCCGGGATCTCCAAGGGTGCGGCATGCGTCCAAATAGTTCGCAAAGTCTTCGAGCAGGTTCGATTGGTAGTGCTTTAGTTGCATGTCCGCTAGCGGTGGAGGTCGTAAGGAGTTTGCTTGAAGATGATGCCAGCTTCTTGCAGGCGGGCGGCTGGGACGCGATTGCCAGCGGCGTAGATCACGCGGGGGCCGTCATGAGGCGGGAGGGATGCAAGAATCGCTGAAGTCAGGATATTGCCGCCGCTCGGCTTGCGATCTTTGAGAATGCCGTTGAAGAGCAGGTAGATACCTCGCTTGTCGTGAACTCCCAGTAGAGGGGAGGTGGCTTTTGTGCCCGTATAGCCTACGCCGGTTTCAATAAACCAAACATATTCGGCAAGCTGAGCAAAGGTGACGTCGTCTCGTATCGCACCGCTTGGCTGGAACAGTGGTTCATTGCTCAAGCGGCAGTATTGGAAGCCGCTGCCAAGCCCTTCTACTCGGTTGCCTTTGCTGTCGGTGTAGCCCTCTACGACGCGCCGCACGCGCTCAGCCGTAACATCGCGTGCGATATTGGGCTCCATCTCCACCAGGATGAATTTTCGGTCCCCTTGGTCTTCTGCATTCTGCTTCAAGACGGCGTGCGCAGTCGTTCCACTTCCGGCAAAGCTGTCGAGGATGAGGGAAGGGCCGTCGCTCGCAATTTGTAGAATTCGCTGAATGAGGCGAGTGGGTTTTGGGGTAATAAATACATCATTCGAGCTTTCAAAAGAAACAAGTTGGAGAAGCTCTTTTTTTGCTTCTTGTGTGTTCCCTACATCCTGATGAAACCACAGTGTTTGGGGTACTACTCCTTGCTTTACCTCTGAAAGAAACCGTTTCAGTCGAGGCATATTGTTACCTGTGGGTCCCCACCAAATGCGTTGTTCAGCATCTAGTTGAGCGAATTTCTGCTTGGAAAATCGCCAATACATGCCTTTGCCCGGTCCTTCTATAACGCGACCTGATGGGCAGGTGATTGAATATGTGCCCTCTGAGTAGTAGTTCCGGGCTTGTATGTCTCCCGAAGTCCACGGTCCTCTGTGATCGTTGTCAGGGTTTTTATATCTAGATATTGCTGATTCAGCTCGTTGAATAAGATTCGGTCGCCATTTTTCAGCATTCAGTGAATATAGTACTATATAATCGTGGTCTTCTGAAAGATACTTTGCGCTGTTTTTGGGTGAAAAGATCTTTTGCCACAGAATAGTCGCGATGAAATTGTCTCGCCCAAAGATTTCATCCATCAAGATGCGAAGTGTGGCGACTTCGTTATCGTCGATGGATATAAAGATGGCTCCGTCTTCACTCAGAAATTTTCTGAGCAATTGAAGGCGCGGATACATCATGCAGAGCCACTTATCATGGCGGCTCAAGTCCTCTGCTTCCTTGCCTACCGTTCTACCAAGCCAGCGCTTAATCTCTGGCGCATTGACATTGTCGTTGTAGACCCAGCTTTCATTGCCGGTGTTGTAAGGTGGGTCGATGTAGATGCACTTCACTTTGCCTGCGTAGCGGGGAAGTAATGCCTGAAGGGCTAAGAGGTTGTCGCCTTCGACAATCAAGTTGCCGTCTTCATCTCCGCAACTGAGCTCTTTGGCTGGCTCCAAAAGGTGGGTTGGGACCTCCTTCAGGTGGTTGCGGACTGCTGACTTACCTATCCAGTTTAACTCCGGCATTCTCCGGTTATCACCGCTTCTGGGTGCGATGTGAAGCCCGGAGTAAAACGATTTGTGGGTTAATCTTCATCCCGCCGAAACGCATACCGCCAGGCGCGTCCTTCTCGGAAGCATTTGGCTTTGCCGTGCTGGATCAAGTGGGGGATGAGGGTGCCGTAAAGGTAGGAGGGGCGGATGCCGCCGACGCGGCCCGGGTTCTTGGCGAAGGCGTTGGTTAATGCTGTCTTGCTGAGAACAACTGCGTCTTTGCCGGTCGCATCAGGAAAGCGGCAGAGGATGTTGGCGTGCATGGTGTCTGCTTCTTCCGCGATACGGGCTTGTTGGGAGGCCGTATCGAGAAAACGGGAGGCCTCGACGCAGAGGCGCACATGGTCAATCGCGCATTGCAGGCTTTCCAGGCTGATTTCGTTCCAGAGGAGCACGCGCTTCTTTGCAAACCGGCATAGGTGGAAGATCATGGCCACCTTGACCACATGGGAGGGCATTTCGCTGAGGGCGGCGGCAAGCGCGAGGTCCTTCTCCGCAAAGCCGAGATTGTCCGCTTCCTGGGCGGCCTTTGCGCGAAACTCTTCCCATAGCGGCAGCGCCTTTTCGCTCAATGTCATCGGCCCCTCCAGCTTGCGCAGATCCTCGAATTGCAGCGCCAACCGCGTAAGCGCGCCTTCATCGGGTTGGGGAACGTGAATGATCGTGCGCCCAATACGCTGGGATAGGTAATACAGGAAGCGCCGGCTCATCCCGTCGCGCTGGTCCAATTTATTGAACCGGCACACATTGAAGGTCGCGCCAAAGAGGATGCTGGTGGAGGTAACGGGAATGATGCGCGTAGTCTTTGCACCATCCCCGTTTTTGCGGAACGATTCGCGCAATTCACTGCAATCGTAGAGCTCCAGGTATTTCTTGGCGACCATCTTGCCGTAACTGCTCTCCGCCCAATTGGCCAAGACGGAATTGGCGTCATCCGCGATCAGGATCTTATCGGGATGGCCGCCACATTCCGGCTCATACTGGTCGAAGAGCGCTTCCAGGCTGACAATCGCGGAACTGAATTGCGCGGGCTTGAGCAAGCGCTTCCCCAGGCCTTCAACCATCTTGATCGCAGTTGTTTTCCGGTCGCCCGGCTTGCCTGCGAGCAGCGCGTAGAGGTTGGGATACTTCGGGCGGTCCAGATTGAACCATACCCGCCGACCGAGAAAGGTGCCGATCACGGGCAGCACGCATCCAATCAGGTAGCAATCTGCGCTTTCGGCATACTTGCGCGCATACTCCATCCAGTCATGAAGAACCGAATCTTCTGGGTAGATCGCGCGGCTGAGCGAGTGGAGGCCTGTGGGATTTGTGGGAAACTCGTCGCTGGCTTCATGGGCGATGCTTTCGAAGTAGCTGTTTCCCACATTTCCCACGGGAGCCCCTGCCTCTGGCGATGGGTGGTGGCCGCTCATCCTGCCACCTCCTCGTCGCCGGGCAGCTCGTTCAGGTAAGAGATCAAGCTGTCGAAGTTGATCAGGCGGATGCCGCGCGTCGCACCGCGCTTGCGCAGCACCTTGCTGTCAACCGGCGGGTTGTAATCGTTGGTGTCGCTGGCGATGGTCAGCTCGTTGAGGGTGGATCGCGAAAGCCCCGTGTAGGGGCAGCGCTTTCCAGGTAAAGGAAGGCGGATAAACTCCGGCTTCGAATGCGTTGCGCTCTGAGTGAGGGCAGCGGCTTTCAGGTTGGTAGCTTTATCAAACATGACGCCATTAAGTCGATTCGACGCCATGTCAGATAGTGACACATTTAGATATCTAAATATGTCACCCCTGCGGAGACTCCAGCCAGCGGAAGCTCTTTTCGGCGGTGGCTGCCTGGCGTTTGAGCTTCCGAAGTAGGTCACTTTCCGGGAAATTGTCTTTCGCTGCCTCCGGCTGGTAGAGGTCGATGTAATCGCTCCAAGAGTTGACCGCCTGCTTTCGCCGCCAGACGCCCAAGCATTCCAACGCTGTTTCCGCCTTGATTGGCAGCTTCTCGCTTTCCATGGCGCGCGTCGTCACATTGCGCAGGCCTTTAAACTCTTCCGGGCGGTTGCGCTTCAGGAACTTCTCAAACTCCGCCTTCAGCTCCTTGTCGGTCGCGCCCCAGTTGAGACCGAGGAACACGAGCGTTTGCAGTCCGTGACGATCTGTATTCAGGAAAGGCGCAGTGTAGCAATCGGGGGTTGCGGGCTTGAGTGCGCGCATGGCCAGTCCACGCGAAACGTCCTCTTCACGATAGGCCACTAGCGGTTCGCCCACCGCGAGAGGACCGAAGACTGCCAGATGGATGTGCCCTTCTTGCGTGTACGCGAATGGCTTTTCCGGGAACTCCATCCAGTTGCATATTAGCTCCAAGTAAGATGCGCAGCGCATGGGCTTTGCGGGTTCCGTCTCCAATGCGGGAGCGGATTGCGGAAAGGGTTCCATCCGAGGCGCGGCGTCCGCCATCGCCGCCCGCATCCGCGCAACGGCAGCTTTGATCCGCTCCGAAGATCGGCAATATTCGTAGTAGAAGACCTGGATCAGCTGGTCGGGGTGCCGGTAAGCGCTGAAATCCCATTCCACTTCGGGCAGCGGCTCCGGTTCGTGACGGCGTCTCTTTTGGCTCATGAGAAGTGAGGCAGGCTATCGAGAGCGCGCTTCTTGGCGTCAAACTCAATGTGCGTGTAGGTTCGGCTGATCGCCTTCGAATCGTGCCCAATAATGTCCATTGCCACCGCCTCCGAAACGCCCGCGTTCTTGAGCAAGCTGGTAGCCGTGTGCCGCAAGCAGTGGAAGGAAAGCTCGTTGGTGCGGCGACCTTCGGTTGCCTCCGCATCCTTGCGCTTGCTGTGGCTGCGGGGTGGGGCAAGGTTCGCTGCAACCATGATCTCGTAAAACTGGTTGGAAAGCTGCCCGGTCTTACCGGTCTTCTCCACGATTGCGGAAGCCGACGGAAAAACGGGGGCGTCCGGCCTGTCTGGGGCAGAAAGCTGAAGCAGGTAGTCGTGCAGCGGCTGTGCAAGGGGGACGTTTACCGGCCGATCGGTCTTGCTGGTGACGAAGAAGATTTGCTGCTGGGCCAAGTCGATATTGGTCCAGGTAAGGCGCGCGATATCGCCGAGGCGCTGGCCCGTGTAGAGGCCGCAGAGGATCATGCCCTTCCAGTCGTCGGTTGAGGCTGCGAGCAGGCGTTTCAGCTCGTTGAGGTTAAAGGCACGGCGTTCTTTGCCTGCGCCAGCCACTCGTTTTGCAGTCGGGACCTTTGCCTCTGGATTCTCCAGCATCAGATTGTCCCGCCAAGCGTCGTTGAACGCCACACGAAGCACCTTCAGGTAGAGGTTTGCCGAAGCTGGCGACAGACGCTCAATAGTGGCTTCGCGAAAGCCGATAAAGTTGCGTGGGGTCAGGAAATTCAGGTCGTTGTGCTGGGTATCTCCGAGGTAGGCGAGGAAGTTTTTGATCACCACTTGATACTTCTGCCATGCGCTCGGGCTGATCTCGTTCTTCTTGCGCGCAATCCAGCCGTTCAGAAAATCCTCAATGGTTGTCGAAGCAAGATCGTCGTTGTGGATCTCCTGATAGGCGTCGGTAAAAAGCTTGCGGATCTGGGTTTCAGAGAGCCGCTTTCGATAGGCATCCTCCAATGCGTGGGCCAGCTTCTCGGCCTGCTTGCGGTTGGTCATCTTGGTGCTGCGCTTACGCTGCTTGCCGTGACTGTCGGTAAAGCAGGCGACCCAATACTTGCTTTGCGGATGCTTCCAAAGTGAGGCCATTTCTAAGAATGAAACTAAGAATGACGCAGACTGTCAATCATGTCATGGAAGCGCAAGATGCTGTATTTTAGCGGCCTGTGAAGGTGTGGTCTGGCCTTCTGTGTCACCGGGGGTTCGAATCCCTCTCTCTCCGCCATTTTCCCTACACCTTGAATTCGCGCTTGAAGCGCTCTTTGGCGCCGGTTTCGACCATGGAGCCGTGGGTGGGGATGAGGCGGTCGAAGTCGAGCTGGAGCAGCTCGTCGATGCTAGCAAGGAAGGCGGCGCGGTCGGTAATCGTCTGGCGGAAGATGCGGGTGGGGCGCAGCTGGCCGTTGACGCCGTTGAGACGGAAGAAGAGCCGCGTGAACAGAGGGGCCTCGCGACCAAAGTTCATCACCAGATCGCTGACGAGCAGGGAGCGGGTGGGGGCGTGGTAAAAGGCTGTCTCCTGCGTGGTGGTGCCGCGCAGCTGGATGGGGCGCAGAACGGGCAGCCAGCTCTCGGGCCATTCAGCAAAGGTGCGCCGCGCATTGGTGAGGTCTGGACTCACCTTCAAGTCGGGCGAAGCGTAGAGCTTGCACTCGCTGAAGAGGCGCAGCACGTCCTCCAGGTAAGTGTCGTGAAACAGGGTGGGGGTGACGATGGAGCCGATGCGGCCGCGTGGCTGGAGATCGCTCAGTAGCTCGGGTGAGATCGGGTTGGGGTTGTGGAGCTGGATCGAGCCATTGGGCAGGCGGACGACCACCATGCGCCGCCTCAGCTGCACTCCGAAGAGTGAAAAAGGTATTTCATGGACCCAGAGTGACGGCGCGATGCGAAGTAACCCGGGAGTGACATGAGGTGAAAGCACTCCCAAATCTGCTTCAGGAATCTTGGCTGGACAAGTGAAACTTTACGTTTGCTTAACTTTTAACGCGGTTCGAGCAAGGCCGGATCTGGACCTACGAATTCGATTTCACGACTTACAGTTGCCCCCTCATCCGTATACAGTTCGAGGCGGAAGCGGAAATTGCCGGAGTAGGTGTCGCGGGGCACCAGAACGACGGCGGTTGCGGTGGCTTCCTGCATGGGCTGCAGGCGGATGCGCTCGGTAAGGCCGCGCAGCTCCAGCGCTTGATCGCCTGCACTGGCCACGGCCCATACTTCCATCGGGCGCTCGCTCTTGTTGACGAGGCGCACCTGGTATTGGTTGCGCACGCCTGCGCCGTCGACGTAAAAGGGCGAGCCTCTCATGCGGACGACGTTGGCGCTGAGCGGCTCATAGCTGTTGAAGGAGAAGGCGGCTACGCAGAGGCCGATAAGGCCAAACACCATGTAGAGCAGAGTGCGTGCGCGGACCAGCTTGCTCTTGCGGCCCTCCAGCTGCTCGTCGGTGGCGTAGCGGATGAGGCCGCGCGGGCGGTTGAGCTTGTCCATCACCGTGTCGCAGGCGTCGATGCAGCCCGCGCAGCCGATGCACTCGAGCTGCAGCCCTTGGCGGATGTCGATGCCGGTGGGGCAGACCTGGACGCAGCGGCGGCAGTCGATGCAGTCGCCCGCGTTGGGGTCGCGCGGTTTGCCCGGCGGATTGCCGCGGTTGTAGTCGTAGGCGACGTTGTAGGTGTGGTTGTCGATCAGCGCGCTCTGGAAGCGGCCGTAGGGGCAGATAATGATGCAGAGCTGCTCGCGGAACCACGCAAAGTTGCCGTAAATGAGCGCGGTGGAGGCGGCGACGAAGAGGAAGGCCGACCAGTGCTGCAGCGGGCTGTCGATCAGCATGCCCCAGAGGCCGGGGATCGAGACGAAGTAGCTGAGGAAGATGTGGGCGATGACGGCCGCGAGCAGGACGAAGATCGTGTGCTTGGCGACGCGCTTGATGGCCTTGTCGGGCGTCCAGCTGGCGCGGTCGAGCTTCTTGCGCGTGGCGGCGTCGCCTTCGATCCAGCGCTCGATGCGGCGGAAGACGTGTTCGAGGAAGACCGTTTGCGGGCAAGCCCAGCCGCACCAGACGCGCCCGAAGAGCGCCGTGACGAAAAAGAGCAGGAAGGCGAGCCCGGTGATGCCGAAGAAGAGCATCCACATGTCCTGCGCGGCAAACGTGAGCCCGAAGAGGTGGAAGCGCTGGCGCGCCACGTCGAGAAAGACCGCCGGGTGTCCATTGATCGGGATCCACGGCAGGGCGATGTAGACGACGATGAGCAGCACGGCCACGATGCGCCGCCATGCGGTAAACCGGCCTTTGACATCCGAGGGGTGGATGATGAAGCGCGAACCGTCACGGTTGATCGTGGTGACGGTGTTGAGGTTCGGTGCCTTGGGGGATGTGCTGCTCATGGTGTGGACAGACCGTTCGGTTCAGCTGATGAAGGCCAACACCGCAAGCGCCGGGCGAACCGGGCGTTTGCGGCGATTGAAAGGCTTTACTGGGCAACGGGAGGATTCAGCGTCGCGGCGCTGGCCATCTCCTCCGGCGTGTGGTGGCTGAGCACAAAGGCGACCACTTGGCTGATGCCTTGCGGGCCCAGCTGATTCTTCCAGCTTTGCATGCCCGGGTTGGGCACCTGCGGGGAGCCTTCGCTCACGACCTGGAAGACGCTCATCGGGGTGTTGCCCCACTTCCACTCGTGGTCGACGAGGTTGAGGCCGATGTCGCCCGTAAGGTCGGCCTTGTGGCAGCTGGCGCAGTTTTGCATGAAGATCTCTTCGCCCTTGGCCACAAAACCAGTGTTCTGGCTCATCTGCCAGAGCGTCTCGCTGTTGATCTCGCTCATGGCGGCGAGTTGGGCCTCCTGGATCTTGGCGATCTCGGCGTCGATCCGCGCGGCGTCGGTCGCTCCGGTGCGGGTGTTGTACCAGGTGAACCAGTAGAGCGTGGCGAAGATGATCGCCAGGTAGAAGGTCCACAACCACCAGTTGGGCAGGCGGTTGTCGTACTCCTCGATGCCGTCGTAGACGTGCGGGCGCTTCGGCGGCTCGTTGGGATCTTGGATGGGTTGGGCGGAACTCATGGGTGGGCGAAGCAGGTAGTCAGCTCAGGAACGGTCGACCCTTTCGCCGTCCTGGTCCTCTAGGGGCAGGTTCGCGGTGTGGTCGAGGTCGCGCTTCTTCATCAGCAAAGCGCGCACGGTAAAAAAGATAAACGTGGCAAACGTCAGGACAAACGCGATCAGAGTGATGATCGTCTGCCAGTCTTCGAAGGTGACGCGTTTGAACATGGAAGAGGGATGGGCAGAGATTTGAACAGGAGTTAAAAGGAGTTAAAAAGAGCAGGAAGATGGGCTTTCTGCATCCTGGGCTGATAATTCAGGTCTGGTTGGGAACTCCTTTTCACTCTTTTTAACTCCTGTTCATTTCCTCAGGTTAAAATTGCTTTTTTATTACTCCTGGGCCGTCCCGGCGGCGTCGATGCGGGCCTGGGCGGCGTGGATGTCTTCGTAGGTGCCGAGCTTTTGCAGGTAGGCGATCAGCGCGACGATCTTCTTGTCCTTGTCCGTCGAGCGGTATTCGGCTTGCAGGCCTTCGACGATGCCTTGGGCTTGTTCGTCAATTGCGGCCTGGACGGCTTCGTCGCTCATTTCCGGGTAAGGGACGCCGAGCACGCGCAGGGCACGCAGCTTGGCGGGGATGGCAGCGTAGTCGGCGTTTTGCTCCAGCAGCCACGGGTAGGGCGGCATGATCGAGCCGGCGCTGATGTCTTCGGGGTTGCGCATGTGGTCGTAGTGCCACACGTCGCCACGCACGCCGCCTTCGCGGGCGAGATCCGGGCCGGTGCGCTTCGAGCCCCATTGGAAGGGGTGGTCGTAGATCGACTCGCCCAGGCGGCTGTAGTCGCCATAGCGGCGGACGTCCGGCACGATGGTGCGGATCATCTGGCTGTGGCAGTTGTAGCAGCCTTCGGAGACGTAAATGTCGCGGCCGGCCAACTCAAGCGGCGTGTAGGGCACCTGCACGCGGTCTTCGAGGTTCTTCACGCGCTGGACGGCCAGCGTCGGGATAATCTGGATGGCGCCGCCGATGAACACGGCGAGGAACGTCAGCACGGTGAAGGGGATCCAGTTGCCGATCAGCTTCTCGTACCATTCGCCCCAGCGGCGGCCGGTGGCCTGGAAGTGTACGATACAGGTCAGCGAAGTGGCGGCGAGAATGCCGATGCCGAGCATCTGGATGATGTCGCCCGCGTCGCCGAGGCCTTGACCCACGATCCAGGACATCAGGCCCAGGATGAAGAACACGCTGTAGATAAAGGGCCAGTTGAAGATGGTGCCCAGCCAGCCCATGCTGCCTTCGAGCTTGCGCGTCTCTTCGACGTCGTGGGCGGGCACATCGACCGTGCCGTTGACCGGCTCCGCGCCGCGGATGGTCATGAAGATGTTGACCATCAGCAGCACCCAGCCGAGCAGGTAGAAGGTGCCCCCAATGGCGCGGAAGAGCATCAGCGGGCGGATCGTCTGTACGGTTTCGAGGAACTGATACTTCAGCGAAAGACCGTCGTCGGAAACCGCGTTGAGGTGCAGGCCCTGGGTGATCCCGCTGGTCCACATCGCGCCGACGTAGAGCAGGATGCCGATGAAGGCCAACCAGAAGTGGGTGTTGGCGAGGCTGGGGCTCCAGAGCTTGGCCTTCCAGAGGCGCGGGGCCAGGAAGTAGAACATGCCGGCTGCCATCAGGCCGTTCCAGCCCAAGGTGCCGCCGTGCACGTGGCCGATCGTCCAGTCGGTATAGTGGCTGAGGTAGTTGACCGCGCGGACGGACATCAGCGGGCCCTCAAAGGTGGCCATACCGTAGAAAGTGACGCCTGCGGCGAAGAACTTCAGCACCGGGTCGCGGCGCAGCTGGTTCCACGCACCGCGCAGGGTGAGGAGGCCGTTGAGCATGCCGCCCCAGGAGGGCGCCCACAGCATGAGGGAAAAGATCATGCCCAGCGCCTGCAGCCAGTGGGGCAGGGCGGTGTTGAGCAAGTGGTGGGGGCCCGCCCAGATGTAGATAAATACGAGCGCCCAGAAGTGCACGATCGACAGCCGGTAGCTGTAGACGGGGCGATTCGCGGCCTTGGGCAGGTAGTAATACATGATGCCCAGGATCGGCGTCGTCAGGAAGAAGGCCACGGCGTTGTGGCCATACCACCACTGCACCAGGGCGTCTTTTACGCCCCCGTAGATCGTGTAGCTATGGGTGAGGCTGGTCGGCAGCTGCAGGTTGTTCACCACGTAGAGCAGCGCCACGGTGATGATCGTCGCGATGTAGAACCAGATCGCCACGTAGAGCGTCGGCTCGTTGCGCTTGGCCAGCGTCCAGAAAAAATTGATGGCGAAGGCCACCCAGGTGAGCGTCACCAGGATGTCGATGGGCCAGATCAGCTCCGCGTATTCCTTGCCCTGCGTAAAGCCGGCCAGCAGCGTCACGGCTGCCGCGAGGATCACCGCCTGCCAGCCCCAGAAGTGGAACCAGGTGAGCGCGCGACTCGCGAGGCGTGCCTTACAGAGGCGCTGGGTGCTGTGGTAAATGCCGGCAAACATCATGTTGCCCACAAAAGCGAAAATCGCGCCGTTGGTATGCAGCGGGCGCAGGCGGCCGAAGCTGATCCACGACAGCCCGAAGTTGAGCTGTGGGAAGTTGAGCTGGAAGGCCGCAAAGAGGCCCGCGCTCATGCCGACAAGACCCCAGATAACGCCCGCCAGCATGAAATAGCGGACCGCGCGGTCGTTGTATTCGATCGTCGTTGTAGGTGAGTTGCCGTGATTCATGGCGCTCGAAGCAGTCAGGTAGTCAGGTTGGGAACTAAAAACGGAAAAAAGACCTAGGAGCGGGGCTGCCGCGCAGAACGCTGGCCGCTATCCTCCTCCAGCGGGCGCAACGACTCGCGCTCGGCACTGCCGAAACCGCGATGCTTGCGCTCATGCCAGAACAGGAACCCGAAGAGGACGGCCAGCAGCACACTGCAAAGGACTGTCAGGGATATGACCTCCATCTTGATCGTCATAAGAATCGTTAATGTTTAGCCGGTCAAATTAAAAAACTGCGGTAAAATGACTTATGAACCGGATTAGCGCATGTGTAGGGCTAACTGTGAACCGCGAAAACCTTTTCGCATATTAGATAAATTAATAGGCTTAAAAGGCGGGGGAATATGGCCATGCCCTCTTCGTAACCTTAATGTGTTGGTCCTGAATCTCTGCGTGCCATCCGCGTCACCCCGTTCGGGGCACGATCTTCGCGCGTTTGCCCTTCTTCTGATTCGTCACCCTTGGCATCCTCCAAAGTAAAAACCGCAATTTTTACATTTCATACCCTCCAAACGTCTTCAGAAAATATGCGGGCGGCTTACGCCGCGGGCACTTCCGCCGCACCGGCACTCATCCTACAAGTGCGGGGCTGCTGCCCCGATCTGGATGATGGGTAGCGGTTGGACGGGCGATTGCTGGACGGTTCACTGCCCCGGTGCTTGCCATGGGGCGCGGAGGTTCGCATCGTGGAGGGCATGATTTCGATTGTTGCAGGCACCAACCGGGCCGGGAGCACTACCTTGAAGCTGGCGACGTTTCTCGCCGGGCTCTACCGTGCGTTGGGGCAGGAAGTCGTGCTGCTCGACCTGGCCGAACTGCCGCTGGAGCTGCTTTCGCCCGACTCCTACCGCCAGAAGCCGGCCAGCTTTGTCGAACGGTTCAGCGAGCCGTTGCTGGAGTCGAAGGGGACGCACTGGGTCGTGCCGGAATACAACGGCAGCTTTCCGGGCGCGCTGAAGCTGCTGATCGACCACTTGCCTTATCCCGACTTTTACGAAAATCGCCCGGCGGCCTTTGTGGGGCTCTCCGCCGGCGCCTCGGGTGCCACCCGGCCCATCGAGCACCTGCAGCAGGTAATGGCCTACCGTAACGGTTATGCCTACAACCGCCGCGTCTTCATCCCGGCCGCTTATCAGGCTCTGGAAGACGGGGTGCCGGTAGAGGAAGACCTGCGCGCGCGCCTGCAACGGCAGGTGGAGGGCTTCATCGGCTTCGCCCAGCGCGTGCACGCCGTGACGGACGCCTCTTAAAAGCCTGCCCTGAAGGCCGTTTATCCCTCCTGAAACCCTTTGCCCAGTGCGGGGTTGAATTGGAGGTGTAGGTTGCGTTCATTGAGGGAGGACATTAGCTTATTTACCAATCAACCGTCCTCCTTCGCTCGCACCACCCCTTGATCGGAGAACAGACCATGAAGATCACTCTTTGCACTCGCAGGATCCTGCCGCTCGCCTTGATCGCCCTCCTCCTCGGAGGCTGCTCCAGCGCCAACAACAACCCCAACACCACACGCGGGGCGGGGATTGGTGCGGCCAGCGGTGCTCTGATCGGCGGCATCATCGGCAACAACTCCGGCTCGGGCAACAGTGCCTCCGGGGCGGCCATCGGTGCCGGTATCGGTGCCCTGTTCGGTGGCGCCGTCGGCCAGTCGCAAGACGCCAAGAACAAGGCGCAGGCCGAAGAAATGGCCCGCCAGCGCGAATTTAACATCGAGATGGCTCGCCTGCAGAAGGAAAAGGAAGCCCAACAGCGCGAATACGAGCGCCAGATGACCATCGTCCAAGGCCAGAAGGTGACCGATCGTGAGGTGTTCGAGGCCGAGCAGGCTGCCCGCGAGGCCGAAGCCCGCGTGAAGCAGCTCGAAGCCGAGCGCGCCGCCGCCATCGCGCGCCAGCGCAGCCTGGAAGAAGCCCGCAAACGCCAGGAGGAAGCCCAGCGCAAGGCGGCCGAAATCGAAGCCGAGCTCAATGGCCGGTCGACCACGTCGACCACCGGTAGTTGAGCCGTTTTCCAACTTCACCACTTTTAACCAGCAGGGGGCCACACGGTCCCCTTACTTTTCTACCCTATGAGCTTGTTTACCCGCATCGGAGTCATCCTGGTCGGCCTGCTCGGTTTGGCCCTCACCGGTTGCACGACCGCTTATTACGTTTCCGTCGACTCCATGTCTCGCCCCGATGCGCTGCAGCCAAGCGCCGAGGCGGGCAATCTCCAGTATTACACCCTCGAAAGCAGTGACCCGAAGGTCCAGCCCGGCGATCTCCGCTTTACCGAGACGGCGCAATACCTTGAGGCCGCGCTGGCCGGAGCCGGCTACATCTACACCACCAGCCCCTCCGAAGCCGACGTTATCGTCACCTTCGATACGGAGCTGAAGGGGCCGATCCGCTCGTCCGAAACCTCCTACGAGCCCGTTTACTACAGCCGCCCCAGCTACACCCGCGTCGCCATCGTCAACAAGAAGGGCAACGTAGTGGGCTACAGCTGGGCACCCGGCCCGTATTACACCGATGTGGTCCACCAGCGTTACGACCGCACCGTCAGCCTCTACCAGAAGTCCCTCACCCTCAGTGCCCGTGCGCGCAACGCCGATGGCAAGCCGGGCGAAGAACTCTGGAACGTGACGGCGCGCTCAACCGACCAGAGCGGAGACCTGCGGGCCTATACGCCCGTGCTCGCCGCTGCGGCGATGAACTACATCGGCCAGGAGACCAACGGCGAGCAGCGCCTCGTGCTGAAGGAAGACAGCGAAATGCTCCGCTACGTGCGCCAGGGCCTTTAACAGCCTTGCTGCCCGGTCGCCCGCCGCTCAAGTTGGCAGGCATGGCCGAGGAGATCTTCGACGTTGTCGACGAACAGGACGAAGTGATTTATCAGGCCCCGCGCAAGGACGTCCATGCGCGGGGTCTTTTGCATCGCGCGGTGCACGTGCTCGTGTTCAACGCACAAGGGCAGATCTTTCTCCAGCAGCGCGCGCGCACCAAAGATACCTTCCCCTCTCGCTGGGACAGCTCGGCGGCCGGCCACGTCGCCTCTGGGGACGGTTACGACCTCACGGCCCAACGCGAGCTGGAGGAAGAGCTGGGCGTAACGGCCCCGCCGGAGGCCTTCGAGCCCCTCTTCTACATTCGGGCCTGCCGGGAGACCGGCAACGAATTCGTGTGGGTCTACCGTACCCGGCACGAAGGGCCCTTCCACCTGCAGGCGAGCGAGATCGAAGGCGGCGGCTGGTTTGCCCCGGAGCATGTAGACGGGTGGATCGCCGAGCGCCCAGACGACCACGCCCCGTCGTTCGTCCTCATCTGGCAGCAATGGCGACAGGCCGCGACTCCGGGCGTATGAACGTCGCCCTTCGTCCGCTGCTGACGGCGCATCTGGCGGAGGCGCAGCGTCTGGAGCCCTTGCTGCGGCGGGGGCAAGGCGGGCTGTACCGCTATGTCGACCGCCTGGAGGAGGCGGACCTCATCATCTGGACCGACTGGCCGGACTATGCGCAGCCGCTCGACGCCTTGCAGCGGGAGGACTTTCGCGCGCATCTGGATCGTTCCTTTGCCTTTTCGCAGCAAGACCGTCCGCTTGCGTTTCTGCCCGGCCTTTACACCGGCCTCAGTGGACGGGCCGACGACACGCGACGCGGTGGTTGGTATCTGGAGGCCAGCGCACCGGATGATGCCCTCGATGCCGTGGCGGTCGATCCCCGCGAGCGCGACTTGTGGTTTACCTTCGCGGGCGGCTCGACTTCGTGGATCCGCAAGCGCCTCTTGCGGCACAATTTCCGCCGGTCCGACGTGCGGATCGTCAACACCTCCGCCTTTCACTTTTGGGACCCCGCGCAAAGCGGCCATGGCGACCGCCGGGCGTGGTATCTCGACCAGTTGGCCCGTTCCCGCTTCGTGCTCTGCCCGCGTGGAGCCTGCCCCAGCTCGATCCGCCTTTTTGAAACCATGCGAGCCGGGCGCGTGCCGGTGATCCTGAGTGATGCCTGGGTGCCGCCGCCCTTCGTTGAATGGAGGCGCTTCGCCGTCCGTGTGCCCGAGCGCCACTTCGCGCACCTGCCGGAGATATTGGCCGACTACGACCCGCAGGCACCCGAGATGGGCCGCATCGCCCGCACGCAGTGGGAACGCTGGCTTTCACTGGACCGTGCGGGCGAGACTCTCGTTGCCGCCTTGCTCGAGATCGGCCTCGATGCCGCTCGGCAGACCCCTCTTACGGCTTGGACCTGGCCAGCGCGACACCGCCTGCAGGCCCTGCGCTGGCAGGCGCGCGCTCAAGCTCGAGACGTCGCCCTGAAGGCTTGGCGCCGGAGCGGTCTGCCGATGCCTTATGCCCTCAACCGTCCGAACGACTGAGGGCACCTTTTCCTAGACAAAGAGCGTGGCGCTGCTGTCTTCAGTTGCCGCGAGGAAGTCCGCCACGCCGCCGATTTCGACTCCGTCGATCAGCTCCTCCTCGCGGATGCCCATGGCTTCCATCGACATGGAGCAAGCGACGAGGCGCGCACCGGCCAGCTTGGCCGAGCCGAGCAGCCCCGGCAGGTTGGGCAGGTTTTTCGCCGCCATACGGTGCTTCATCAGCGCGGTGCCGAGGCCGCCCATATGCATATTGGAGAGCGGTAGGCGGTTGACCCCGCGCGGCATCATCCAGCCAAACATCTTGTCCATGAAGCTCTTGCCTGTGATGGCCGGCATCTGCTCCTTGCGCAGCACGTTGAGCCCCCAGAAGGTGAAGAACAGCGTCACCTCCTTGCCCATCGCGAGCGCGCCGTTGGCGATCACGAGCGAGGCCAGCGCCTTGTCGAGGTCTTGCGAAAAGACGACCAGCGTCGTGCCATTGCGCTTGGCTGGGCTCCCGGCAACTGGAGCCGATGGCCCCGCCTTGCGCAAGCGGCCTACCACCTGGCGGTCACGCTTTTCCACAAAAAGCAGCTCATGCCCTTGGCTGCGGCAGAACGCCGGGAAGTCCTGCAGGAAGCCGTTGTCCGTCACCGTCACCTCCAGCACCTGGCCGGGTTGCAGGCCGTCGACCGCCTCCTTCACCCGCATGATCGGGCCCGGGCAGGCCAGACCGCTGGCGTCGAGGCGCTGGGTCGGCTCGTCGTCGCGGCTGGCAGCGTGAGCCGCCGGATTCGCTTTGACGGGCGTGGCTGGTTGGGGCTTGGCGGCATCCTTGGGCAGGTGGACTTTGGCCCCGCCGACCACACTGTAGGCATCGAAGCCATTTTCGGCCAGGATGCGGGAGGCAAAATAGCTCGTCTTGCCCAGGTTGCAGATCGTGGCCACCGGGTGGCTGCGGTCCAATTCACCCAGCCGCGAGCGGAGCTGCCCGATGGGGATGTTGACCGCATTGGGGATGGGGCTCAGCTCGGCCAAGGTTGCCGGGCGCACGTCGACCAGTTGTGCGCCATCGAGGTGCTGGAGGTCGATGGGCTTGCTCAGGCCGTCGCGGAGGTTGGTGGCGGCAAAGCCCGCAATGTTGAGCACGTCCTTGGCCGAGCCGAAGGGCGGCGCGTAGGACAGCTCGAGGTGGCAAAGGTCGTCTATGGTGAGGCGTGCGCGGATGGCGGTGGCGAGCACGTCGAGACGCTTGTCCACCCCCTCCGCGCCGACGGCCTGCCCGCCGAGCAGCCGTCCACTCTTCGGCTCCCAAACGATCTTAAGCGTCAGGTGTTGCGCGCCGGGGTAATAGCTGGCGTGGGCGTAGTCCGTGACCGTCACCGTGCGGTAGTCGACCTTCTGCTGCTTCAGGCGTGCTTCCGTATAGCCAGTGACACCCGCGGCGAGGTCGAACACGCGCACGATGGCCGTGCCGATCGAGCCGGGGTAGGGCTGTGCCTGCGCCGGGCGCAAGATATGGTCGGCTGCCGTGCGGCCCTGCCGATTAGCCGGACCGCCGAGCGGAATGGCCGTGCGCTGGCCGAGGATCGGTTCCAGCGTCTCGACCACATCGCCCACCGCGTAGATGTCGGGGTCGGAGGTCTGTTGAAATTCATTCACCACGATGTGACCGCGCGGCCCCAGCTCCAGCCCCGCCGCCTTGGCCAACTGGCTCTCCGGGCGCACCCCGATGGAGAGCAGGACGAGGTCGCTCTCGATTTCGCGGCCCGAGTTGAGCTGCGCCTTCACGCGGTCGCCCGCCTCGGCAAAGCCCTTGATCCCGTCGCCCAGTACCAGCTCGACGCCGTTTTGGGTCAGCTCGCTTTCCAGCGGGCGCACCATCTCGCGGTCTATCTGGGCGAGCACCTGCGGCTGCAGTTCCACAATGTAGACTTTCTTGCCGAGGTGCACGAGCTGCTCGGCCACTTCCAGCCCGATGAAGCCCGCGCCGATCACCGTCACCGCCTCTGCCCGCTCGGCCGCCGTCTTGATCCGGTCCATGTCGACGAGGTTGCGCAGTGTATAGATCCGCGGATGGTCGATGCCCGGCAGCGGCGGTCGGATCGGGCTCGCGCCGGGGGAGAGCAGCAGCTTGTCGTAGGGCAGCTCGCGCTCAGTGCCGCTTTCGAGGCTGCGCACCCGCACCGTTTTCGCGCTGCGGTCGATCGACACCGCCTCCGTGCGCGTCTGCACGTCCACGTTCAGCAACTCGTTCAGCGATTGCGGGGTCTGGACGGCCAGACGGCTGCGGTCCTGAATCTCGCCGCCGATGTAGTAGGGCAGGCCGCAGTTGGCAAACGAGACATCCGGCCCCCGCTCAATCAGGGTGATCTCCGCCCGTTCCGACAAGCGGCGGGCGCGCGCGGCGGCACTGGCCCCGCCCGCCACCGCTCCAATGATGATAATGCAGGTAGAACGGTCTGTCTTAGTGTTTCCAAGGTTAGCGTGATGTTGGGTTAGGTCGCTCATGGTCGGTAGTCGCTCAGGTGTTGGATAGGATACAGAAAGATTAAACGTGGCAGGCCAGCATGGCCTCCGTCGGGACGCCTGCCGTGCCCAGCGCCTGTTGAAAGGCGTGGCAAAAGTGTCGGATGCGCGCCCCTTGCAGGCGATAGGTGACGCGCGGCCCCTCTTCGGTCGCTGTGACCAGCTCTGCCTCGCGCAAGGCCTTGAGGTGCTGCGACACGGTAGCCTGGGCCAACGGCAGCGCCTCCACGAGCTGCCCCGCCGTCTGCGGGCCCAGCTCCATCAAGCGCCGGAGAATGGCAATCCGCGCCGGGTGACTCATCGCCCGCGCAAAATCCGCCATCGCCGTCGTCTCGGCATCGAACAGGTTGGCCTTGGTTCGCGTCATCTATCGTGCATCGTAGATATACGATTTAGTATGTCAAGACCTAGTTGTCTGGTCGGGTGATTTCTGAAAGGCGTAACGGCTAAGGGCTTGACCATTCCCGCTCCACCTGCGCGTTATTCCGTAAAGTAACACCCTCATGCGTAGACCTGCCCTGATTCGCCTACTTTCCTGCCTCTTCACGCTCCTGCTGGTGCCCGCCTCGCTGCGCGCCCAGGAAGTCACCTTCGCCGACCCCGATCTGGCCGCGCTTGTGCGCGAGCGCCTTGGGCTGGCGGCGGGGGAGGCGATTACGCAGGAGCAGATGGAGGAATTTATCGGGATCACCATCAGCGACCCGGCGATTGAGAGCCTGGAAGGGCTGCAGGCAGCGGTGAATATGGAGTCCGTCACGCTGAATGGGTGTCAAGTGACGGATTTGTCCCCGCTAGCTGCCTTGCCTAAACTGTACGCAATAGGGCTCCAGAATGTTCCAGTAACAGATATTTCCCCGCTGCGCGGTCTATCATCCCTGCGCAAATTGCGGTTTAATGGAATGACGCTTCCGGATTTTGGTCCACTTGAAGGCCATACTTTGATCGAAATACTCGATCTTCAGTATGTGCGGGGCTTGAATCTTGGCTCATTGGCTTCGATAGACACGCTCACGACACTGAACATTTTTGCGGCCTCGATCGGAGATATTTCTGCGCTGAAGTCACTGCCTATGTTGGAATCCCTCTCGCTCGACTTATCGAATCCTGCAAATCTTTCGCCGCTGAAGGATATCTCTACCCTTCGCTATGTCGGACTTTTTGGGCGTGCAACTAGCGACCTGAGCGTGCTCGCATCATTCTCTCAAGTTACTGGATTGTTGCTTGACCTCGATTATTTCCAAGATCTGGGATTTCTCGCTCAAATGCCGCAGCTTGAAGTTTTGAAGATTCAGCTTCAGACTCTGTCTAGTCTTGAGTTTGTTAAGGACCTCCCTCGTTTGGTTGAATTGCGTGTGGCGGTCGGCTCCGCTGTCGATTTGACCCCTTTAGGCGAGTTGGAATATTTGGAAAGATTGTTTATCCGGGGGCCCGGTGGTCTCTCGACCTCTCTCGATCCTTTACCCCTTCGAAACTTGGGATCTTTGAAAATGCTGCGCTTGGCCAATGCCGGGGTATCTGAAATCTCATTTCTCTCCAGCCTCTCGCAACTGGAGTCTCTGGATTTGTCCGACAATCGGGTTTCAGATCTCAAGCCGTTGGATTCGCTTCCCCTGTTTGAGCAACTCAGGTTGAACAGAAACCGTATCGACAGCATCTTGCCGCTCGCGAACTTGCTGCAGCTCAAGTCGGTAAATCTGCGCGAGAATCGCCTGCTTTTGTATGAGGGAAGTAGCGCCGATAGTGCTGTCAAGGCGCTTGAAGAACGGGGTGTCGAGACCTATATAGAAGATCAGAAGCCGCTCTACAGCCGCCTGGATATCGATCAGGATGGCATCGCCGACGATTGGGAGCTGGTCAATTGGAATAGCCTTGATGTTGCAGATGCCGCCTCGGATTTCGACGGCGATGGGCAGAGCGATCTCTACGAGTTTTTGGCCTTGCGTGATCCCAAAGATCCCGACTCCAGGCTCATCATTGAACTTGTGAGCCCGAATTATGATGCATCAATAAGGCTGGAAAACCTCGCCGTCGGGCGGACTTACAGCTTGTGGAAGTGGAGCAGCTCCGCAGGCTGGTTCCTTTTGAGTGAAGTCACGACGACGGAAACGGACGATCTATCCACGGTCTTGTGGGATGCCGCTATTAGTGATTGGCCACGAGACGACGCTCACTTCTTCACCGTCCAGATCCGGCTGGCGGAGTAAAGCGCGCTTTCCTTCGGGGGCGAAGCGTGTAAAGTGCGGGGCATGGATGCACGTGGGATCGCCGAAGTGCTGGAGGAGATCGGCCAGCTGCTGGAGTTGAAGGGGGAGAACCCGTTCAAGGTCCGCGCTTACCAAAACGGGGCGCGGGCGCTCGAAAGCCTGGAGCAAGACCTCTGTAAGCTGATCGACGAGGGCAAGCTGGGGGAGGTCAAGGGTATCGGCAAGGCGTTGGTCGACAAGATCACCGCGCTCTACCGCACGGGGCAGCTTGATCTCTACGACCGCTTGCGCGCGGAGACGCCCAACGGCCTGCTTCTGATGCTGGAGATCCCCGGATTTGGGCCCAAGAAGGCACGCAAGGTCCACGAGGTGCTCGGCATCGCCAGCATCGAAGAGCTGACCGTGGCCTGCGAAGACGGGCGGCTGGCGGCCTTGCCCGGCATGGGCGACAAGACTGCGCAAAAGCTGCTCAAGGCCATCGAGATGCGCGAAAAATACAACCAGCGTCACCTCTGGGAGGCGGCAGCGGCGATTGCGCTGCCCTTGTTGGAGCAACTGCGCGCGCGGCCGGAGGTGGAGCGTGCGGAGGTGGCGGGCAGCTTCCGTCGGCGCATGGAAACGGTGGGCGACCTCGACTTCATCGCGGCGAGCGACACGCCGGGGCCGATCATGCAATGGCTGGCAGGGCACCCTGATGTGGCGGAGGTGACCGCGCAGGGCGAGACCAAGACCAGCGTGCGCTTCGCGACCGGCCTGCAGGCCGACTTGCGCGTGGTGCCCCCGCATCAGTTCCCCTTTGCGCTGCACCACTTTACCGGCTCCAAAGACCACAACGTGGCCATGCGCCAGCGCGCGCTTGCTCGTGGGCTGACTTTGGGCGAATGGGGCTTGTTCCCGGTCGACGAGGTCGAGCAGGCGCAGCAACTGGCCCCGCGCGACCGCAAATCGGGCGTCAAAGCCACGACGGAGGCGGAGTTGTTTGCCGCGCTCGACCTGGCCTTCATCCCGCCGGAGCTGCGCGAGGGCAGGGGAGAGATCGAGGCGGCCGAGCGGGGTGACCTGCCCCGGCTGATCGAGCCGCAAGACCTCAAAGGCGCGTTTCACAACCACACCACCGCCTCCGATGGTCGCGCGACGCTGGAGGAAATGACGGCGGCGGCGGAAGAGCTGGGGTGGGATTTCCTCGGCATTGCCGATCACTCCAAAAGCAGCTGGCAGGCGCGCGGGCTGGAGGCCGACCGCCTGCTCGCACAGGTCGAGGCCATCCGCGAGCTGAACGCCTCCGGGCGCTTTCGCACCCGCGTGCTGGCCGGGTCGGAGGTCGATATCCTGACCGATGGCTCGCTCGACTTCCCGGATGAGGTGCTCAACCAGCTCGACTACATCGTCATGTCGGTCCACCAGTCGATGAATCAGGAGGAGTCGATCTACACCGCGCGCGTGCTCAAGGCTATTCGCCACCCGCTGAAGGTTCGCAAGATCCTCGGCCACATGACGGGCCGCTTGTTGCTGCGCCGCGAACCCTCGCAGGTCGATCACCTGAAGATCATCGAAGCAGCGGCGGCCGAAGGCGTCGCGATCGAGCTGAACGCTAACCCCTGGCGGCTGGATATGGACTGGCGCTGGTGGCGGCTGGCTCAGGAAAAGGGCGTGCGCTGCACGATCAACCCCGATGCCCACAGCACCGATGGCCTCGCTCACGTGGTGGACGGTGTGCGTGTGGGCCGCAAGGGCTGGTTGCGCCCTGAAACGGTGGTCAACACCTGGGAGCTGCCCGAAATCCTTGCCTGGCTGGAGCGAAAATAGCGGCTGGCTGAGCGATTTCTCACTTGGGTTGGAAATTTGTCGTAAAAGTGCGTTAATAGCTGCTTCGGCTGCCGGGGGCGCGGGCAGTTTTGCCTTGCCAGCGCCTCGCTGTTGGCCGACGTCTTTGCATACTCTCTCTTAAAAATTCTCGTTATACCAAATGGCTGTTAAGAAAATTTGTTGCATCGGGGCCGGCTATGTCGGCGGCCCGACCATGGCTAAGATCGCGCAAAAGCGTCCTGACATCGAAGTGACCGTCGTGGACCTCAATGCCGCCCGCATTGCGGCTTGGCAGACGGACGACCTGCCGGTTTTCGAGCCGGGCCTGCTCGAAGTGGTGAAGGAAGCGCGGGGCCGCAATCTGTTTTTCTCCACCGAGGTGGATGAGAAGATTGCCGCGGCCGACATGATTTTCATCTCCGTCAACACTCCGACGAAGACCTACGGGATCGGCGCCGGACGTGCCGCCGATCTGCGCTACATTGAAGGTTGCGCCCGTCAGATTGCCCGCGTCTCCAAGTCCGACAAGATCATCGTCGAGAAGTCGACCATCCCGGTGCGCACGGCCGAATCGATCAAGAAGATCCTTTCCAACGCCGATACGGAAGCAAAGTTCCAGGTGCTTTCCAACCCCGAGTTTTTGGCCGAAGGCACCGCCATGGCCGATCTGGAAAACCCGGACCGCGTGCTGGTGGGCGGCGAGCGCACCGAAGGCGGCGAAGCGGCGATCCAGGAGCTGGTGAGCATCTACGCCTCATGGGTGCCTCGCGACCGGGTCCTCACGACCAACCTCTGGAGTTCCGAGCTTTCCAAGCTGACCGCCAACGCCTTCCTGGCCCAGCGCATCAGCTCGATCAATTCCATTTCCGCGCTTTGCGAAGCCACCGGCGCCGACGTCGACGAAGTGGCGTATGCCATCGGGCGCGACAGCCGGATCGGCCCGAAGTTCCTCAAGGCCTCCGTCGGCTTTGGCGGTTCGTGCTTCCAGAAAGACATCCTCAACCTTGTTTACCTCTGTGAGTTCTTTGGCCTGCCCGAGGTGGCCAGCTATTGGCAGCAAGTTGTGGCGATGAACGACTGGCAGCGCCGCCGGTTCAGCTCGCGCATTGTGCAGACGCTCTTCAACACGGTCTCCGGCAAGAAGATCGCGATCCTTGGCTTTGCCTTCAAGAAGGACACCAACGATACCCGCGAATCCTCCTCGATCAGCATTTGCCAGCAGCTGCTGGAAGAGCGGGCTTCGCTTGCCATCTATGACCCCAAGGTCGGCCCAGACCAAGTGTTCTACGACTTGGGCCAAGAGCCGACGGAGAAGGGTGGCCGCAGCAATTCCAGCATCGAGGTTTATGAAGATGTGTATGCTGCCTGCAAGGGGGCTCACGCCATTGCCATTATGACAGAGTGGGATGCCTTCAAGGCGGATCAGCTTGATTACGAGCGTATCTACCGCGATATGGAAAAGCCTGCCTTCCTGTTCGATGGTCGTAACATCGTCGACCCGAAGCTCCTGCGCGAGATCGGTTTCGAAGCCTACTCGATTGGCAAGCCCTTGC
Source organism: Verrucomicrobiota bacterium JB022 (assembly GCA_030673845.1). Classification (NCBI taxonomy): domain Bacteria; kingdom Pseudomonadati; phylum Verrucomicrobiota; species Verrucomicrobiota bacterium JB022. The sequence continues at coordinate 276,834 of JAUTCQ010000015.1, forward strand.
CAACGAGCCTCTGAGGCGGGTAGGTTGGCCCTCGCATGAAAAGCAGGGGAGATGCAGCACTGGCGGCGTTCCGTCGTCAGGAAAAAGTCGAGGTGCGGGGCTCCAGTTGGTCCCGCGAACCTTACACCCTTCGTGAGAAGGTGGTGACGGCGGCTGCGCTGTTTGCCTGCTTCTTCATGCTGTGGATGGCCAGCGGCCTGACGTGGAAGTGGCAGTCGATCGGCACACTCGTCGCTCTGTTCAGCTTCACCTCGCTTTTTTGGCCCCTGCCTGGGGAGAGCAGCCGCGATGTGGGTTCGCCACGCTACAATGCGCGTGCCCTGCTCAAGCTGCCCGTGTTCTGGCTCGGGGCGGTGTTGCTCGCATACGTCATCATCTCCAACTACAATATCCACACGACGCTGAAGACGCTGCCGACGGGGCGCATCCGGCTCGTCCGGCACGAGACGATTGCCTGGCTGCCGTCGGCGATGGCCTTGCCCATCGAGAAAGACAACCCCTTCATCTACTTCCTGCTCTACGCCCAGCCGTGGCTGCTTGTCTGCACCCTTGGGGTGGGGCTGCGCAACCGCCGGGCGTGGCGCATGTGCCTGCTTTGGCTCGGGGTTGGCCTGCTCGCTTGGCTCGGGGTCGCTTTTTACATGGACTTCATGGAGTTCGAGCGGATCCTTGGAGTCTGGAAGAGCACACGTTTTCAGTATCCGTTATTTTTCGGTACCATTGTGGCAAAGGCGCACGTCGGCTACTTCCTCGGCATGGGCGTGGTGGTCTGCCTGTCGCTCTTCTTTCTGTATTGGCGGCAGGCGCGCCAGCGCAAGCGTCTGGTTGGGCCGCATTGGATCTTCCTGTTGTGCTCCTTTCTCTTTACGGCGGCCGAGCTGCGCATCTTCGACCGGGGGCCCTTGGGGTATTTGGTTGGGCTATGGGCATTTGCGATCCTGCTCTTCATCATTACGGCGATTCGTGAACGCTATTGGATCAGCCTGATTGCGGTGACCTTTTTGATGTGTGGAGGGCTGTTCGGCTCGTACGCCTACGTCAAGCAGACGGCTTATGGCGCGCAGTACGAAGTATTCAATCGTGAAATAAGGCAGACGCGAGAAGCGTTGGCCGACTGGCGGATGATCGATCGGGTGCGCTCCTCCCAGCTTGCGCTCGAGATGTGGGAAGAGCGTCAACTCTTTGGCTGGGGAGCCGGCTCCTTTCGCTACTACTACCTCACTCGGACCAAGGATTACCCGGACTTGGTCGGCTTCCGCTACAAGGGTACTTTTGACCGCAAGACAGGCAAATGGAAGACGCTGGAGTTTGAGAGGGATCCCAAAACAGGTCGGAGAATAGGTAAAAAGTTCACCGTCGGCCTCAACGCGGTCCACAACGATTGGGCGCAGGCACTGATGGAATTGGGAATCGTGGGCTTTGGCCTGCTCTTCTGTTCGATCGGCTACTGGTTTGCGAAGGCCTTGTGGCATATCCGCCATTGGGATGCGACGGCGTGGATGCTCTTTGTGGGGATGATCGGCTTGTGTCTGACCGCGCTGGTGGATTTTCACATGACGACCCCGTCGATTATGGGAATCGCGGCAGTGATGACCGTCGCCATGTCGCGCTGGAGCGAAGCGCGGGCCGAGAAAACGGGTGAGCGGCGCTTGCGCCGCGTGCGCACGAGCCCGGTTGCAGCCTCGGTAACTCCTGACACGCAGGCCTAGGCATTGGGTTGTCAATAAAAGGTCAATTTGTTCAAAAAGGATTGAACAAATTGAGGTGGGCGATTGGATGGCTTCCCATTCATGTCGAGCACGCCTGCAGAATCTGAGATGTCGCTGAGTGCCGCCCAGCAGGAGATGGTGGAGTTGTTCATGCATCTGGGGCACAACCTGGGCCTGCCCAAATCGGTAGGGGCCATCTACGGGCTGCTTTTTGCCTCCAAAGATCCGCTTTCGCTCGATGCGATTGTCTCGATTTTGCAGATCAGCAAAGGATCTGCCAGCCAGGGACTGCGCTTTTTGCAAAACCTCAACGCGGTGCAGGTCGTCTACCTCGCCGGGCAGCGTCGCGACCATTTTGTGGCGGAGCGCCGTCTGCGCCGCCTCGCCAACGGCTTCCTGCGCGAGCGGGTGGAGCCGCACCTCGAATTTGGCGCCGAGCGCATCGATCGGATCGCGGAGGCGATCAAGGCTGAAGACGAACTCGATCAGGAGCACCTGGAGCGCAGTCTTGAGCGCCTGCGCAGCTGGTACCGCAAGACGCGGCAGATCCTGCCGCTGGTGCGCAATGTAATTGGTTGATCGCCCGATGCGGGCATCCCCGTGGCCGCCTATGGCAGCCGCTATCCACAGTCCATTTCGAGCCCCGATTGGTTTTTTCCATAATTTTGGGAATGCGACCAAGGGCGGCAGCGTGTAAGAGTGAGACCTTTTCCGATGGCTGAGCACATCTATCCCGAATTCGAGCGCATGTTGCGCCGTGAAGATAAAGAGCGCCTGCTGGGGCAGCGCGGCGTCGTGGTATGGCTCTACGGCCTCAGCGGCTCCGGCAAGAGCACGGTGGCGAATGCCTTCGAGCGTGCGCTGCACAGCCGTGGCAAGCTCACCCAGATCCTCGATGGTGACAATATCCGCAGCGGGCTGAACCAGAACCTCGGCTTTTCCGACGAAGACCGGCAGGAGAACATCCGCCGTATCGCCGAGGTCTCGAAGCTCTACCTCAATACCGGCATCGTCACGCTCTGCTCGTTCATCACCCCCCGTCGCGAGCTGCGCCAGCTGGCCAAGGAAACGGTGGGGCAGGGCGACTTCGTGGAAGTCTACGTGCGCGCCAGCTTCGAGACCTGCGCCGAGCGCGACCCGAAGGGCCTCTACGCCAAAGTCTTGCGGGGAGAAGTCGCCCACTTTACCGGTAAGGATTCGCTCTTTGAGGAACCTGCCGAGGGCGATGCCGACCTCGTGCTCGATACCGAAGCCCACTCACTTGAAGCCTGTGTCACGCAACTTGATACCTTTTTGCAGGCGCGCGGCCTAATCTAAGGTTGACAACCTTATAAACCCTACTTTAACCCTCTGTCTTATGTCGCTCCCTAATTACCGTGTTAACCACCTGGACCATCTGGAGTCCGAGGCTATCTTCGTATTGCGCGAGGTCGCGGCGCAGTTCCAGAAGCCGACGCTGCTCTTCAGCGGTGGCAAAGACTCGATCTGCGTGGCGCATCTCGCCCGCAAGGCTTTCTGGCCGGCCAAGATCCCGTTCACGTTTATGCACGTGGACACCGGGCACAACTTCCCGGAGACAATCGAGTATCGCGACTTTTTCTGCAAGGAGCTGGGCGCCACCCTGCTGGTGGCCAGCGTGGAGGAATCCATCGCCAAGGGCCGCGTGCAGGAAGAAAAGGGCCCCAATGCCAGCCGGAATGCGCTGCAGACGGTGACCCTCCTCGATGCGATCGAAGAAAACCGCTTCGACTGCGCCATCGGCGGCGCCCGCCGCGACGAGGAAAAGGCGCGCGCCAAGGAGCGCTTCTTCAGCCACCGCGACGATTTTGGCCAGTGGGATCCGAAGAACCAGCGCCCCGAGCTCTGGAACCTCTTCAACGGTAAGTATAACCCCGGCGAGCACTTCCGCGTCTTCCCCCTCTCTAACTGGACGGAGATGGACGTGTGGCAATACATCAAGCGCGAGAAAATCCCGCTGCCCCACCTCTACTTCTCCCACGAGCGCGAAGTCGTGATCCGCAACGGCGTGATCCTCGCCGTCTCCGAGTTTGTGCAGCCGCGCGAAGACGAGAAGGTCGAAAAGCGCGTCGTGCGCTTCCGCACCATGGGTGATGCCACCATCACCGGTGCCGTGTTGAGCGAGGCCCACGACCTCGACGAAGTCATCGCCGAAGTGGCCGCCGCCCGTGTGACCGAGCGGGGCAACCGCGCCGACGACAAGCGCTCCGAAACCTCGATGGAAGACCGCAAGCGTCAAGGCTACTTCTAAGCCGTCCCTCGTCCGCTACCGCACACCCAAACATTTTCCGCACATGAGCGATAATTATTTCGATATGGAGCTGCTCCGCTTTACCACGGCGGGCAGTGTGGACGACGGCAAAAGCACGCTGATCGGCCGACTGATGTTCGACACCAAGACGATCTTCGAAGACCAGCTCGAAGCCGTCGAACGCACCTCCAAGCAACGCGGCACCGAGTATACGGATCTCGCCCTCTTGACCGACGGCCTCCGCGCCGAACGCGAGCAGGGCATCACGATCGACGTCGCCTACCGCTATTTCGCGACCCCGCGCCGCAAGTTCATCATCGCGGACACCCCGGGGCACATCCAGTACACCCGTAACATGGTGACGGGGGCCTCGACCGCCAACCTCGCGATCATCCTCATCGATGCGCGCAAGGGCGTCGTCGAGCAGACCTGCCGCCACGCCTTCATCGCCAGCCTGCTGCGCATCCAGCACGTCGTGCTCTGCGTCAACAAGATGGACTTGGTGGACTGGAAGCAGGAAGCCTTCGACAAGATCGTCAAGGATTTCAAGGACTTTGCCTCGCGCCTCGACATCCCCGAAATCTCCTTCATCCCGATCAGCGCGCTGATGGGTGACAACGTGGTGGAGAAAAGCGCCAAGATGCCCTGGTATCAAGGCTCCACGCTGCTCTACCACCTGGAGACGGTCTACGTCGGCACCGATGCCAACCACGTCGACCCGCGTTTCCCTGTGCAGTATGTCATCCGCCCGTTTTCCAACGAGTGGCACGACTTCCGCGGCTACGCCGGCCGCGTCGCCGGTGGTGTCTTCCGCAAGGGCGACGATGTGGTGGTGCTCCCCAGTGGTTTCAAGTCCAAGATCAAGGGCATCCACACCTACGACGGCGAGCTGGAAGAGACGTTTAACCCGCACTCCGTCGCGATCACCCTCGAAGACGAGATCGACATCTCCCGCGGCGACATGCTGGTAAAGGAGAACAACCAGCCCACCGTATCGCAAGACATCGACGTGATGCTCTGCTGGTTCTCCGAAAAGCAAAAGCTGAGCCCGCGCGGCAAGTATCTCCTCCGCCACACCGGCAAGGAAGTGAAGGCCGTCGTGCAGGAGATCAAGTACAAGGTGGATGTGAACACCCTGCACAAGATCGAACAAGACACCGACCTCTCGCTCAACGAGATCGGCCGCGTCTCCCTGCGCACCTCCGCCCCGCTCTTCTTCGACAGCTACCGTCGTAACCGCTTGACCGGCAGCATCATCCTCGTCGACCCGTTCACCAACGAAACGGTCGCCGCAGGCATGATCCGCTAGCCTTGTTTTTACCGCCTTGCCTTGGGCTGAACGCCGGGGCAAGGTGACTCTTTATGAGTCGATACCTCGTTACGGGCTGTGCAGGCTTCATCGGTTGGAAAACCGCCGAGCTGCTGCTGGCCGATGGTCATGAAGTTGTGGGCGTCGATGACTTCAACGCCTACTACGACCAGCGCCTCAAGACCTGGCGGCTGCAGCAGTTGCAGCGCTTTCCCGGGTTTACTTGCCACGAGGGCGACATTTGCGACGAGGGCCTGATCGCCAAAGCCTTTGCGCAAGGGCCGTTCGAGGCCGTCTTCCACCTCGCGGCGCGGGCGGGCGTGCGCTACAGCATGGAAGCGCCCAAGCTCTACTTCGAAGTCAACACGCTCGGCCTGCTGACGGTGCTCGATGCGATGCGCCAGAGCTCGGGCCCGCGCAAGATCGTGATTGCCTCGACTTCTTCGCTCTATGCCGGGCTGCCCATGCCCTTCACCGAAGACCTGCCCGTCAACACCCCCATCTCGCCCTACGCGGCGTCGAAGAAAGCCGCCGAAGCCCTCGCTTACAGCTACCACCACCTTTACGGCTTCGACATCAGCGTCACCCGCTTCTTCACGGTTTATGGCCCGGCTGGTCGGCCCGACATGAGCCCTCTGCGCTTCTGCCACTGGATTTACCACGGCACCCCGCTCACCATTTACGGTGACGGGCTGCAGACGCGCGATTTCACCTATGTGGACGATATCGCGCGAGGTACTGTCGCGGCCTCTCGCCCCTTGGGCTACGAAGTGATCAACCTCGGCGGCGGTAACGAACCCGTCTCGCTGATGGACATGATCCGCGTCTTCGAAGACGTGCTCGGCCGCAAGGCCACGCTCAAGCATGAGCCTGTGAACGCCTCCGACATGCGTCACACCCATGCGGATATTTCGAAAGCCCGCCGCCTGCTCGATTGGGAACCGGTCGTGGCGCCGGAAGAAGGCTTCCGCCTTACCGCCCAATGGTATCTGGACAACCTGACCTGGCTTTCCGATCTCAAACTCTAGCTTATCTCATCTAATCATTCCATGAGTCTCCGTATTCTCGTTACCGGCGGTGCCGGCTTCCTGGGTAGCCACCTTTGCGATCGCCTCTTGCGCGAAGGCAACGAAGTCATCTGCCTCGACAACTTCTTTACGGGCCGCAAGGTCAACGTGCAGCAGCACCTGGGCAATCCGAAGTTCGAGCTGATCCGCCACGACGTGGTGGACCCCTTCAAGTTTGAGGTCGATCAGATCTACAACCTGGCCTGCCCGGCCTCGCCCGTGCACTATCAGTACAATCCGGTCAAGACGATCAAGACCTCGATCCTCGGCGCCCACAACTGCCTGGGCCTCGCCAAGCGCGTGAAGGCCCGCGTCTTCCAAGCCTCCACCTCCGAAGTCTACGGCGACCCGACGATCCACCCGCAGCCCGAGAGTTACCGCGGCAACGTCAACCCCATCGGTATCCGCGCCTGCTACGACGAAGGCAAGCGCGCGGCGGAGACGATGTTCTTCGACTACCACCGCCAAAGCGGTGTCGACATCCGCGTGGTGCGCATTTTCAACACCTACGGCCCCCGCATGCTGGCCGACGACGGTCGCGTGGTCTCCAACTTCATCGTGCAGGCCCTGCGCGGCGAAGACATCACCGTCTACGGCGAAGGTAGCCAGACCCGCTCGTTCTGCTATGTCGACGACCTGATCGACGGCTTCGTGCGCCTGATGAACTGCGAGAATTTCACCGGCCCCGTCAACGTCGGCAACCCCGGCGAATTCACGATCCTGCAGCTCGCCGAAAACGTGATCCGCCTCACCGGCAGCAAGAGCAAGATCGTCTACCGCCCCCTGCCGCAAGACGACCCGCTCCAGCGCCAGCCCGACATCACCCTCGCCCGGGAAAAGCTCGGCTGGGAGCCCACCATCCCGCTCGAAGAAGGCCTCAAGCACACCATCGCCTACTTCAAGCAAAACCTCGGCCTGTAAAGCCCAGCCTGTGCGCCCCGCGCCCTGCCAGCTCCGCGAAAACGTGCCCCTTGCGCCTCTCACCACGTGGCGTATCGGGGGGCCTGCGCGCTGGCTGGCTGAGCCCAGCGCAGCCGAAGTGCCCGCCCTGCTCGAATGGGCGCGCGCGGAAAAGCTGCGCGTGTGGTGGCTCGGGCGCGGCTCAAACGTGCTGGTCGACGACGCGGGGCTCGACGGCCTCGTCGTCCTCACCCGCGAGGCTATGAAGCAGATCGGGCGCAAAGGCGACTGCATCGAGGCCGAAGCGGGCGTGAGCCTGCCACGCCTGGCCAAGTTTGCCGCGCAGGAAGGTTACGCAGGCTACGAGTTTCTGATCGGGATCCCCGGCACGGTCGGGGCGGCCGTGGCGATCAACGCCGGCTTCAAGCAAGGCGACCCCCGCCACATGCTGGCCCTCGTCCACGAGGCCGACCTCATCGCGCTCGACGGCAGCACCCGCACCGTCACCATGCAGGAAGTCAACGCGCGCTACCGCTATACCGACATTCTGGAGACGGAAGAGCTGGTGCTGCGCGCGCGCCTGAAGCTCGAACGCCCCGGCGACCCGGAGGAAATTCGCGCCGAGACGCGCGAGCACCTGCTGCAGCGCAAACGCACCCAACCCCTCACGCGCCCCACCGCCGGCAGCGTCTTCAAGGCGATCCACGACGGCACGCCCGCTGCCGTCTTTATCGACCGGGCGGGCCTCAAGGGCCTGCAGGAGGGTGGGGCGATCGTCAGCCCCAAGCACGCCAACTGGATCGAAAACGCCGGAGGGGCCAGTGCGCGCGATGTGCTGCGCCTCGTCGAGCAGGTCCAGCGCCGGGTGGGCACAGAATTTGGTCTCGATCTCGAACCTGAGATCCGCTACCTCCATTCCAACGCATGAGCCTGTTCGACCCCCAACGCCTGCTGCTGATTGCCGGCCCTTGCTCGCTCGAGAGCTTCGACACCAGCCTTCAGGTTGCCCGCGAACTCAAGCGCCTCGCCGCCGCCCACCAAGACCTCAACATCGTCTTCAAGGGCTCGTTCGACAAGGCCAACCGCACCTCGCTGGACAGCCCGCGCGGCCCCGGCATGAAGGAAGGGCTCGAAATCCTCCAGGCCGTGAAGGATGAGACGGGCTTCCCCGTGCTCACCGACATCCATTACCCCGACCAGGCGGCCACCGTCGGCCAAGTCTGCGACGTGCTCCAGATCCCGGCCTTCCTCTGCCGCCAGACGGATCTGCTCATCGCCGCCGCCCAGACCTCCCGCGTGGTCAACGTCAAGAAAGGCCAGTTCCTCTCGCCCGCCGAGATGCGCTTCGTCATCGACAAGCTCGAAGGCGCCGACGCGGAAGAGATCTGGCAGACCGAGCGCGGCACCACTTTCGGCTACCAGAACCTGGTCGTCGATATGCGCAATTTCGACCTCATGGGCGGCTACAACCACCCGACGATCATCGACGCCACCCACTCCGTGCAGTTGCCCGGCGCCGGCGGCGGCAAGACCACCGGCCAGCGCCAGTTTGTGCCCCTGCTGATGCGGGCGGCCCTCGCGGCGGGTGCCAACGGCGTGTTCGTCGAATCCCACCCGGAGCCGGAGCAAGCCATTTCCGACGGGCCCAATCAGGTCCCGCTCGCCTCGCTGCCCACCTTGGTGGAGCAGGCTCTTGGCATCTGGCGCGCCGCCCGCAACCTTCCGACCCTCACCCTCAGCTGACATCGCCCTCATGAACAAGCTCACGAAATCCGTCCTCGCGCTGCTCGCTCTCGCCTTGTTGCTGACTGCCGGCTGGTATGCCTGGGCTGAGACGCGCCCCGCGCCTGAGCGCACCTTCGATGGCGATCTGGCCGAAGTGCTCCCGCGTGCGCGTGGCGGCTGGACGATGGAAGAGGTGCCGCTGGGGCCCAATGAAGCGGTGGAAGAAGCTTCGCTGGAGATCCTCCAGTTCGACGACTACGTGTTTCGCCACTACCAGGGCTCCGGCAAGGACTTCTTTGTCTACGTGGCATACTGGGAGCCCGGCAAGATGCCGAAGCGCCAGATCAACACCCACATCCCGGATGTCTGCTGGGTCAACAACGGCTGGACGATCCAGCGCCGCGACAACGCCTACGCGCTCGACCTCGGCAGCACAAAGACGCGCGACGGCCAGTGGCGCGAGATGGACTACCGGGGCCAACACGTGGATGTCGTCTTCTGGCACATCGCAGCCGGTAAGGCCGTTACTTACCAAAGCATGGGTTTTGCCGACAAGGTGGTCTCGATCTTCACCGAGCCATTTTCCTCCGGCTTCGACCTGCGCAAGGAGCAGTTTTTCGTGCGCGTGCACACCTCAGGTAACTTCGATCAGCTGAAGCAAGACCCGTTTTTCCGTGAGGTCATGGCTTCGCTCGGCGTGACTTCCATCGTCCCGACGCCCGCTTCCTAGAGCACACTTTCCGTGTCCGCCTCATCCGTCATCGTCATCCCGGCGCGGCTGGCCTCGACCCGCTTGCCCCGCAAGCTGCTGCTGCCCCTCGCCGGCCAACCCGTGCTTTGGCACACCTGGCAGCGTGCCCAGCAAGTGGCGCCCGAGGTGCCTGTCATCATCGCGACCGACAGCGAAGAAGTCGCCAACCTCGTGCGCAGTTGGGGCGGCGACGTCCGCATGACGCCCGCCAGTTGCCAATCGGGCACCGAGCGCATCTGCGCCCTGCTCGACGAACTGGAGGCCGATTTCTTCCTCAACGTGCAGGGCGACGAGCCGTTTATCGACCCCGACCTGCTGCGCAGCCTCCTCCAGCGCGCCCGCGACACCGGTTGCGACCTCGTGACCGCCGTGACGCCGATCCGCAGCCGGGCCGACCTCTTCAACCCCAGCGTGGTCAAAGCTGTGCGCGCCTCCGACGGTCGGGCCGTCTACTTTACCCGCGCGACCGCACCTTACCTGCGCGACGTGAGCTGGGCCGACTGGATCGACCAGCGCACCCACTTCCGCCACCTCGGCGTCTACGGCTACACGCGCGCGGCCCTCCAGTGGTATGCCCAGCAGGCCCCCTGTGCGCTGGAGCAGCAGGAAAAGCTGGAGCAGCTCCGCTTTGTCGACCACCAGTGGAATTTCCAGACCGTGGTGACGGACTACGCGGGCGTCGGCATCGACACCCCGGAAGACCTCCGCCACGCCTCGCGCCTGATGGAGCAGGGCCTGAGCCCCGAGCAACTGATGCAGCCGCCGAGCGTGCACGAGCAGGTGGCCCAGACCACGCTGCTGCACGAGATCGAAGCCCTGCAAAGCCTCCTGCCGCGCAACCGCCAGGAGATCACGCGTGCGGTCGAGCTGATCCTCACCGCCAAGGGCAAGGTCGTCGTGACCGGGCTTGGCAAATCGGGCCTCGTGGGCCACAAGATTGCCGCGACGCTCGCCAGCACCGGCACCCCCGCCGTTTTCCTCAATGCCGCCGAGGCGCTGCATGGCGACTTGGGGCTCGTCAACCCGGGCGACGTCGTCCTGATGCTCAGCAACAGCGCCGCCACGGTCGAGCTGATCAAGATGCTGCCCAGCCTGAAGAAGATCGGGGTCGACCTCATCGGCATCTTCGGCCAGTTGCAGACCCAGCTCGCGCAGGAGATGCGCGTAGTGATCGACATCAGCGCGGTACGCGAAGCCTGCCCGCTCGGCGTCGCCCCAATGAGCACCACCACCAACACCCTCGCGGTGGGCGATGCCCTCGCGGCGGCCCTGATGAAGGCCAAGGGCTTTACGGATGAAGACTTTGCCGTCTACCACCCAGGTGGCTCGCTGGGGCGCAAGCTGCTGCTGCATGTGCGCGACGTGATGCACCCGGCGGAGGCGCTCCCGCAACTCACCCCCGAGGCCACCCTCGACGAGGTGCTGGTGGCGATGACGCAAAAGAACCTCGGGGCGGTCTGCCTGACCGAAGAGGGCCGCCTCGCCGGTATTATTACGGAAGGGGACATCCGCCGCGCCCTCGTGCGCTACCGCGACTTGAACCTCAAGGCCAGCCAGGTGATGACGCCCCGGCCCATCGCCATCGGCCCCGACGAACGTCTCGGCACTGCGCTCGAGCGCATGGAGGCCAAGCAGATTTACGTGTTGCCCGTCGTCGATGCCAGCCAGCGCTACCTCGGCCTGCTGCGCATGCACGACACTCTTTAGGCTCCGCCACGGCGCACCTGCCGTTACGCCATGTCCACCGCCTCTGCCGAACCGCCCTTGCCGGCGCGCGTCTACGCGCCCGATTCGCCCCTGCGGAGCCTGCGGACGTTCCTGGCTGAAGCTTGGGCCGATCTCGCCAAATGTCGCGAGCTAGCCTGGCTGCTGACCTTGCGCGACATCAAGGCGCAGTTTCGCCAAAGTATGCTGGGATACGTGTGGGCCTTTTTGCCACCCGTCATCACCTCGCTCACCTTCATTTTTCTCAGCGAGACGGGCACGATTCAAGTCGGGGAAACGGCGATCCCGTATCCCGCTTTCGTCCTCATCGGCTCCCTTATCTGGCAGATGTTCGCCGACGCCGTGCAAAGCCCCTTGCGGGCGGTTACGGCGGGGCAAAACATGCTGATCAAGATCAACTTCCCGCGTGAGTCGCTGATCCTGTCCGGCGTGGGCATGGCGCTCTTCAACAGCCTTGTGCGGCTCGTTATCCTCGTGCCGGTGCTGGTGTACTACCAGGTCTCGCCCTCGCTCTCGTGGCTCTGGGCGGGCGTGGGCTGCATGGGGCTGATTGCGATGGGCACCTGCATCAGCACGCTCCTGACCCCGCTCGGCGTGCTCTTCAGCGACGTGGCGCGCGGCATCATGCTCATCATGACGTTCTGGATGTTCCTCTCTGCCGCCATCTTTCCGCTGCCGACGGAGGGCCTCAAGGCCCAGTTGATGCATCTAAACCCTATCATGCCGCTGGTGGTGACTACCCGTAGTGCGTTGCTGGGTATGGATTTACCGCTGCTGCCCTATATGTTGGTGGTCATCGCCGTCAGTGTCGCCCTCCTTTTGGTCGGTTGGCTGCTCTACCGCGTGGCGCTGCCCCACATGATCGCCCGACTGGGCATGTAGCGTCCTCTTTTTTCCGCCATGGCTGGAGAAGTCCTCGTTCGCGCAGAAGACGTCGGTAAAAAGTTTTGCCGCGACCTCAAGCGATCGCTCGTCTACGGCGTGCAGGACACGTTGAGCGACCTCTGCCTGCACGGGGGGCCACGCACCCGACTGCGGCGCGACGAGTTTTGGGCTAACCAGGGCGTCAGCTTCGAGCTGCGGCGGGGCGAATGCCTAGGGCTGATCGGCCGCAACGGTGCGGGCAAGACAACCCTGCTCAAGATGCTCAACGGGCTGCTTAAGCCCGACACTGGCCGGATCGAGCTGCGCGGGAGGGTAGGGGCGCTGATCGCGCTCAACGCCGGTTTCAACCCAATCCTGACCGGGCGCGAAAATATCTACGTCAACGGTTCGATTCTCGGCCTCTCGCGGCAGGAGATCAAAGCCCGCTTCGACGAGATTGTGGAATTTGCTGAGTTGGCCGCCTTTATTGATACGCCCGTGCGGTCTTACAGCTCCGGTATGCAGGTGCGCCTCGGTTTCGCGATCGCCAGCACGCTCCAGCCCGATGTGCTGCTGCTCGACGAGGTGTTGGCAGTGGGCGATGTGGCCTTCCGCAACAAGTGCTATACCCGTGTGGCGGGGCTGCTGAAAGAGGCGGCGGTAATCTTTGTCAGCCACAACATGGAGCAGGTGGCGCAGATCTGCACGCACGGCCTGTTCCTCAAACAAGGCCGGGTGGAGGATGCGGGCAGCCTCGATCACGTTGTGCGGCGCTACTTCAGCGACAACATCAACCAGGGCGAGTCGGAGATCTTCGAGCGGGTCAACGCCCCTCTGACGAAGGTAGAGGTGCAGCTATCGGAGCACGTGCCGTATGGCAGCCGGATGCAAGTCGATTTGACGGTGGAGGCTGCTGAAGACTTGAACGATGTCAGCGCCAATTTCTTCGTGCTGACTTCCGAGGTGCAGCGGGTATTTGGAGCCCTTGGCCGGGAGCAGGCCCTCGCTTTCGATCTGAAAAAGGGTACGAACCGCCTCCAGTTCGAGATTGACGCGCTGTATCTGCGGCGTGGCAAGTACTACCTGACGGTCGACTTGGTCGATGCTCGCACGGCGAACCGTCACTATACGGCTTACCTGAAATACAGCTTCGAAGTCCACGGGCCCACCTTCGCCCGCGACATTCAAGTCCCATCGGTCAAGTTGAACGGATAACGCCTCCTGCTTGCGCCGGATCATGGCCTCCAACGCCCTCCATATCCTCCCGTTTTTCACCAGCTTTCGGCTGAGTCGAAACACCGGCGGCAAAGACAAGGCCGGGGCTGCGATTGTGCGCGCCTCTTACCTGGAAGGCATGTCTCCCTTTGTGCTCCCCTTGCCCTGGGGCGGTGTCGATCAGGTGCAGGAGCGGTTTGAGGGGCGCCACGAAATTTATTTCGACGAGCAGAATACGCCGGTGACGCTGTTGCCCACCTATTGCCACCCCAATGGGTGCGACGTGCTGAAGCGGGGCTGGCGTCGGCTCCGCGAAAGTCCGCCGCGCGGGGCGCCGCTCAGTTGGCTCGGCCAGACCTTCCGCGAGGCGAGTTTCGCCCTCGAAACGGTCGTAGAGGCAACATTGGGGCAGGATCGCTTCGCCATTGCGCACAACCACCAGTCGGGCTCGGCCTTCCCGGAGATCGTCCGTCAGCTTGGGAATGCGACCCTGCCTCTTGTGCTTACCAATCACTCCAACGCAATTACTCCATACCTGGACGCTTACGATCATGTGGTCTTCGTAAGCGAAAGCCAGCGCGAGCAGACGCTGAAGGAACGCCCGGAACTCGAACCCAAGACTTCGCTTATCCACTACTACGGCTCGAATGAGTTTCTGACGCATCCCGTGGCAGAGCTGGGGGAAGGGTTTGTGTTTGCGGGCCTGATGCACAACCACCGCAAGGGTTTCGACCTGCTGCTGGAGGCCTACCAGGTGGATCACACGCTGCACGGCACGCCGCTGCGGCTGGCCGGGGATGGCAAACTGTTCGCGGATAACAAGGGGGCGGCGGAGCAGCATGCGCTGCCCTTTCGCTTTTACGGTCACCAGAAAGCGGCGGAGCTGGCGGCGTTGGTGGCGGGCGCGAAGGCGTTTGTCATGCCCAGCCGCGCCGAAGGGCTCGCGCTGGCTTACATCGAAGCCCTTTGCGTGGGGGCGCCGATCATCGGCTATCCGCCCAACGTGTACGAGCTGGAGAACGTGTTGCAAATGCCCGTGGGCCTGGCCTTCGACGCCAACGCGCACGACGGCAAGGCGCTGGCCGACACGCTGCATACTTTCCTCCAACACCCGGAGTTCTCAACCCCCGGCTACCGCCAGGAGCTGGCTCGCCGGGCCCGCGCCAGATTTTCGCCCGAACGATTCATCAGCCAGTATCGAGAGCTGTATCGGCGACTGCTTTACACTTGAAAGGCTCATGAAAAACGCGGTCATCCTCACGGCCAAAGGCGGCAACACTACCGTCCAGAACAAGAACGTGATCCCCATCCTCGGGGTCCCCGTCATGCTCTACCCCCTGCGCGCGGCCAAGCTCTCCGTCGAGACCGACGCGATTTTCGTCTCTACCGAAGACGAGCTGATCGGCAACCTTGCGCAAAAGGAAGGCGCGAAGATCCTCGTACGCCCGCCCGAACTCTCCACCCCCGAGAGCCAGCACCGCGATGTAATCCAGTATGCCGTGCAACAGGTAGAGGCTTTGCACCCTGAGCTGGAGAACGTCATCGTACTGCTGGGCAATACGGTGCAGGTGACGCCGGGCGTGATCGACAAGGCCTTCCGCATGCTGGAAGAAGACGATTGCGACTCGGTGGCGACCGTCTGGAAGGCGCAGGACGACCACCCCTTCCGTGCGATGACGCAGGACGAGCAGGGCTACATGAAGGCCTTTCACGATCTTGACGTCAGCTCCAACCGCCAGAGCTACCCGCCGGTATATTTTTACGATCAGGGTGTCTGGGCCTTCCGCAAGCACTGCGCCTACGAGCAAAAGGGCCCCAGCCCGTGGGTGTGGCTCGGGCAAAAGTGCAAGATGATCGAGCGCCCTTGGGTGACTGGCCGCGACATCCATACCTGGATCGATATTTCCGCCAGCGTCTGGTATCTGAACTCCATCCAGGTCAACGACTTCATGGACTACAAGGATTTGTAGCCTCGCCCTCGCCGGCTTACCTGCCATATGCAGTTCGTCTTGATCGTGTCTCTGCTTTCCCTGTAACTCGCGTCAGGTAATGAAGATCCTGTTTCTCACCAATGTCATGCCCGTATTCCCTGTGCACCACTCGGGTGGCGCCCAGCGGACGAGCCTGATCCTGAAAGCTCTGGAATCGTTCGGGCAGGTCGATTTCGTTTTTGTATGCCCGCAAGGGGTTCCGAGCCGCCAGCGCTGGGAAGGGATGCAGGAGGCGCGCCCCGAGGTCATCCGCGTGCAGTGGCAAGAGCCGAAACCCTTTCGGGGCGCCCATCGTCTCGGTAGCCTTTTGAGTGCTCCAAGCCGCGAATCCTTCCTGGAGAGTGTGGTGGAGATGCGGCGTTTCGAGGTGCAGCCGACCGTGCGAGACCAAGTGCGAATGCGCGTAGTGGAGGGGAAATACGATCTGGTGGTGGCACGTTACATCCGCCCTGCCGCTGTGGCCGGTTTGTTTGATCGCGATTTCCCTGTCCCGGTGCTGGTTGATATTGATGATCTGGATAGCGAGGTCTTGCGCCTGAAGCTGGAGCAGAAGACGGACTTTTTCTCCCGTTGGACGCGCAACTCCAGGGTGGCCCGTCTGGAGCGCCTGATCCGCGAATACGTAAAGCGGACGAAAGGCGTCTTTATCGCGAATCCATCCGATGCCCAGCGAGTTCAGGATACGCGCGGGTGGTTCTTGCCCAACATTCCCTTCCACTTCATCAACGGAGTAAACGAGCCATTGCCGGATGTTTCCGGCAGTCAGGATATTCTCTTTGTCGGCAACCTCGGCTACGGGCCAAACAAGGATGGCCTCAACTACTTTTTGCAAGCGGTGTGGCCGCAGGTGCTGGGGGAAGAGCCATGTGCTCGGTTGCGGGTGGTAGGTTCGTTCCTTAAACCAGAAGACGGCAGTCGCTGGGCGGAGATCGAGAATGTGGATGTGATTGGATTTGCAGAAGACCTCGAAGCGGAGTACGCGCGCTGCGCCTTTTCTATCTGCCCCGTATACTGGGGTGGGGGCTCAAAAATCAAGATCCTCGAATCGCTTGCTTATCAGCGTACTTGTGTCATTTCACCGCATGCGCACGAAGCCTACGCGACCTCCCTGCGTCACCGTGAGCACCTTTGGGTAGGGCACGATGACGCGGAATTTGCTGCCGGCTGCGTGACCTTGCTTCAGGACGGTGCCCTGCGCCAACGCTGTGCACAGGTGGGGCGTGAAACCGTGTGTAAGGAATTCACCTATGAGTCTACCCGGCGGGTAGTCAGTTCTGCGCTCGCCGCATCTGGCTTCACGGCGGTTGCCAACGCGAATGTCTAGGCGATGAAGATCCTCCTTCTCACCAATATTCCGCCTGTGGTTCCCAGTAGCCGGGCTGGGGGCGCTCAGCGAACAAGCTTGTTACTGCGGGCGCTGGAAGCGGTCGGGCAGGTCGACCTTGGACTGGTATGCGCACCCCACTACCCGCCGCGCGAGCGCTGGGAAGAGTTGGTCGCACTTCGTCCTGAGGTTAGGCGCTGGCATTGGCAGGAGCCCAAGCCTTTTCGTGGCGCCCATCGTATTTTCCGGCGATTGCCTCAGCCTTTACACAAGACGATCTGGGAACCTTTGGTGGAGCGCAAACGCTATACCGCCCAGCCGGCGGTTGCCCGTCAAGTCAGGCAATATGTCTTCGACCAAGGGTACGATCTCGTGGTGGCCCGCTATTTGAGGCCAGCAGCCGTAGCAGGTCTCCATGCTAATGATTTTCCGGTGCCCGTCCTCGTCGACGTAGACGATCTCGACAGCGAGGTTTTACGGCTTCGCTTGGAACAGGAGGCGCAGATTAGCAGATTCATCTGGGCAAGCCATAAATATCGGGTGGGCAAGATGAGGCAGCTAATGCTTGAGGTCCTGCACCACTCGGTCGGTGCTTTTCTTGTCAATCCAGCCGATCAGAAGCTGATTGAGCCCACTCCCAGTTGGCTACTGCCAAACATACCGTATCACTTTTTGCAGGGAGTAATACCCCCTCTCGCGCCGCCTGTAGTTGAGTCCAAAGATCTGCTCTTTGTAGGCCAACTCGGCTATGAACCCAATCGTCAAGGGCTTAATCGTTTTCTCCTCAACGTATGGCCTACCGTCATGGCGGCAGTCCCGGGAGTTCGGCTCAGAATTGTGGGAGCCTTCATCCGCCCGGAAGACCAGGAGGCTTGGGGGCGAATCGAAGGGGTGGATGTGGTGGGCTTTGTCGATGACCTGAGAACTGAATATGCCCGCTGTGCCTTCACAGTCTGCCCAGTCTATTGGGGTGGAGGTTCCAAGATCAAGATTCTGGAGTCGCTCGCCTACGGGCGCACTTGTGTCTTGACTCATCACGCCCATGAGGGCCTTTCGCAAGATCTATATCATCGTAACCATGTTTGGGTAGGAGATAAGGATGATGCCTTCGCACAGGGATGTATTGAGCTGCTGAGTGATTTCCAGGGCCGCCAAGCGTTGGCTGAAAGCGGGCGAGAAGTCGTCGATCAAAAATTTACGTTCAGCGCTTTTTGTGAGGTTGTAGAGAACGCCGTGCGGAAGGCGGTTGCAAAACAAGCATGAAACCTCGCGCGCTCATCCTCTACCCTCAGGTTGCTTGGCCGGCCGAGACAGGCTCCCTGCAGCGGGTCGAAGCGGTCAGAAAATGGCTTGCTCAGCAAATGAGTGTCTCATTGGTAACGCCTTCATTTGCAATCCACCCCGACAGAGTTGGTCAACCTCCTTATGAACATGTTTTTGCGCATATAGGCTCTATACGCCAGACGAAGACTCCTGCGCTTGTCCGAAAGTTCAAAGGCAGGATGGGCTATTACTGGGCTCGCAATGCAGGGTTGAACGAGAAGTGTTCGAGGGATACTCGCATCGACGAGGTCTTTCGTTATCGTCGCGTCTTACGCCAGTTACGCCCGTCGTTAGTTTTTTGTGAATACGTATCGCAGCTCCCTAATCTGTATGTGGCTCGGGGCAAGCTGCCAATTTCGATTGTACTGGATACCCACGACATCATTTGGCGCCGCCAACAACATGAAGTGGAGCTTGGTTTGATTGCAAAGGCAGGCATTACACAGGCCGAAGAAGCCTATCTCTGGAGCCTGGCCGATCTTGTAGTGGGCATTCAGCCGGAAGAGGCTGCCGAGATCGCGTCGCTCCTGCCCGGTAAGCCCGTTATCTCGGTCCCACAGGCCTACGAGCCTCGCTTTGTCAATCCAGCGCGGAAGGAGGCGCATCGCTTATTGTTTGTGGGCTCCAAGGCAAGGCCCAACGTCAATGCGTTGGAGGCTTTTTTGCAGACGACTTGGCCTGCGTTGAAGGCGCGGCACCCGCATCTGCAACTGGATGTCTGCGGGACCGTCTGCGGCACTTTGGAAGCTGGGCTGCTCGCCTCCGAGGGCGTGGCGTTTCACGGTCGAGTGGAGGATCTTGAGCCTTTCTATGCGCGCGCGGCCTTGGTCATCAACCCGATGCTGTATGGCAGCGGTCTCAAGATTAAGAACGTGGAGGCCCTCAGCTATGGCAAGGCCTTGCTTACCTCTCCGGTTGGCGCGCAAGGGATGGACCTGCCATCCGGCATTGCGGCAGTGGAGCCGAAGCATTTTGGCGGCAAGATTAGTGAGATTATGTTGTCTCCGGAGACGCTGGCGCGCTGGGAAAAGGACTGCCGCAATTTCTTCCTTGCCACCTACACCCCTGAAGCCTGCTTTGCGCCACTAGCACAGTGGCTGCAGCAGCAATCTCTATGAACTCTCGCACCGTCGCCGTCATTCCTGCACGGGGTGGATCCAAGGGGATCCGCCACAAGAACCTGCGCCCTGTCGCGGGGCGCCCCATCTTGCAACGCAACATCGAGGCGGCTCGCCTTTCCCAGCACATCGATGCCGTTTACGTCTCGACCGACGACCCCGACTACGCTCGCCACGCCCGCGAGTGGGGGGCCGAAGTCGTGATGCGCCCGGCCGACCTCGCCAGCGACACCGCCAGCAGCGAGTCCGCTCTCCTGCACGCGCTCGACGAGATCGAGCGCCGCGAAGGCCAGGCCCCGGAGGTGCTCGTCTTTCTCCAATGCACCTCGCCGCTCACGACGGCGGCCGATATCGACGCCTGCCTGGAGCTGCGCGCGCAGCAAAATGCCGACGTCTCCTTTAGCGCCACGCCCAGCCACAGCTTTCTGTGGAAGAGCGATGAAAACGGCAACGCAGTGGGCGTGAACCACGACCGCAGCTTCCGCCCGCGCCGGCAGGATCGCCAGCCCGAGTATCGCGAGACGGGTGCCATTTACGCCATGAGCGTAGCCGGCTTTCGCAAATACCGGCACCGTTTCTTCGGTCACGTGGCCATCTACCCCGTGCCGGGCGAGCGTGCCTGGGAGATCGACGACCCGGCCGACTTCGCCGTCTGCGAGGCGCTGGCCCACTTTGCCAAGGAAGACGCGAGCAGCCTCCCCTTCCCGAAAGACCTGAAGGCGGTGCTGTTCGACTTCGACGGCGTCTTTACCGACAACCGCGTATGGGTCAACCAGGACGGCATCGAATCCGTCGCCTGCAACCGCTCCGACGGCCTGCGCCTGTCCAACCTCAAGGAGACCGGCCTTGCGCTGATGATCGTCTCCAAGGAGCAAAACCCGGTCGTCACCACCCGCGCCCAAAAGCTGAAGTTGCCCGTGATGCAAGGGATCGACGACAAGCCGGCGGCCATCAATGCCTGGCTGCAGGAGCGCGGCTGGGGCTGGGAACAAGTCATTTACGTGGGCAACGACCTCAACGACGCGGACTGCCTCAAACGGGCGGGCTGCGGCGTGGCGGTGGCCGACGCCTATCCGGAGGCCAAACAGGCCGCCGATTTCATCCTTTCGCGCGCAGGCGGCCACGGTGCGATCCGTGAGCTGTGCGACCTGTTGCTGCAACACCTGAACGCCTAACCTTATCTCTCTGGAATCGTCATGAGCTTACCGATTGAATACCGCACCCCCCGGGTGATCGCCGAAGTGGGCTGCAACCACAAGGGCGATATGAACATTGCGCGCGAACTCATCGCGACCGCGGCCATCTTCTGCAAGGCCGACGTCGTGAAGTTCCAAAAGCGCAACCCGCGCGAGCTGCTCACGCCTGAGCAGTATGCCGCCCCGCACCCCAATCCCATCCACGCCTATGGCAAGACGTATGGTGAGCACCGCGAATTTCTCGAGCTCGATGCCGATCAGCACCGCCAGCTCAAGGACTGGTGCGAGGAATTCGGCCTCGTTTACAGCACCTCGGTCTGGGACACCACTTCGGCCCGCGAGATCGTGCCGCTGAACCCCCAGCTGATCAAGATCCCCTCTGCCTGCAACATGCACTGGGAGATGCTCGGCTACCTCTGCGAGCATTACGAAGGCGAAGTCCACCTCTCCTTTGGCATGACGACGCATGAGGAAGAAGAGAAGGTCGTCCGCTTCTTCGAAGAGCGTGGCCGTGCCAAGAGCCTCGTGCTCTACGCCTGCACCTCCGGCTATCCCGTGCCGTTCGAAGACATCTGCCTGCTGGAAATCACCCGCCTGCGCCAGACTTTCGCCGAGCGCGTGAAGAGCATCGGCTTCTCCGGTCACCACCTCGGCATTTCCGTGGACATCGCTGGGTACACCCTGGGCGCCGAATGGATCGAGCGCCACTACACGCTCGACCGCACCTGGAAGGGTACCGACCACGCGGCCTCGCTTGAGCCCGACGGTATTCGCCGCCTCTGCCGCGACCTCCGCGCCACCCACCAGGCCCTTACCTACAAGAAGCAGGAAGTGCTGCCGATCGAAGAAGTGCAGCGCAAGAAGTTGAAGTGGCAGCCCCGCTAAGATGGCTCAGCACAAGCTCAAGATCCTGTGGATCACCGGCACGTGGCATCTCATCCTGGCACGTGCCGTGTTGGCCCAGCAGGGGCAGACGGTGACGCCGGAAGAGTGGGTCGTCGCGGTTAGCGGCGGCCGATCTTCTCCGGAGTTCCGGCAGCGCCTGGCGGAGCTGTGCCGCCTGGGGTTTCCGGGCGTCGAAGTCATCGACGTCCCTTATACTGCCGCCTGGGATCACGAGCTGTTGCAGTTCTTCCTCGCGTTGATGCGACGTCGCGGCGCGAGCGGATACAGTGATTTTTGGACCTGTTTCCCGACAGAGCCTCCCGTCCGGTGCGTCAATCTGATCAGCCCGGGTTGCCGGTGCTGGGGGATCGAAGATGGGCTGGTGACGTATGCCCCGACCTTCTCCACCTTGCCCCGCACGGCGGGACGCAGCAGGGTGGGCCAGCTTGCGGCGATCACAGGGCCCGCCCTCACACATTCCGCGCTTACGCCATTGTTTGGGGTGAATCAAAAGCTGTACCGCAAAGTCCTGCGGCGGCTTCAATTCAAGAATTCCCTGCCGCTCACCCGCTATTACGGCCTCCTCAACGACTTGCTGCCTGACTTTGCGCGCGGGCATCCGCAAGAGCTTATTCGCCCGGAGATCCTGCAGGCAGAGGTGGAAGCCTTCCGCCAGCTCATTGGCTACCAGCCCCCGGAATTCGATCAGCCCACCTTGCTCTTCCTGGGCGACAACCTGCATGCGATCATGGGCGATCAGGCTGCAGCGGTAGAAGACCTCACGATCCAGTGGCTTCGCCATGTGATCGACCTCGGCTACCAGGTTTACTGGAAACCACACCCTCGGGCCGCTGCCTCGCTGACGGAAAAGCTGATCAGCCGGTTTGACGATCAGGAATTGCGGCGCGCGCCCGATCTGGACATGGCACCGGCCGAAGTGGCTTTCGCGGTGCCGAGCCTGGCCGGCGTCATCTCGATGCTCTCTTCGGCCTGCTTTTACTTCCCGCGTTATTTCGATATCCCCAGCTATCGTTTTCCCTTCCCTTGGGAGGCGATCGACCTGCCGCTGGAGCTCAAGGAAGTCCTTGCGCTCAGTGAGGCGGAGGTGATGCCGATTGACCGTTTACCTCCCGCTACACTTGTCCCTCAATCGACCGAGACCTAAAGGCCCCCTTCCTCTATGGCACATATCCTGATGCTCAGCACGATGGACGGCACCCCTTGGGGGGGCAGCGAATTGCTGTGGGCCGATGCGGCCAGCCATCTCGTCCGGCAAGGCCACCAAGTCTCTGCCTGCACGATGCTGCACCCGGGGGTAACGGTGCCGGCCCTCCAGAAGCTGCAAGGCGAGGGCGTACAGCTGCACCACTGGCGCCGCCTGCCGAAAGTCTTCCGGCTGGTGCGCTCGCCGGAGAGGCTGACTACGCCCAATCCCCAGCATTTTCTGGCCAAGCTCCGGCCAGACCTGTTGCTGATCAACAACGGCTACCAAGTGCCGCCTGCCGTTTGGACGGAGGCCGCCTACGAGTTGGGCATCCCATACGCGCATCTCTGCCACTCGTTCATCGAGTCGATCTGGCCCGATGAAGCTGTCATCTCGCGAGGAGCCAAGGCCTTGGAGCGCGCGGCCGCCGCCTTTTGGGTTAGCGAAAGCAACCAGCGCGGTGCCTACCGGCAGTTTGTCGCAGTTGCGCCCGTCAGCGAAGTCGTCCGCAACCCCTACCAGGTGTCGCGAGACATTCCCTTTAGCTGGCCTGGGAATGAGGGCCTGCAGCTGGCCTTCGTTGGCCGGCTCG